>NZ_LOSX01000042.1:0-366757 GCF_001521985.1 Burkholderia sp. RF4-BP95 | reverse complement strand
TTCGCGCGGCCCGCGAGCGGCATCACGTCCGCGTCGTGGCCGACCGCGACGAAGCGGCCATCCTTGATCGCGACGGAGGTCGCGACGGGGTTCGTGCGGTCGAGGGTCGTGAATCTTCCGTTATGGAGGATCAGATCCGGTTGGGTGTCGGTCGTGCTCATCAATATGTCCTCGATGCAATCAGAAACCGAGCCAGTGACGGACCGGTGCGACGGCCGCCACGCCGATCAGCATGCCGGCCAGACCGACCAGCGCGATCAGCGGCGGTGCGGGCGAGCGCACCTTGATCACGCTGTACACGACGCCGATCAACACGCCGGCGCCCAATGAAGCCAGATACGATTCCATACGCCCTTCCCGACTGAATTAGAATGTGCCGCATTGCCGCCCGGGCGCCGTGCGTCGGCAGCCCGAATCGTTTCCGCCCGTTCGCTTCACTTCGCCGCCACGCTCTCCAGCCATGCAACATCTTCCCGATCTCGAAGCCTGGGCCATCTTCGCGCGCGTCGCCGAGACCGGTTCGTTCGCCAAGGCGGCCGACCTGCTCGGCATCTCGCAACCGACCGTGTCGAAAGCGATCGCACGCCTCGAAAAGCGCCTCGGCGCGATGCTGCTGTACCGCACGTCGCGCAAGCTGTCGCTCACGCCGACCGGCGAACTGCTGCGCGATCGCGCGATCCGCCTGCTCGCCGACGCCGAGATGATCGAGGACGAGGCCTCCGCGCACGCGCTCGAACCACACGGCCTCGTGCGCGTGAACGCGCCGATGTCGTTCGGGCTGCACCACCTGGCGCCGGTGCTGCCCGCGTTTCTCGAACGCTACCCGCGCGTCGACATCGATCTCGTGCTGTCCGACCAGTTCGTCGACATCGTGTCGGGCGGCTTCGACGTCGCGATCCGGATCGCCGAGCTGAACGATTCCTCGCTGCGGGCGCGTCGTCTGTGCGCGGTGCGCCGGCCGCTCGTCGCATCGCCTGCGTATCTCGATCGGCATGGCCGGCCGACCCATCCGAGCGAACTCGACCGGCACGTGTGCCTGACCTACACGAACATCCCGACGCCCGACTACTGGCGCTTTCGCCACACCGCGTCGAACGACGAAATCGGCATCCCCGTGCGCGGCCGCATCCGCACCAACAACGCCGACGTCATCGGCCCCGCGCTTCTTGCAGGCCACGGTCTCGCGCTGCAGCCGACGTTCCTGGTGTGGGACGCACTGCAAAGCGGCGAGCTCGAGGAAGTCATGCCCGACTGGAAAATCGCCGACATCAACGTCAATCTCGTCACGCCGCCCGGCATGCTGCGTGCCGCGCGCGTGACAGCGCTGCTCGAGTTCCTCGTCGAACATCTGTCGCACGCGCCGTGGGCACTGCCGCCCGTCTGAACGGGCGGCCCGTGCCCGTTACTTCGCCGGGACGGCCGGAATCGACTCGTGCGGCGTCGCGGTGCGCTGCGCGGCCTTGTGAACCATCGTGTACGCGTAGTCGACACCCATGCCGTACGCGCCCGAATGCTCCTTCGCGACCGCCATCACGGCGTCGTAGGTGTCGCGGCGCGCCCAGTCGCGCTGCCACTCGAGCGCGACCTGCTGCCAGGTGACGGGCACGACGCCGGCCTGGATCATCCGCTGCATCGCGAAGTCGTGCGCGTCCTTGGACGTGCCGCCCGACGCGTCGGCCACCATGTAGATTTCGTAATCGCCTTCGAGCATCGCGCTGAGCGCGAACGTCGTATTGCAGACTTCCGTCCACAGGCCCGACACGACGACCTTCCTGCGGCCGTTCGCGGCCAGCGCATCGCGCACCTTCTGGTCGTCCCACGAGTTCATCGACGTGCGTTCGAGCGTCTTCTGGTTCGGGAACACGTCGAGCAGCTCGGGATAGGTGTAGCCCGAGAAGCTGTCGCTTTCGACGGTGGTGATCGTGGTGGGGATGTTGAATGCCTTCGCGGCCTTGGCCAGCCCGACGACGTTGTTCTTCAACGTCTGGCGATCGATCGACTGCACGCCGAACGCCATCTGCGGCTGCTGGTCGATGAAGATCAACTGGCTGTTCTGGGGGGTGAGGACTTCAAGCTTCGGGTTGCTCATGGCGCGAATCATCCTTTGGACAGGAAACGTTTGAGGCTTGCCTCGACCGGAAACCGGGAGGAGCCGACTGTGCGTTACCCCGGAACGGCGTCTTCCGGTTGCAGCCATTTAATCGGAAAAGTCGCGGCTCGAACATCCAAGAAATGGAATCGATCGAATTCCGAAAGAGAGGGCTCTCGAAGGGCCATCCGCCCTTTTGTTCCACACGTAAACCCGATACGCTTCCAGCACGTTGAAGGCGCGCCCTTCGCCCCCGATCAGCCTATCACGAGAGGTTTTCACCATGAAACCGTATTTTCTGTCGCTGTCCGCAGGCATCCTCGCCGGCGTCATCTACGGCGCGCTCGGCGTGAATTCGCCGGCACCGCCGGTCATCGCGCTCCTCGGCCTGCTCGGCATGCTGGCCGGCGAACAGATCCTGCCGCTCGCGCGCCGGATGCTGTCCGGCTACCGGCTGAATACCGCGTGGCGCGACGCGCAATGCAGCCAGCACATGTTCGGCACGCTGCCGGGCGGCGCCGCGAACGACCGCAAGCCGTCGTGATGCACGGCTCATGAACAACGTCGAACTGTTTCATTACCTGCTGCTGTTGATCTGCGGCGCGGGCGCGCTCACGTGGCTCGCGGAGCGGATCTCGATTCCACCGGCCGTCGTGCTGCTGCTCGGCGGCTGCGTGGTGGCCGTCGCCGGCAAGCGCGTGCCCGACATGGACCCGGCGCTGCTGCTTGCGGCCGTGCTGCCGCCGCTGCTGATGTCGAGCGGTTTCTATACGGCGTGGAAGGAATTCCGGCACGAGCTCGGGTCGATCGCGTCGCTCGCGCTCGGCGCGGTGGCGTTCACGACGATTGCGGTCGCGCTTGCCGTGCATGCGGTCAATCCGGCGCTGCCGTGGGCCGCGTGCTTCACGCTCGGCGCGATCGTGTCGCCACCCGACGCGGTCGCCGCGAAGGCGATCCTGCAGCGCCATCCGCTGCCCGCCCGGCTCGTCGCGGTGCTCGAAGGCGAAAGCCTCGTCAACGATGCGTCGGGCCTGCTGCTGTATCAGATGGCCGTGTCGGCCGCGCTCGCCGTCACGATCACGACCGCGAGCGCCACCGGCCTGTTCTTCTCGCTCACGCTGATCGGCATCGCAGTCGGTCTCGCATGCGGTCATGCGATGTGCTGGGTGCTGCAGCGCCTGCGCGAGCCGATGCTCGGCATCGTCGTGACCTTCGCGATGGCGTGGGGCAGCTACGGGATCGCGGAAGCCGTGCACGGCTCCGGTGTGCTGTCGGTCGTGACGTGCGGCCTCGTGCTCGGCGTGCGCCAGCATCGCGTGTTCGACGCCGACATGCGGATCAAGGCGAAGGCGACCTGGGAAGCGATCGTGTTCGTGCTCGACGCGCTCGTGTTCATCCTGATCGGCCTCGCGCTGCACGCGATCCTCGCGCGCGTGAACCACGAAGGCGCGGTGCTGATGGCCGGCCTGCGCGTCGCGCTGCCGGCGACGGCCGCCGCGATCGCCGCGCGCGTCGTGTGGGTGTTCGCCGCGATGTGGCTGCCGGGCCGCCTGCGCGCGCCGCGCGCGGGCCACGCGCCGTGGTCGTGGCGCGAGGCCGTCGTGCTCGGCTGGTCCGGCATGCGCGGCGTCGTGAGCCTCGCGGCCGCGATCGCGCTGCCGAACGACTTCCCCGGCCGCGACCTGATCCTGTTCAGCACGTTCCTGCTGATCATCGCGACGCTGGTCGTGCAAGGCGGCACGCTCGCGCCGCTGATCCGCGTGCTGAAGCTGCGCCCGGCCGCGCGGCACACGATGTCCGAGCATGCGGTGCGCGCCTACACGTTCGGTGCGGCGCTCGCCGAACTCGATGCTCGCGAACAGCGCGGCTCGGGCCTCGAACGCGCATCGCTCGACCGGCTGCTGACCGAATACCGCAGCCGCGTCGCGTTCAACGAACGCGCGCACCGCGACGGCGCCGAACCGGCCGACGTGCGCGCGCGGATGCTGCGCGTCGAGCTGGAACTGGTCGGCGTGTCGCGCGACGCGCTGCTCGGCCTGCATCGCGACGGCCGGGTCGACGATGCGGTGTTGCACCGCATAGAATCCGAGCTGGATTTCGAGGAACTGCGGCTGCAGCGCCTGCTCGAACCGTAACGCCTCGCCTGCCCGGCCATGTCCGGCCGGCCCGTCTCCCCTTTCCCCACATGGAATTGCAATGAGCGAACTGTCCGTCGAAGCGAGCATCGGCTCCGTCGATTACCTGGTCCATTTCACCGACGGCGTGCATCAGTGGCGCGCCGACGAACCGGCGTCGCTCGGCGGCGGCGACACCGCACCGACGCCCGTCGCGCTGCTGCTGTCGAGCCTCGGCGCCTGCACCGCGATCACGCTGAAGATGTACGCGCAACGCAAGGGCTGGTCGCTCGCCGAAGTCCACGTGAAGCTCGCGCACGAATCGGGCAGCGCGGGCAGCACGATCATGCGCCGCATCACGCTCGACGGCGACCTGACCGACGAGCAGCGCGAGCGTCTGCTGCAGATCGCGAACGCGTGTCCGGTGCACAAGATCCTCACGCACCCGATCGCGATCGATACGGCCATCGCCTGACTCACCGACACCGAGAAACCCACCATGTCCGCATCGATCAAGACCCTGCTCACGCCGCGCGAGAGCGACATCGGCAACCTCGTCGTGCGCCGCGTGCTGCCCGCGCGCGCCGCCCGCCTCGTCGGGCCGTTCATCTTCTTCGACGAAATGGGGCCGGCCGTGCTGCCGGCCGGCAGCGGAATCGACGTGTTGCCGCATCCGCACATCGGCCTCGCGACCGTCACCTACCTGTTCGACGGCACGCTGATGCATCACGACAGCCTCGGCTTCCGGCAGAAGATCGTGCCCGGCGACGTGAACTGGATGACGGCCGGGCGCGGCATCGTCCATTCGGAGCGCTCGCCCGACGAGGACCGCCCGCATGAACAGCCCGTGCACGGGATCCAGACCTGGGTCGCGCTGCCGGTCGAGCATGAGGACACCGCGCCCGCGTTCGTGCATCACGCGGCCGACACGCTGCCGTCGTTCACGCGCGACGGCGCGCGCGTGCGCGTGATCGCGGGCACCGCATTCGGGCTCACGTCGCCGGTCGCCGTGTTCTCGCCGACGCTCTACGCGTATGCGGAATTCGCCGCGGGCGCGCAACTCGCGCTCGATGCGGAACACGACGAGCGCGGCGTGTATCTCGTCGACGGCGACCTCACGGTCGACGGCACGCCGCTCGCACCGGCGACGATGGCCGTGCTCGAACCCGGCGCGAACGTCGCGCTCGCCAGCGGGAACGGCGCGCGCGTGATGCTGCTCGGCGGTGCGCACCTGCCGGGCGAGCGGTTCATCGAATGGAATTTCGTGTCGAGCGAGCGCGCGAAGATCGAGGCGGCCCGCGACGCGTGGGCCGCGCAGACCTTCGGCAAGGTGCCGGGCGAGGAAAACGAGTGGACGCGCCAGCCGGCGCGCCGCGCGCAGTAAGCCGACAGCGTCGGCATCATCGATGCAACGCGGCCGGCATTCACGCCGGCCGCGTTGCGTTTACCGCTTCAATCCCATCAGCTTCGCGAGCACCGGCCAGCGGTCCAGCGATTCGACGAACGCGCGCCGCGCCTGCTCGTCGACGTAGCGTGCCGGATCCAGCGCGGGCAAGTGCCGCGCGAGGCCGAGCACGTCGTTCGGTTGCGACAGGCGATCGTCGTCGCCTTCGCCGATGTTTACTGTTCGTCGATCCATACGCCGTCCGGAGTCTTGACCGCATAGCCGGCGCTCGTCTGCACCGTCACCGTGCCTTCGTTCTCGCCGACCATCCGCGTGCGCGGCAGGTCGGCCGCATATTGTGCAAGCGTCACGCCCGGCTTGAACGGGCTGTTCGACACGAGGTTCGACAGCAGCTGCGCGAGCGCGAGAAAGCTCGTCGGCTGGTCGATCACCGTCGTCGTCCCGTGATTGCCGGTGAAGCCGACGAGTCGCACGCCGACCGGCCCGTGAACGATGCGCGGCGTCGGAATCTCGCGCAGGCCCGCGACCTGGTTCTTGTCGCCGCGCAGCGCGGCGCCGTGCTCGGGCACGAACACGATCACCGCGCGCCGGCCCGACTGCGCGATCAGGTCGGCGAGCCGGTCGAAGTCGTTCATCAGCCTGGTCGCGCGCTGCGGATACGAATCGATGCTGGTCAGCCCACTCCCCACCACGCGGTTGCCGTCGTGCAGGCTGATCGTGTTGTAGTACAGCGCGACCGGGCCCGGCACCGACGCGCGCTGCGCGTACCAGCTCGCGAGCGTGCCGTAATCGTCCTTGATCGCGGAGCCGTCGAACGCATGCATCGCGACCGGCGCGGCGGCGTTCGAGATCATCGGCGCGTCGGGCACGCCGATATTGTCGTGAATGACCTGGAGGAAGTTGTCGAAGTGGCCGTCGTGGTTCAGCAGCGACTGCACCGTGTAGCCGGCGGACGCAAGTTGCGAGAACAGGTGGCACTGCTGCGGCGCCGGCTTGTACAGGTCCGCATGCGCTTCCTGCCCGCAGCTCGCGCGCAGCACGCGGATCGCGGCCGGGCCGCTGTAGCTCGCGGCCGTGCTGAAGTTGTTGAACAGGTAGTCGAAGTGATTCAGCATCGGGTGGTTGCGCACCTTCGCGGCATCGAGGTCGTCCCACGACAGCGAGCAGACGTGCAGCACGATCACGTCGAACTGCGCGGCCGGGTCGTTGCCGAGATGACCGAACGCGACCTGGCGCTGCGATTCCTGCGCGCGGAACGTCGCGAGCGCCGCGTTGTGATCCTCGGGCTGGCCGGCGCGCGCGCCCGTCGCGTCGGCCTGCTGCGGCAGCGGCGCGACGACGCGCGCCATCAGCCCGTTGCCGGCCTGCCACAGCGGCATCACGATCAGCACGGCGAGCACGAAGGTCGCGACACGCACCCAGCGATTGACGACGAAATAGACGATCAGCACGCACGCGACCGTCAGCACCAGCACGGGCGGCAACAGGCGCGGCAGCAACTCCATCCAGTAATCGAGGCGGAATGTGCCGACCTCGCGCGCGGCTTCGGCGAGGCGCGCGAGCGGCGGCGCATGCATTTCGCGCGCGAGCAGCGGCACCGCGATCGCGATCGCGACGAGCTGCCGCACGATGCGCCACGCGCGGCGCCGGATCGGCGCGCTCACCGCGAGCGCCAGCGCGAACGCGAGGTTCGCGAGCCACAGCGGCTGCAGGTGGCCGGTCGCGAACAGCGCGAACTTCAGGATGAAATACAGATTCCAGAACGTCATTTGAACCACTCCGTGATGGGCGCCGCGTCAGTCGCGCGCCCGATCGAGCTTCGGCGCCAGCATCGACTGCACGCCGCGCGCCGCGCCCTTCCACATTCGTACGTAACCGTCCAGGCCCACGCGCAGCACTTCCTTCAGCCCGCGCAGCGGCGTGTCCGCGCGCGCGCTGGCGTGCCAGTCGAGCCACGCGTCCGCGCGGCCGAACGTGCACTGCACGAGCTGGCGCTCCTGCTCGAGCGTCAGCGCCTCGAAGCTCACGCCGACGTGCGTCGGCGTCACGCGGCTCACGCGCACCGGGAACGGGAACGGCCGGTCGCCACGCGTCACGCACACCGTCAGCGTGTCGCCGACCGCGAGCGGCAGCCCCGGCACCGCTTCGAGGCCGAGGCCGCCGGTCGAGTAGTCGCTGGTGAAGCAAGCGGCCGTCGACCCGTCGGCGAGCAGCAGCGTCGCCGGCACGCGCATCGCGATCCGGTGCGTGACGCGCACCTGTTTGGTCTCGCGCGCGACGGCCAGCGCGGCGCCGAGCATCGCGAGGTTGTAGACGGTCCAGCCGAGCGTGATCAGGATCGTCGACGCCTCGTCGCCCTGATCGGCCGCGAGCCGCCACACGCCGGCCGCGATCGCGAGCACGTTCAGCGCGAACAGCACGAGGTACGGCTTCGACGTCGACCAGTCGACGTAGCCTTCGTCGATCTTGCCGCCCTTGTCGGTCACGTTGAACTTGCCGTGCTTCGGGCTGAAGAACGCGACGGTGGTCGGCAGCGCGATGTACCACGCGAGCACCGATTCATAGACCTCGGCCCAGAACGAATGGCGATAACGCCCCTGCATCCGCGAGTTCGCGACGTTCGCGAGCACCAGGTACGGGATCACGTAGCTCGCGAGCGCGATCGACGACGCATTGATGAAGTACAGGTGGAAGAACAGGTAGGCGAGCGGGATCGTCAGGAACACGAGCCGCGGGATCCCGTAGAAGAAGTGCAGCATCGCATTGCCGTAGCAGATCCGCTGAATGAAGCCGAGCCCGCGCCCGAGGAACGGATTGTCGATGCGGAAGATCTGCGCCATCCCGCGCGCCCAGCGCGTGCGCTGCTTCACGTGGCCCGCGAGGCTCTCGGTCGCGAGGCCGGCCGCCTGCACGGTCGGCAGGTAGGCCGACGTGTAGCCGCGGCGATGCAGCTTGAGCGCGGTGTGCGCGTCCTCGGTCACGGTCTCGACGGCGACGCCGCCCACCTCCTCCAGCGCGCTGCGCTTGAGCACCGCGCACGATCCGCAGAAGAACGTCGCGTTCCACAGGTCGTTGCCCGACTGCACGAGTCCGTAGAACAGGTTGCCCTCGTTCGGGATCTCGCGAAACGTGCCGAGGTTGCGCTCGAACGGATCGGGCGAGAAGAAATGGTGCGGCGTCTGCACCAGCGCGCATTTCGGGTCGCGCAGGAACACGCCCATCGTCGTCTGCAGGAACGAGCGCGTCGGCACGTGATCGCAGTCGAAGATCGCGATGTATTCGCCGTGCGTCTTCGGCAGCGCGCGGTTGATGTTGCCGGCCTTCGCGTGGCGATTGTCGTCGCGCGTCAGGTAGCCGATCCCCGCTTCCCGCGCGAACGCCTCGAACTCGGGGCGGCGGCCGTCGTCGAGCAGATACACGCGCAGCTTGGCCGTCGGCCAGTCGATGCTCTGCGACGCGAACACGGTCGGCTTCACGACCGACAGCGGCTCGTTGTAGGTCGGGATATAGATGTCGACGCTCGGCCAGCTGTCGGGATCGTCGGGCAACGGCACGATCGGCCGGTCGAGCGGCCATGCGGTCTGTATGAAGCCGAGCAGCAGGATCATCCACGTGTAGGCTTCGGCACCGTACAGCAGGTAGCCGGCGAACGCCTCGACGGGGCTGCGGAAATCGAGCGTCTGGGTCGTGCGCCACCACACGTAGCGGACCGTGGCGAGCAGCGCGAGCGACGCGAGCGCGAGCGTCGGCAGATGGCCCTGCAGGCGGCGCAGCGCCAGCGCCAGCACCGCGACGATCGCGAAGAACGCGAACTGCGCGCCGGGCATCAGCGGCGACATCCCGGCCGCGGCCCACATCAGCGCACCGGCGATCAGCAACAGCGGCGCGAGCCAGCGGTGCCGGCCGACGCCGTGCGCGCGCGCGTCGAGCCAGCCGCCCCAGCGCGCCCACGGCAGGCGCCCGAGCAGCGCGTCGAGGCGGGTGCCGAGCGCGCGCGCCGCGACGTAGACCGGCACGACGAACGTGTCGAACCATGCAAGCGGGTCGCGCGCGGGCCGCTCGTCGGCCGCGCGCGGCGCGCGCACGATCGCGCGCCACAACCATTCGCGCGGGCTCAGCGGCTGCAGCACGCCCCACTCCTGCGCGAGCCACAGGAAGGCAACGCGCGCCCGGCGGCGCACGGGATCGGGCCGGCCGGGCGGCGGTGCATGGAAGAACAGCCGCACGAGCCAGTCGAGCAGCGTGCGCTGGGCCGGCAGCCCGATCCCGCGCGCACACCAGTCGGTCGCGCGCCGGGCCGCGGCGCGCCAGCGCGACGCGAACGCGGCCTTCATCGCCGCGCTCCCGTGCGGCCGGCCGCGGCCGCCGCGAGCCACGCGTCGACCCAGTTCGCGACGCCGTTCAGGTCGTGCGACGCCTGCGAATACGGCGCGTCGTCGAAGATCCAGGTGCCGCGCGCGAGCGTCTCGGGCACGGCCGCATCGACGTGAATCCGCTGTTCGAGCATCGACGCCGGCCCCGCGACCGCGCGCAGCATCGCGAGCGCATCGCGCTGCATGTCGCGCGCCGGGTTCAGCCGGTTCACGACGATCTGCAAGTCGCCGCCGCCGGCCCGCAGCGCGTCGAGGCGCGCGGCGACCGTCGCGCACGCGGCCGGTTCGGGCGGCACGACGACGAGCGTCAGGTTGGCGCGGCGAATCGCCTGCTCGGCCTGCGGCGACGGATAGCGCGCGGTGTCGACCAGCACGACGCCGTCGGCCGGCAGCGCGATCTCGTCGAGCGCGCGCGACAGCCACGCCGGATCGGCCGCGAGCCGCGCATCGCAGGCGGCGGCGCCCGCTGCGTCGACCTGGCCATACGGCACGAACAGCACGCCGTCGGCATTGCGCCACGTATGCGCGTGCCATGGCGCGGCGTCGCCGGCGTCACCGAGCAGGCTGTGCGCGAGCCCGTGCTCGGCCAGCGTGTCGAGACCGAGCGTCGCGCCCATCAGGTTCTGCGCGTCGAACTCGACCGCGACGACCGGCCGGCCGCGGCGCGCGAGCAGCACCGCGAGCGCGCCGGCGAGCGTCGTGCGGCCCGCGCCGCCGGTGGTCGACGTGACGGCGATCGTCTTCATGGCGCGGCCTCGTCGGTACGGCCGGCTTCGGGCAGCAGGCGCCCGCGCAGCGCGACCGGCACGAGTTCGCACGGCACCGCGTCGCGCCGGTGCAGCCCGCGCGGCGCATGAAAACCGCGGCCGAGGCCCAGGTGCTGCGCGACGATCCACACCGGCACCGCGATCGCGATGCCGACGACGAATCCGATGACGAGTTCGGCGATCATGCGCCCTCCGGCTTGCGCAGCGGCATCGCGCTGCGGATGGCGCCGCGCGTGCGCGCGACGGGAAATTCGGCGGATGGTGGCGGCGTATCTGCGGCCCGCGTGGCGTCGCCGGCGTGCGGCGCCGCATCGGCATGCGCGTCGACCGTCCCGGCCGCAGCGACTCCGGCGTCCGGTTCGGCGAGCGGCGCGACATCCTCCGCGCGTTCGATCGGCGCGCGCGCGGCGCCGGCCGGCTTCGCCGCCGCGAACAGGTCGCTGTAGTCGGCGATCGGCGCGCGCCGGTTCTCGGTCTTCAGCGCATCGAGCTCGGTGTCGATGCTGCCCTGTCCGAGACACACGACGCGATCGGACAGCGTGTCGACCGGCACGTCGAAGATCCGCGTCAGCGCGTCATCGGCATCGGCCGGCTCGCACGCGAACAGGAACACGTACAGGTGTCCGGCATCGGCGGTCGCGACGTCGCCCGCGCGGCGCGGCCGGCAGTGCCGCAGCGCATCGACGTGCGACACGCCGGGCAGCAGCGCGATCTTCGCAAGCGTATGCGGCAACGCGAGCACGGCGCCGCGATCGAGCACCGCGCGAATCCGCAGGCAGAAGGCGCCGACCGGCAGGTAGCCCAGCACCGAATCGCCGAGCGCGGCCGCGAGCGCCGCACGATAATCGGCCGCGACGGGCCGCGCATAGAGCTGCCCGCGCAGCGCGTTGACGGCCGCGTGCACCCGCGACACCGGCAGGTCGCGCGCGACGACGCGATTCGCGCCGACGCTCAGCACCAGCATCTCGAACTGCTGGCGCAGCACCTCGCCGCGCTCGACGACGGCGATCTTCAGTGCGCCGCCGGATTGCCGGCGCAGCGTGTGAACGGCCGCGCACAGCGCCTCGAGCTGCGCGTGCGTGCGGAATGCCAGAACCGCGGTCGCGGCCTGCGCATGCGCACAGGCGGCGACGACCGCCGCGTTGTCGTCGACGATTTCCCAGCCGGCGGGTACGCGGCTCGTTTCGTCGAGCACCGCGCGGCTGACGACGACGCGATCCTCGTCGGTCGCGAGCTTCATCCGGCGCGACGGCTCGACGGCGGCGCCGTCGACGATCGCGGCGAGCCGGCCGCTCGGCGCGAACCGCAGCGGCCGCACTTCACCGGCCGCGAGCGTGTCGCCGGCACGCCAGAAATCGACGACCCACAGCAGCTCGCCGTGCGTGCGCTGCAATTGCGCGACGCCCGAGCACACCCCGTGAAAGCCGCTGCGCGGCGCGCGATTCGCATCGCGCACGAGCGGCGGATCGTCGGTATCGAGGTCGGCGCCGGTGCGCACGATCTCCGGATCGACCAGCAGCACCAGCGCGATCCGGTGCGTGCGGCACCAGTCGGCGAGCGCGTGTGCCTCTTCCGCGAGTGCCGCCGGATCGCCCCAGCTGAACCAGCGCTGCGCGCCTTCGATGAAATACAGCGAGCGTGCGCGAAAGCCGTAGCGCTTCATCGCGCGCAAGCCGCCCGTGAGCCGTGCGAACGGACCGGGCGCCGCATGGCGCGGCGCAGCGGGTTCGCGCGCGGCATCGCCGTCGGCCGGCTCGTGCGCGGGCGGCATCGCCAGCACGTTCAGGTTGCGCGGCCAGCCGGCCGGCTGCGCGCCGCCCGCGAAACCGCGCGACGCCATCTGCGCGGCGACGCGCGCCGCGTCGCGCGCCAGCACGACCGTCACGTCGCGCGTGCGCGACTGCCGCGCGCTTTCCCACACCAGCGCGTCGCACGCCGGCGTGCCGGCAGCGGCATAGATCGCGTACAGGCCGCCCGCTTCCAGCTGCGTCCACGTATCGGGCAGGCCGTCGATCGCGAGCCGGCTCAGCGGGCCGGCGCGGCCACCGGCCGGCCCGGTGCGCAGCAGCGCGCGCAGGCGGCCCAGCAGGCCGGCGGCGCCGAGCGCGGGACGGGTTGCATCGATTTCCGTATTCACGCGCTTCCCCCCGGGTCTGCTTGCATATGGAACGCACACGCGTTGCCACGAGAACGGCCGCTCGCGAGGCGTGGGACGCCGCGAATACTGGCCGTATTCGCAAGGAGCGCAACACGGCGAGCGGCCGTTCTCGTGGCAACCCCAAACCAAAAAGTCGTTCCAGGGGAACGCCCGAAATCGCCTGCATGGCGGCGTCGCTCGTCGCTTGTTTGGCTCGGCCAAACGGCGCTCCTCACTTCTTGCCCTGCAGGCGATTTCGGGCATTCGCATGTACGTTCCATATGCAAGCAGCCCCTAGTAATCCGAATAAAGCCGCACCGGCGTCGGCGTGACGAGCCAGCTGCGCTCCGCGCGTGCGTCGAACGCATAGCGCAAGTACACGAGCGCCGAACTCGGCGCATAGTCGTGCGACCGGTCGACGTGCAGCTGCGCGCCGACGCTCAGGTGCGGATTCACGCGATATTCGACGATGCCGTTCACGCCGTACGAGAACGACACGCCGCGCGTCGAACTGCCCGCATAGACGAGCCCCGCCGCCTCCTGCGCGGCGCGCTGGTTCGCGAAGGTCGGGTAGAACAGCGAATCCTTTTCGTAGCTGTTCGAGATCCCGGCCGTGACGGTCAGGTCCCATGACAGCGCGTCGCGCCGCCCGGCCCACTCGATCGGCACGCCGAGCGACAGGTAGCGCTGCGGGCTGTAGTAACCGCCCTGCCCGTACGTGTAGTAACGCAGGTTCTGCGCGTAGTGCCACGCATTGCCGACGAGCCCCGTGCTCACCTTCATCGTCGCGCGTTCGTACACGGGCACCGTGAAGCCGGAGCGCAGCGTGACTTCCGCGTTGCGCTCGACGTTGCGGCCGGACAGCACGCCCGCGCCGAGTTCGGCGAACAGGTTCACGCGCCCGACGTCGACCGCCGCGCGCAGGTTCACGCCATCGCGACGCACGCCGCCCCATACGGCCCCGGTCCACGGATCGCGCATCCCCGCATACGACAGCACGCTGCTCGTCTCCGGCCGGCGCGACGCGTTCACGGTGAAGCTCGCCGGCCCCGCGTCGAAGCGGTAGCGTACGCCGCCGACCAGGTAATGCACCGGGAAGCCGAGCGGCGACGTGCCGAGATCGACGCGCCATGCGTCCGTGCGATAGCCGGCGCCGAGCGCGACGCCCGTCATCGGCTGATGCAGGTCGCCCGGCGGATGCGCGATCGACGCGGCGGCCGACGGATTCGCGGCGAACGGCGCGGGCAGCCCGATCGGCGTGTTGAGCGCCGCGTAGGTCCCGAACGTCTTCAGCGAATACGCGTTCGGGTCGCTCGTATCGAGCGTGCCGGCGTCCAGATGCACGGTGTCGAGCTGCAGGAACGCATGCCCGTCGTAGCGCACCGGCATCTGCACGTAGATCGGCACCTGCTGCGCGCGGTACGCGGAAATCCCTTCGTCGCCCGACTTGTACGCGGGCAGCCAGCCGATCTCGATCTCGGGATCGCGCCGCTGCGCGAGATCCGCGAACGCGGCCTGCGCGGGCGTGCGACCGTCGCGGCCCGGGCTCACGCCGCTCGTGCGCTCCTGCGACAGCGACAGCCGGTACAGCGATGCGGCATCGTCGTAGCGGCCCTGCGCCTCGGCCACGCGCCCCGCCGCGACCGTCACGTCGGCACGCGCCGGGTACGCGGCCTGCAGCGGGTCGATCACCTGCGCGGCTTCGTCCGGGCGGCGCAGCGCGTTCAGCCGGCGCACGACCGACAGCCGCGTATCGACGTCGTCGTCCGGCGTGCGCGCGAGCACGGCCTGCACGCGTGCGAGCGCGGCCGCGCGGTGGCCGCTGTCCTCGTCGATGCGCGCGAGCGCGAGCTGCGTATCGGCATCGTCCGGCGTGCGCGCGACGACCGGCGCGAGCGCGTCGCGTGCCGCGTCGTAACGGCCCTGCGCGCGTTCGAGGTCGGCCAGTTCGAGTGCGTAGCGCTTGTCCGCGCGGCCGGCCAGGCTCGCCCGGTCGAGCAGCGTGCGGGCGCGCGCATAGTCCCGTTGCGCGATCGCGTCGTCCGTCTGCCGCAGCACGAGCCGCAGCGACTGGTCCTCGATCCGCGCGGTCTGTGCCGGCGTCAGCGCCGGCTCGCGGCGCAGCGCGTCGAGCCACGCGGCGAGCGCGTCGTCGCGCCCCGCGCTGCCGAGCAGGTCGCCGTAGCGCAGCCGCACGTCGGGATCGGCCTCGCGCGGATGCGCGGCGATCCAGTCGCGCAACGGCGCAAGGCCGCGCTCGGGTTCGCCCGCGTCGATCCACTGCGCGCCGATCGCGGCCAGCATGTCGGGATCGTCCGGCGCGCTCGCCTGCGCATGGGCGAGCGACGCGGCGAAGGCCGCACGATCGCCACGGCCGAGCGCGCCGCGCGCGCCGGCCAGCGAACCTTCCGCGTCGAGCTTGCGTGCGAGCGCACGCATGCCGTCCGAACGTTGCGCATCGTCGACGCCCGCGAGCGCGGCCTGCGCGCCCGCGATGTCGTCGAGCGAGTTGCGATACAGCGCGGTCGCATAGCGCATCTCGGGCGTGTCGCTTTGCGCGAGCCCGTCGTCCATCACCGTGCGGCCGAGCTGCGGCAGCCCCATGTCGCGATACAGCCGCGCAAGCGCGAAGCGCGTCCACGGCGCATCGGGCGCCGCGCGCACCGCCGCTTCGTAGCGTTGTGCGGCCGGCCCGCGTTCGCCCTTGTCCGCCAGCGCGCGCGCCTCGCTCGCGAGCAGGTCGGCGCGCAGCCCGTCGAGCGCGTGGCGATCGTCGCGGCCCGTCACGCGGCTCTGCAGCGCGTCGAGCAGCGGGCCGATGCGATCCGCGCGGCCGGTGTTCTCGTACAGCGTCGCCGTGCCGCGCACCGCCGACAGGTTCGGCGAACGTGCGGCCAGCAGTTCGCGCAGCAACGGCTCCGCGCGCGCCCAGTCGCGCTGCGCGAGCAGCGCATCGGCAAGCTGAAGCTTCGCGTCCGGGCTGTCGGGCTGCATCGCGAGCGCGGCGCGCGCCGCGCGCTCGGCATCCTGCGGCCGTCCGGCCGACGCCGCCGCGCGCCCTTGCGCGATCAGCCCCCAGAACTGCGCGGTGCGCGCGAGGCTCTGCCACTTGCCGCGCTGGTCGGTCGACAGCGCCGCGGCGCGCGTGAACAGCGCGCGCGCTTCGTCGTGCCGGCCTTCGCGCAGGCGCAGCAGGCCGAGCCCGCCGACCGCATCGGCATCACCCGCGCGCGCCTGCGCGGCGCGCGCAAGCAGCGGATCGGCGCCGCTCAGATCGCCGCGCGCGAGCGCCTGCAAGCCACGCTGTTGCGCGATGTAGCCCGGATCGCGCTCGAGCAGCCGCTGCGCGTCGCGCTGCCGGTCGAGTGCGGCGGCGCGATCGCGGAATTCGGTGTCGTCCGAGACGAGCGCGAGATAGGCACGCAACGCGTCGAGATAGGCGGGATCGGTGCCGGCGGACTGCAGCACGCGCCGCCACACGGCCATCGCTTCCGTATGGTCGGCGTCGGGCCGCTTCGCGAGCGACCACGCGATGCGGTTCGCCTCCGCACGCGTGTCGTCGCGCTGGTTCAGGAGCCGCGCGAGCGCCAGCGCCGCGTTCGAATCCTGCGGGTCGGCCGCGACCGCGCGGCGCAGCGCGGCGACCGCCGGTTCGCGGCCGCCCGGCGCGTTCGCGACGATCTGGTAATACTCGGCGCCCAGCGCACCGGACGGCGCGCCGTTCGGAAACAGCGCGACGATCCGGCGGGCCGCCTCGTCGGCGCGGCCGCTGCGTGCGAGCAGCCGGATCTGCGCCATCTCGCCGCGGCCGCTCGTCGCGACGCGGTATTCGTCGGCCGCGCGGCGCGTGTCGGGCGCCGCCGGCGCGCGCAGCTGCAGGCGCGCCAGCGTGGCCTGCGCGCCTTGCGCGTCGCCGAGCCGCAGCAGCACGCGCACCTGCTCCGCGAGCAGTTCGGAATCGTCCGGCGCGATCAGGAGCCCCTTGCGCAGTGCGTCGCGCGCGAGGTCGTCGCGATGCTTGGCGCCCCACATGCGGGCGGTCGCGAGCTGACGCCGCGCGTCGGGCGACGTGGCCGAGGCCTGCGCCGACACGGCATTCGGCGCGACGGGTTTCGTCGCCGCGACGGCGACGGTGGCCGGCGCCGCCGCGGAGACCGACGACGCGAGCCACGCAAGCCCCGCGACACGCCGCGCGCCGTGCTTCATCGGGCCGCGCATGAACGGCCCTCCCAGCGCGCATCGAGCGACCCGTCCGCGCCGAACCGGTAACGGCCCTCGCGCCAGCCGAGGCCGAACAGCGTCAGCACGCTCGTGTAATAGCCGGGCGCCGACTGGCGCGCGAGCGCGTCGACACGGGCCGCCTGCGCATCGGCGAGCGCATGCTGACCGCGCGCGTCGAGGAACGGCACGGCCGCCGCCGAGAAGCCGCCGTTGCCGTCGTTCGGCCCCGCGACGCCGGTCGTCGTATCGACCTTCTCCGGCGGCGCGCCATGCGCGGCGATGTAATCGGCGAACGGCGCGAAGCGCGCGAGCAGCGGCGCGGCGAGCGGATCGGCGCGATCGAGCATGCCGGCCCACAAATACACGCGTATCGCGTTGTACGCGCTTTCCGCGTGGGTCTGCGGATCGGGCGCGAAGCCGGCGCCGGCGCGATACAACGCCCAGTCCGGCGCAAAGCCCTTGGGCGCGGTGTCGAGCAGCACGCGGCCGGTGCTGGCCGCGAGCGCGGCCCAGCGGCGATCGTCCGGCAGCCGCGCGGCGAGCCCGCGGATCACCTGCGGCGGCGAATAGCTCGGGTTCACGCGCCATCGACCGTCGGCCAGCTTGAATCCGGTCGGTCCGGGCAGCAGCGTGAGGCCGAGGCCCGGCACGCTGGCCGTCTCGTCGTCGAGCACGCGCTTCGCGAGCAGCGCGCCGCGCGCCGTATAGCTGCGCTCGCGCCACAGCCGTCCGGCTTCGACGAGCGTGTACGCGATCCACAAGTCGGCATCGGACGCCGCGTTCGCGTCGAGCACGCGCCACGCGCCGTCCGGCGCGCGGCCCCACAGCCACGCCGGCAGACGGGCGCTCAGGTCGCCCTGCGCGAGGTTGTTCTCGGTCCATGCGAGGATCGTGTCGAACGTGCGCCGGTCGTTCGCGACGAGCGCGAAGAACAGTCCATACGCCTGCCCCTCCGATACCGTGCGCGAATCCGTCGAGCCAACGTCGATCACCCGGCCGTCGGCCGACACGAAATCGCGCTTGAACGCGTCCCAGCGCGGCCACGCCGCGCCGCACCGCACGTCGGCCGTGCCGCCTTGCGCGGCCTGCGCGCGCCCGGCGGCGCCGGCCGCCGCGCACACGGCCGCGACGGCCAGCACGAGCGTCGTGCCGACCCGCCGCGCCGGCTGCGTTGCCCGTCGCCTTGCGAATGCCCACGCCATCCGTTACATCCCCCGTCGGCGCGCGGCGATTCTCTGCAGCACGCTGAACACGCCGAGCGCGAGCAGCAGCCCCGCGACGACGCCGACCACGCCGAGCACCACCGGGTGCCGCGCCGCTTGCGTCCAGACGCGCGCGTACCACGGCACGAAGCCGACCACGTACGGCTCGCCGACGCGCAGGCTGTCGACCTGCCCCGGCCGCACCAGCGCGAGGTCGCCCTGCAGCTGCGACACGAGGCCCGGCTTCTCGAGCACGTCGAGCAGATCGGCCAGACGCGCCTGGTCGGTCGCCGTCAGCGCCACGACGCTGCGGCCATGGCTGCCCGGCAGCTCGAACCCGGCCAGCGCCGCGAGCGAGCCCGTCTGTTCGATATGCGCGCCGCCGTCGGCCATGCCGACGCCGTTGCGCCAACGCTCCTTCACCGAGAACGCGACACGCGTCGCGCCCGTGCCGGCCTGCTGGTCGATCGACAGCGGCAACGCCGCGCGCCAGTGCGACAGCAGCGGCGACGCGGGCGAGCCGTCGATCACGAGCAGGTCCTTGCGGCCCGCGAGCGCGGCGACGTCGCCGGGCCGCGCGACCTGCACGCGCAGCGCCGGGAAGCCGGTCCACTGCCCCATGTGGCCGAGCATCGTCAGGTAGGCTTCCAGCTCCTGCGGCGACGGCCGGTCCGGCATCACGACCGCCGTCTGCGACAGGTCGGCGAAGCGCGTGAACGGGAAACCGCTGTTCGCGAAGAACGCGAGGTTCGGCAATTGCGCGTAATGGACGAAGTGCGAGAAGTCGATCGTCGAATCCGGATCGATCGCCGCGCGCTGCGGCTCGGTCGCGGTGCTCGAGCAGAGCCCCGTCTTCTGCGAATCGAGCGTGAAGCGGAACTGCAGCTGGTTGCCGCTGCCGACCCGGAACGCCGGAATGTCGACATCGCTCGTCACGCGCCCTTCCGGCACCGACAGCAGCGGCAGCTGCATGCGCCCGCGCGCGTCTTCCGCATGGGTCGGCCCGAGCCGGTACGACTTCACGAGCTGTTCGTTGATCTCGACGGCGAGCGTCGAGTTGTCCTGCACGGTCGGCGCGGTGTAGCGATAGCGCAGCGTGATCGGCACGCCCGAGCCGTTCCACGAATGCAGATCGGCCGGCACGCGCAGGTTCAGCCGGATCGCGTCGGGCGACGTGCCGCGCACTTCGAGTTCGCGCGGATCCGACACCAATTCGCGGAACGTGATCGGCCGGTTCACCGGCAGCCAGCGCGGTGCGTCGTACGGCTTGCGCGGCGCGCCGAGATCCACGTGCGCGACCGTCGCCGCCGGGCCCGACAGCGCCGCGCGGCCGAGCACGAGCGCCGCGACCGCGTCGTCGACCTCGGCGGCCGTGCGGCCCGTCACGACCAGCAGCTTACGGCCCGGCGCGGCCGGGTTATCCGCGACGGCGAGCAGCGGACCGTTGACCGACGGCAGCGCGAGGCCGGCCGGCAAGGTCGCGGCCGTGCCGACCACGACCGCCTGGTCGTCGGCCGGGAGCGTCGCCGCAACCGGGAAGCGCGCCTGCCGGTAGTCGGCCAGCGCGCCGAACCACGACGCGAGCACGCCGGCGCTGCGCAGCGTCGCCGAGTCGGGCGACGCCGGCAGCACGAACGGCAGCCGCAGGAGCCCGTTGTCGCGCCGGTCGAAGAACGGCGCGGGCAGCAGCGCGAGATCGTTCGGCAGGCGCACCGGCGACTCGTCGAGGATCAGTTCGCTCGTCGGGCTCACGTCGGCCCACAGCGCCGAGCTCGACGGGTCCTCGCAGTGGTCGAGCGTGTAATGCGCGATCAGGCGCAGGCCGATCTGGTTGAAATCGGAGAAGTAGCGCGGATCGATCGGGATGTCCTGCGTGACCGTGCGGCCCGCGCGGGTTGCGTCGAACGGGACGGTCGCGACCACCTCGCCGTTCATCGACACCTTCAGGTGCGACATCGGGAAGACCAGCGCCGGCGAATACGCGTAGGTCAGGCGCAGCCGCGCGCCGGTGACCACGCGGTCGAGCCGCACGCCCGCATTGATCGTGCGCGCGTCGTCGGCGCCGCGCAGGTGGACCGGATCGAACGCGCCGAGCGACGCGAACGGCAGGTGCACGGTCGTCGCGGGCTGGCCGGCGGCGCTCGGCACGGCCGCGCCGCTGGCGGGCGCCGTCACGGCCGGACTGCCGGCGGACGCCGAAGCGGCCGCGGCCGGCATCGGCGCGGCCGACAACGCGGCCGCGTGGAACGCGCCGAACGTGGCGAGCGACAGGACGAACAGCGACGCGGCCGGCTTCATGCGCGGCCCCGCTTCGTCAAGATCGTCCGGTCATCAAGCGCGCCACAACCGACGCGCGCAAAGCAGCTATGCCCGTGAGTGCACATCCCCACTGCTTCCCCTCAAAGTCTGGCCTGAATGCATTTATCGAAACGACGCGGCGAATCATTTTGCTGCCGATTCGTCGGACAGCGCGCACCGGGCACCGGCGCTCGCACATTCGTCACACTATCTCAAAATCAAGACAAAACTCGCCCTGATTCGTGCTGACGAAGCGAAAAACAACTCAATCCGGTCGGAAATGCTGCGCGTCGCGATGGAATGGCAAGAGTTACACCGTTGCTGCCGGCCGGACCGCCCGGCATACTGCCGGCGCTGCCGAACCGGCGGTCCGGCGCCCCGGGAAACCGGCCGGATGCCGGCGGCGGCCCGTTGCGGGCCGCCCGGAACGCGCTGCCGCGTGAGCGGCGCGTATGCTACCGCAAGCCCGGGCCGCGTGCTTGGCTTTCTTCATGGAAAACTGACTTGGATCAAATCGTCGACACCGCTACCCCGTCCTCCGACACGCTGCTGCGCATCATCGCCGCGCAGACCGAGATCGCGAAACTCGGCCTCGACCTCGGCAGCGTGATGGCTTACGTGACCGAGCAGGTGCCGCAGCTCACGGGCGCGAGCGGCGCGGCGGTCGAATTCGCCGAAGGCGACGACATGGTGTACCGCGCCGCGTCGGGCTCCGCCGCCGGGATGCTCGGGCTGCGGCTGCGCCGCTCGGGCAGCCTGTCCGGCCTGTGCGTGACGCGCGGCGAGCTGCTGCACTGCAAGGATTCGGAATCCGACCCGCGCGTCGACCGCGATGCGTGCCGCCGGGTCGGGCTGCGCTCGATGCTGGTGATGCCGCTCACCCACGCGGACACGACGGTCGGCGTGCTGAAGGTGATGTCGCCGGACATCGACGGTTTTTCGGCCGCCGATGCCGGGACGCTGCGGCTCACGGCCGACCTGATCGCCGCCGCGATGTTCCACGCGGCGCGCAACGAGGCCAACGAGTTGTACCTGCGCGCGACGCACGACGCGCTCACCGGCCTGCCGAACCGCGCGCTGTTCTACGACCGCCTGCGCCAGTCGATGCATACGGCGCTGCGCGCGAACGGCCGGCTCGGCATCCTCAACATCGACATGGACGGGCTCAAGCCGATCAACGACGGCTACGGCCACCGCGCGGGCGACGCCGCGCTGCGCGAGATCGCCACGCGGATGCAGCGCGCCGTGCGGCGCTCGGATACGGTCGCGCGCGTGGGCGGCGACGAGTTCGCGGTGATCCTGCCGAACATCGGCAGCCGCGACGACGTCGATGCGCAACGCGCACGGCTCGCCCGGCAGGTCGGCGAGCCGTTCGAATTCGAGGGACATCCGCTGCGGCTCGGCGTCAGTGTCGGCGTCGCGATGCTGCCTGACGACGGCACCGACATGAACGCGCTGATCGAACGTGCGGACCAGGCGATGTACGCGGTGAAGCGCACGCGGACGCAGCGGGCGGCGCACGCGTAACCCGCTTGACCGGCCCGGGCCGCGGCCGTCCGGGCCGGTTACGGATGGTTAGCCGACCCGCGCCACCGCGATTGCAAAACCGACCACGATCCACTGCACGATCGCGACCAGCATACCGGCACGGCACAACCCGACCGCACCGCGCACACGCGCGTCGAGCGCGCGTCCGGCCTTGCCTGCGTCGATCCAGCCGAGGTCGGCAAGCGCGCGATCGAGCGCGGCCAGCCCGTCGTCGGCCGACGCATCGCCCGATGCCGTGCGCGCGAGCGCGGCGAACAGCCGCCGGTCGATCTCGATGCGCACCGCGTACCACAGCGCGGCAATCCCCGACCCGGTGCTGATCACGGCCAGCAACACACGCGCGATCGTCGCCGGCGGCCAGCCCGCCGCGATCCACCAGCCTGCGCCGGCCGCGGCCAGCGCGGCCGCGATCGCCCACGCGCCGGCGTCGAGCGCCCCGCGCGCGGCGGCGATCCGGAACGGTGCGGACGGGTCGCGCATCACGCCGCTCCCGTTACGCGGCGGCGGTCGATCCAGTCCTGCAGCACGGCCGCGCCGTCGTCCGACCATACCGCGCGCGGCCGCACCGCCCGTACCGCGGCAAGCGCGTCGCGCGCGTCGCCGAGCCCCCGCCGCGCGGCGAGCCAGGCAGCCGCGCACAGCACGCTGCGCCCGTAGCCGAGCGCACAGCAGATCAGCACGTCGCGCCCGTCGGCGTGCAGGCGTTCGAGCGCCGCGACGGCCGCCGCGAGCTGCGCCGCGGTGGGCGCGACGAGGTCGAGCTGCGGCACCGACGCATACGCGAGCGACGCGTCGGCCGCGGCCCAGCGCGGCATCTCGGCCGTCAGGTCGACGAGCGCGGTGAAGCCGTGGCGTCGCAGATCGCGCGTGGTCGGTGTGCGGCCGATCGACACGCGCTCGTCGATCCGCGCCAGCGCCGGATGCCGGAACGTCCACACCCGCGAGTTGACGAACGCGCCGGCGATCGTCGGTGCGAGCAGCCAGCGGATGAACACCGGGAAACGGCCCGCGTCGTCCTTCTGGAACGCACCGGGCGCGCCGCGCCGGTAGATCCACGCGACGCACGCGAGCGCCAGCGCGGCCCACCCGGCCGCCAACGCCCAGCCCGGCGCGCGCGACACGCAGCCAAGCGCCACCAGCGCGACCAGCGCCGCGCCGAGCGCATAGCGGCGGGCGAGCGCGCGGCCGGCGACGGACGGCGAGCCGGTCGCGCCCGGCAGTCGCCCCGCGGCGTCACGCAACGGAAACCGGAACAGCGCCAGACAGCCGACGGCCGCACCGGTCGGCACGTCGATCGCATGATGCTGATAGGTCGTCAGCACCGACACGCCGATCGCCGCGAACCATGGATGCAGCACGAGCCGAGCGAGCGTGCCGCGCAACTGCTTCGCATAGACGGCCCACAGCACGACGAGCAGGCCGATGTGCAGCGACGGCGCCTGGTTGAACGGCTTGTCGAACCCCATCAGCAGCGTGAACAGCGCGCCGGCCACGCCGCCCGCGTCGGGCCGCTCGAAGCCGAAGCGCAGCGGCCACGCGACGAAGCACGCGACCGACACCAGTTGCACGGTCAACAGCCGCTTCACGTGATCGAGCAGATCGTCGCGGCGGGTCCAGAAGAAGAACGACAGCGCGTACAGCAGGTCGATCGACCAGTACGGCACGATGGTCCATGGCACGAACGGAATCGCATGTTCCCAGCCGAACGCGAAGGTCGGCACCACGGCACGGCGCGCGGCGAGCCAGTTCGCGAAGCCGTACGAGGAAAAGAACACCGCGCCCATCGCCGCGAGCCAGCCGACGCGCAGCGCGAACGACGCGTCGTGCGCGCCGGCCGCCGACTCGGCGAGACTGTCGCCCGCGCCCGCGCCGCCGCCGAGCGCGCTCATGACGCGTCGACCCGCTGCGCGAGACTGACCGTGAAGATGCCCATCTCGTCGATGCGCTGGTCGAGCTTGCGAAAGCCCGCGCGCGCGACGAGCTCGTCCATCTCGGCCTGCGAGCGGCGGCGCATCACCCAGGTCGCGTCGCCGCGATGATTGTTCAGCGCGCGGGCGATGAATTCGAGCTGCGGATGCCACGGCTGCCCGGTATAGACGAGATAGCCGCCGGGCGGCACCGCCTGCGCGAGCCCGCGCAGCGAGCGTTCGATCAGCGCGTTCTCGCCGAACAGTTCATACAGCCCCGACACGATCGCCAGCGTCGGACGCGGCTCGAGCGTCGCGAGCGACGCCTCGTCGAACGCGTCGCCGCGCTCGAAGCGCGCGATCGGCTCGAGACCGCGCTGCGCGATCAGCACGCGCCCGGCCTCGACGTTCGGCGGGCTGTAGTCGCGCAGCGTGATGTCGTCGGGCGCCGCGCCGTCGCGTTCGGCGGCCGTCGCGATCGCGTCGAGCACGTAGCGGCCGTGCCCGGCCGCGATGTCGACGATCCGCACCGGTTCGCCGTGGCCGCGCAGCCGGCCGATCGCCGCACCGATCAGTTCCTGCAGATGCACCTTGCGCTGACGGATGCCGACCCAACCCGGCGAATCGAGATAGATGCGGTCGATCAGCGCGCCGACGCCGAGCCGGCCCTGCGCGCGGTTGCGGTACACATAGTCGAGCGTCGAACCCGAATCGAAGCCGAGCCGCAGCCCGAGCGCGATGCCGTCCGACAGCGCGCCGCCGGCCTTCAGACCCGCCCGCGTGATCGCCCAGTACGCCCGTGCGAACGGGTTCGCGGGCGGGCGGCCGAGCGCCGCGTATTCGTCGTGGAATGCGCCGCGCCGGTCGGCGTCGGCCAGCGACACGCGCGGGCTCGGCGTATCGAACTCGCGCAGCACGAACGCGCGCAGCGGTGCGAGCGCCCGCGCGCGGTCGCGCTCGCCGAGCGTGTCGTGATAGAAGCCGGGCAGCACGATGCGCTCCTTGCGCGCGGCGCCGAGCCGCTCGAAGAAGCGGTCCTGCGGGCCGCGATGCACGACCCAGTCGGCGCCCGAGATCAGCAGCTGCGTCGGCACGGTGATCGCGGCCGCATCGGCGACGATCCGCTTCGCGGTGTCGTGCAGGTCGAGCAGCATGTTCACGGCGATCGGCCGCGTGATCAGCGGATCGGCCGCATAGCTGGCGATCCGTTCGGGATCGTGCGTGAGGAATTTCGGTTTCACGTAGCTGTTCACGTAGAACAGCCCGCGCAGCTTGTGCATCAGCCGCAGCCCCGGCCGCGCGAACGGTACGTAAAGCTTGATGTGGAACGCCGGCGACGCGACCACGAGGCAGCGGATCGGCGGCGCGTAGTCGTGTACCCAGGTGGCGGCGAGCACCGCGCCGACGCTCTGGCCGACCACGGCCATGTCCTCGATCGCGATGCCGTGCGTGTCGCGGATATGCTCGACGAAGGTCTGCAAGTCGCGCACCGACGCGGCCGCGCTCGGGCTGTAGCCGCGCGCGCCGGGCGAGCGGCCGTGACCGCGCGCATCCCACGCGAAGAACGCGAAGTCCGGCAGGTCGAGCTCGTCGACGAGGTGCGCGACACGCGCCGAATGTTCGTGGCCGCGATGCAGCAGCACGATCGCGCCGCGGCAGCGCGGGCCCGTCGCGGGCCAGTGGCGATAGAACAGCGTTTCGCCGTCGTGCGTGATGAAGTCGGCCTCGCGGGCCGTGCGTGCGTTCATGCGATCTCTCTCGTTTCGTTATTCGAATCATGCGGCGCCGCCCTCCGGCGCCGGTCCCACTACCGCCGTCAGCCGCCCGCTTCGGCGATCCCGGCCTGCACGCGCCGCACCACCGTCACGATCGACAGCACGATCAGCACGCGCCACAGCCATGCGGCGACGCTGCCGACCGGCAGACCGAAGCCGATCCACAGCGCGAACGCACCGAGCGCGAGCGCGCGGTCGCTCTTGCCGAACGGGCCGTCGTAGCGGCGCGTCGCGCCGGCGAGCGGGCCGATCAGCCCCGCGCATTCGACGATGACCGCCGTCAGCGCGAACAGCCAGACGTCCGCCGCGGCGAACGCCGAAATCGCGAGGAACGGCAGCACGAGCGCGACGTCGGACACGACGTCGCCAAGCTCGTTCAGGTACGCGCCGAGCGTGCTCTTCTGCCCGTGCTCGCGGGCGAGCATGCCGTCGATCGCGTTGAGCGCCATCCGCACGAACAGCCAGATCGGAATCAGCAGGAACAGCACGCGGGCGAACACGCCAAGCCCCGCGAGCGCGCCGACGACGATCGAACCGCCGGCCGCGAACAGCGTGACCTGGTTGGCGGTGACGCCGCGTTCGGCAAGCGAATCCGCGAACGGACGCAGACGATTCTGGAATTTCGGTTTGAGTGCGTAGAGGCTCATCGTTTTATTGATTCTTCACGTTCGGACACGTTTGCCGCTGCCCTGCCCCGGGCAGCACGCCCGTCGGCGTCGGCTTTCGACAGGTGGTCGCCATCGTCGCCGAGCGGCCCCGACGCGTCAAGCCGCGCGCCGTACCGGCCGCGCCGGGCAATCTGGTGTTTTCGACGGAAACTCGCGATAATCCGCTGGCCCACGAGCGCAGCAATTCATTCGAACTGTGACCGGGCGCTCGTGCAACAGCCGATTATCACGCCGTCGAACGGCGAATTCGCCGCGACGCAACACCCGCCGGCGCATCGTCCGATTATCGCGGCCCTGCGACAGGCAGCCACGAATTTGAAAAAACTTGAACAATGGCCGTCCGGCGCGCATCCTGCCGCGCCGGCATTCCGGGATTCCGCCCGCCGCCCATGCGCGGCCGCGCGGGCATGCATGCAGGAGGCGCCGCGCCGATGAACATCCTGAACGTCTGGCAGCGCGATTTCCTGCTGTCGATCGTGCGGCTCGTCGCCGGTGCGTATCCGGTCTGGCATCAGGCGCCGCCTTCCCCGACGCAGAAGATCTACTTCTCGAACCATACGAGCCACATCGACACGCTCGCGATCCTCGCCGCGCTGCCGCGCGACGTGCGCGCGGTCGTGCGGCCCGTCGCCGCGCGCGACTACTGGGACAGCAGCAACGTGAAGCGTCACATCGCGCAGAAGCTGCTGAACGTCGTGCTGATCGACCGCCACCGCGAAAGCGGCGGCGACCCGTTGGACCCGGTGCGCGACGCACTGCGGCAAGGCCACTCGATCATCATCTTTCCGGAAGGCACGCGCGGCGCCGAAGTCTTGCCGCAGCCGTTCAAGAGCGGCCTGTTCCATCTCGCGACCGAGTTTCCGGAGGTCGCGCTCGCGCCGGTCTATCTCGAGAACCTGCAGCGCATCATGCCGAAGGGCGCGATCTGGCCCGTGCCGCTGATCTGCAAGGTGCACTTCGGCGCGAACGATGCGCTCGGTGCCGGCGAAGACAAGCCGACCTTCCTCGCCCGCATGCGCGACGCGATCGTCGCGCTCGCGCCGCCGCAGCGGCCGGCCGGCTGAACGCGGCGCCCTCCTCTCCCTTTTCCGGACCTCTCCATGCGAACTCTCTTCTGGGAACTGGTCGCCGGCGTCACCGGCGTGCTGGTGCTCGCGACCGTGATCGGCGCGATCCTCGGCGCGCGCAGCGGCGGCACCAGCGCGACCATCGTCAACCTGAACCAGCGCATCCGCGCGTGGTGGGCGATGATCGCGATCATGGTCATCGCGATCGGCCTCGGCAACAACGTCACGTATCTGGTGTTCGCGCTGCTGTCGTACCTGACGCTGCGCGAATTCATCACGCTCACGCCGACGACCCCAAGCGACCACACGACGCTCTTCATCGCGTTCTTCGTCGCGATTCCGGTGCAGTACCTGCTGCTCGGGATCAACTGGTACGGGATGTATTCGATCTTCGTGCCGGTGCACCTGTTCTTCGCGATGTCGCTGGTGTCGGCGCTCACGCAGGACACGCGCGAATTCCTGAGCCGCAACGCGAAGATCAACTGGGCGCTGATGGTCTGCGTGTACGGGTTGAGCCATGCGCCGGCCGTGCTGATCCTCGACATCCCGCGCTACGCCGGGCAGAACGCGCTGCTGCTGTTCTTCTTCCTGTTCGTCGTGCAGATCAGCGACGTGCTGCAGTACGTGGTCGGCAAGCTGTGCGGGCGCCGCAAGATCGCGCCGCGCCTGTCGCCGTCGAAGACGGTCGAGGGCTTCGTCGGCGGCGGCCTGCTCGCGACGCTGTGCGGCGCGTCGCTGTATCGCGTGACGCCGTTCAGCTTCGGCGCGGCGTTCGGGATCTCGCTCGCGATCGTGATCGCGGGCTTCGTCGGCGGCCTGGTGCTGTCGGCCGTGAAGCGCTCGCTCGGCACCAAGGACTGGGGCTCGATGATCGCGGGCCACGGCGGGATGCTCGATCGCGTCGATTCGATCTGCTTCGCGGCGCCGGTGTTCTTCCACCTCGTGCGCTACGTGTACGTGTGACACCGGGATGGCGGGACGGCGCGACGCCGTCCGGTCCCGATTACCGCACGCTCGATCTGACGCACAACGCCGTCGGCGATGGCGGCTCGACAGATCCAGGTTGTCGATTCATCGAACCCGCGAATCGTCACGCCGGGTCGGGCAAATCGATCGCCAGCAACGCCGAGCTGACCGACTTGCCGTGCGCGTCGAGCGCGAGCGAGCGCGTGACGCCCCCGCCGAGCGCATCGCGCAGCACGAAGTTGAACGCAGAAAGCGCCGGCAGTTCGTAGCGCACCACATCGCCGTGCACGATGCCCGCGAGCCATGCCTTCACCGCCGGCGCATCGAGATGCGCGCGCAGGTGTTCGTAGTGACGCGGATCGCGGCAGATGACCGACACGTTCAGCGTATTGCCCTTGTCGCCGGTGCGCGCATGCGCCAGTTCACGCAGTTGCATCATGCCTCCACGAATGAAAACGACGGCGTTACGTCCGTGCGCGGCAGCAGCACCGACTGCACCGCGATCACCTCGCGCGTCGACTTGAACGCGCCGCCGCCGCCGGCCGGGCCGTTCGTATAAAGCGTCTCGACTTCGTTGCCGATCCGCGCGGCCTCGGCGGCGCTCGCCGCACGGCCGGCCACGCGCACGCGGACTTCGGCCGGCTCGCCGCGCACGGCAGGCGTCGCGTCGCCGTACAGCGAATCCACGCCGATCAGGTCGAAGCGCAGTTCGGTCGCGGCCACGCCGGTCAGCGCGAGCCGCTCGCGGACGATGTCGAGCGCGAGCCGCGCGCGCGCCAGCGCGCCCGGCCCACCGTACGAGATCTGCCCTTCGCCGATATGGCCGTCGACGTACGCGACCGACACCTTCAGCGTGTCGGTGCGCGCGCTGCCGCGCCCGCCCGTCACGCGCACGCGGTCCGGCGCCTCCTCCGCGACGGCCACGCGCGTGAAATCCGCGACGACGTCGGGCTGCAGGTAGCGCGCCGGATCGTGAATCTCGTACAGCAGCTGTTCCTTGCAGGTCGCCGCGCTCACGCGGCCGCCCGCGTGCGGCACCTTGGTGATCACGACCGAGCCGTCGGCCGCGACCTCGCCGATCGGGAATCCGAGCCGCGCGAGATTCGGCACGTCCTTGTAGCCGGGGTCGGCGAAATAGCCGCCCGTCATCTGCCCCGCGCATTCGAGCAGATGGCCGACGACCGTCGCGGCCCCGAGCGTATCCCAGTCGTCCATTCGCCAGCCGAACGCGTGGATCAGCGGCGCGGCGAACAGCGACGGATCGGCGACGCGCCCGGTCAGCACGACGTCCGCGCCGGCCGCGAGCGCGTCGACGATCGGCGCGGCGCCGAGATACGCGTTCGCGGACACGATGCGGTCGCGATACGCGGCGACCTCGTCGCCCGACTCCTCGAAACGGAACGCGCCGCGCAGCACGACGTCGAGCACGTCGTCGCCTTCGACCGCCGCGACCTTCAGCCCCGCGAGGCCGAGCGACTGCGCGATCCGCGCGGTGCGCCGCGCGGCCGCGCGCGGGTTCGCCGCGCCCATGTTCGACACGATCCGCACGCCCCTGGCCGCGGCCACCGGCAGCACGGCATGCATGCGTGCGTCGAGCAGCGGATCGTAGCCGAGCGATGGATCCTTGCGCCGCGCCTGCTGCGCGATCGCGATCGTGCGCTCGGCCAGGCATTCGAAGACGAGAAAGTCGAGCTGCCCGTGCTCGACCAGTTCGATTGCGGGCTCGATCCGGTCGCCCGAATAGCCGGCGCCCGCGCCGATGCGTACGCGCCGTTCGTGTGATGGCTTTGCTGTCATGTCGATACCGTGGTCCGGCGCTCGCGCGCCGGGAAAAGTCAGAAAACGCCCAGCACGACGCACGCGATCGTCATCACGATCGAGGCGCCGAACAGCAGCGGAAACGTGAATTTCTGGTGCTCGGCCAGCTCGATCCCGCACAGGCCGACGACGAGGAACGTCGCGGGCGTCAGCGGGCTGACCGGAAACCCGGTCGTCATCTGGCCGAGCAGCGCGGCCTGCCCCACGTGCACGGCCGGCACGCCGAGCTGGCCGGCCACTTCCGCGATCACCGGCAGCACGCCGAAGTAGAACGAATCGGGATCGAACAGCATGCTGAGCGGCATCGACGCGAGGCCGAGCGCGACCGGGATGTGGCCGGCCATCGACGGCGGCACGAAGCCGACCGCCGCCTGCGCCATCGCCTTCAGCATCCCGCTGCCCTGCATGATGCCGGTGAACACGCCGGCCGCGAGCAGGATGCCGGCCATCATCAGCGCCGCGCGCGCATGCGCGTCGATGCGCTTCCTCTGCATGTCGACGTCCGGGTAGTTCACCATCAGCGCGACGCACAGGCCCACCATGAACATGATCGCCGGCGGGATCTTCTCGCCCATCACGACCATCGTGCCGAGCACGACGAGCGTCAGCACCAGGTTGAACCAGAACAGATGCGGCCGGCGCAGCGCCTGCTCGTCGGGCGTCAGCTCGCGTGTCGGCAGCGGAATCGACGCATCGTCGCGCGACAGGCCGAGCCGCTTCTCCTCGCGCCGCCCGAGCCAGTACGCGACGCCGAACACGAACACCAGCCCGATCGCCTGCACCGGAATCAGCGGATTGAACAGCGCCGACACCGGCAGGTGCAGCGACGCCGACGCGCGGATCATCGGCCCCGTCCACGGCAGGAAATTGATCCCCGCCGCCATCGACACGGCGGCGGCCAGCACGCGCCGGTCCATCTTCAGGCGGTCGTACAGCGGCAGCACCGCGGGAATCGTCACGAGAAAGCAGACGGCGCCCGAGCCGTCGAGATGGATCAGCAGCGCGAGCAGCGTCGTGCCCATCACGATCCGCGTGGGCCGCGTGCCGACCGCGCGCAGGATGCGGTCGATGATCGGGTCGAGCATGCCGGCATCGGTGATCGTCCCGAAATAGAGGATCGCGAACACGAACATCCCGACCACGGGCGCGAGGCCCTTCAGCCCGTCGATCACGAATTTGCTGGTATGCAGCCCGAAGCCGCCGATGAGCGACGCCGCGATCGGCACGATGATCAGCGCCACGAGCGGCGACATGCGTCTGGACAGAATCGCGGCCAGCAGCACGACGATCGTGCCCAGTCCGAGTAACGGCAGCATCGGTGTCTCCTACCTTGTCTTTTATTGGAGACGAGCGTAAGGTCGGCGCAGCGATAGCACAATTGAAATGATTTGATCGCAGCAATCACGAACTGTTATGGATCTGAACCTTCGCGACATTCGCGCGTTCGTCACCGTCGCGCACGCCGGCAACTTCACGCGCGCCGCCGCGCGGCTGCATCTGTCGCAGCCGGCGCTGACCGTGCAGATCCGGCGGCTCGAGGAAATCGTCGGCGCGCGGCTGTTCGACCGCAACAGCCGCAGCGTCGCGCTCACGCAGACCGGGCGCGAACTGCTGCCGCTGCTGCAGCGCTCGCTCGACGACATGGAGCGCGTGCTGCGCGATGCGCGTGCGCTCGGCGAAGGCGCGAGCGGCACGGTGCGGCTCGCGTGCCTGCCGACGTTTGCGTCGAGCATGCTGCCGGAACTCATTCAGTCGTTCCGGCGCGACGTGCCGCGCGCGGCCTTCGACATTCGCGACGGCGTCGCGAGCCTCGTCACCGCGCTGGTGCGCAACGAGGAGGCCGATCTCGGGCTGACCGGCGGCGATGCGTTCGACGCGTCGCTGGACGTGCTGTACGCGGGCGCCGACCGGCTCGTCGCCGTGTGCCCGAAGGATCATCCGCTCGCGCGCAAGCGGCGTGTGCGCACCGCGGATGTCGCCGCCGTGCCGCTCGTGCTGACCGCGCAGGGCACGAGCGTGCGCAGCGTCGTCGATGCCGCGCTGGAGGCAGCCGGCTGCACGCCCGACATCGCGTGCGAACCGACCTACATGATGACGGCCGTCGCGATGGTGCGCGGCGGCCTCGGCGTGACGATCCTGCCGGCGACCGCGCGCGAGGTGCGCGCCGAACCCGACCTCGTCGCGAAGCCGATCGACGACCCCGCGTTCGTGCGGCCGATCGCGCTCGTCGCGAAGCGCGGGCGCACGCTGTCGCGCGTTGCGCAGGCGTTCGCCGACGCGATGCTGGCGGAATTGAAAAAGCGCGCGTGAGCCGCGCGCCCTCGACGACGGCCGGCCGCCGGTCGAACGCTTATTGCGGGTCCGGCTGGCCCGGATCGACGTGCAGTGATTCGCCGATCGCATAGAAGTTGCCGCCCGCGATGTAGTGCAGGCTGCGCAGCGCCGGATCGGCCGATTCGAAATACCAGTGGCCGTCGCGGAACACGCGCGTGTCGGACCACGCGCCGACCACCTCGCCGATGAACAGGTCGTAGGTCTGCTGGTTGTGCGGCTCGGGAATCAGCTTGCATGCGAGCCAGCCCGAACAGCCGGCGACGAACGGCAGGTCGTGGCCTTCGACGTCGAACAGCGCGACGCCCGCCTCGCGCAGCTTGTCCGGCCGCTCCGCGAGACTGTGGCTGCCGACCGCATGCGTGAGCTGCAACTGCGCGGCCGTCGGCACCTGGATGACGAAGGTGCCGCTGCGCTCGACGAGCTCGCGCGTCTTGGCCGACTTGTCGAGCACGACCGTCAGCTTCGGCGGCAGGAAGTCGAGCGCGCAGGCCCACGCGGCGGCCATCACGTTGTCGACGCCGTCGTGACGGGCCGACACGAGCACGGTCGGGCCGTGGTTGAGAAGACGGTAGGCTTTCTTCAGCTCCACCGGAGCGATGTGACTGTCCATGCGGGTTCCCTGATGAGCGGCACGGCGCGTGCCGGCCGAAGGCCGCATTCTCGCACCCAGAGCCAATCGCCGCAGACGGCGAACGCGAGCGCCCAATAACACACAGTGCCCGCATCGCGCGCTTCAATTCATTAAATAATCAATTGATGAATCGACGACGAATGCGTCGCCATCGGAATTCGCCTGAAAATCGTGCGGAATTATCACGAATCCGGCAATACGCCGATCGCTCCATCCTGAAATTCAAATCGATTGATGCACGATTTTCAATAATGCGAATCTCTCAATGGACATTGCCGCAGCATGCACCTGTCTGCTTTAGGTCACATCGGAGAATTTCGTTTTTGCCGTTCGTCGGCGGCTCGGTAGTCTCCTGCCAATCCGCTTCAAGAAAGCAAGTCAATCGCCAGGAGATGAAATGAAACGCACGACCCTCTCGCTGATTTCGCTCGCATCGTTCGCGGCAATGCCCGCCGCGCATGCGCAGTCGAGCGTCACGCTGTATGGCGTGATCGACACGTCGATCACGTACGTGAATCACGCGCAGGGCAAGGACAATGCCTGGATGCTCGGCAACAGCAGCGCGGGCAATCTCGCCGGCAGCCGCTGGGGCGTGAAGGGCACCGAGGATCTCGGCGGCGGGCTGAAGGCGCTGTTCCAGCTCGAGAACGGCTTCGACCCGAGCAACGGCCGGCAGGGCCAGGGCGGCCGCCTGTTCGGCCGGCAGGCGTTCGTCGGCCTGACGAGCGACCGCTACGGCACGCTCACGTTCGGCCGCCAGTACGATCCGCTCGTCGACCTCGTGCAGGGCATCACCGCCGACAACTATCTCGGCAGCGTGTTCGCGACGCCGGGCGACGTCGACAACTACGACAACAGCTTCCGCGTCGACAACGCGGTGAAGTACACGTCGGCCGTGTATTCGGGCCTGCAGTTCTCGGCGATGTACTCGTTCGGCGGCATTGCCGGCAGCACCGGCGCCGCGCAGTCGTATTCGGCCGCCGTGTCGTACAACAACGGCCCGTTCAGCGTCGCGGGCGGCTATTTCCACGCGACCAACAGCCCTGCGTCGAACGGGCTGCGCAACGGCTGGGCCAGCTCGTCGGACGGCACCTTCGACGGCCCGATCAACACCGGCTATGCGAGCGCGCACTCGATCGGCATCGCCCGCATCGCGGGCCAGTACGTCGCCGGCCCGTTCACGTTCGGCCTCGGCTACAGCAACGCGCAGTACCGCCGCGACGCAAGCTCGGTGTTCAACTCGAACGAGCACTACAACACCGGCCAGGGCTTCGTGAACTACCAGGCGACCAATGCGCTGCTCGTCGGCGTCGGCTACAGCTATACGCGCTCGGGCGGCGATACGTCGGCGACCTATCACCAGGTGTCGGCCGGCGCGGACTACAACCTGTCGAAGCGCACCGACGTGTACCTGACCGCCGCGTATCAGCACGCGAGCGGCCGGACGGGCGACGGCAACGGCGGGTCGATGGCCGCGCAGGCGTCGATCGGTTCGTACGGCTATGCCGGCACGAGCTCGCAGACGATGGTCAACCTCGGCCTGCGTCACCGCTTCTGATCGACGACGGCCGGCCGCGCGCGGCATGGCGCGGCCGGACGCTCGGTACCGGATTCGGGAATCGGGGATTCATCGACACGGCGGCTGCGGCCGCCGTCGTCGTTTCCACGGCCCGCGCACCGCCGGATGCACCGCGCGTCATTCCGCTTCGCCGTGCCAATCGCGGCCGCCTTCGCGGCGCATCTGACGCGCCGCGTCAGTATTGCGACCGCACCCGCCTGCCGGCATGCGGGCGATTGCAGTCTTTTTTACCGATTCCGTCCTGCCGCGCGTCGATGCGGCGACAACGACAATGCGCGGCACATGCGCCGGCAAATGCAAAGGAAAGTTTGACGCGAGCCATTTGACTGCGCGCTATGGCACACTTCGCGTCTGCGTAATTTCCTTGCACCGGGCGGCCGGATTCCGCCCCATCCTGCCATGCCGCGTCAGACTGCCCGTTCGATGAACCACGCCACGCCGAAGATCGCCGCGACGATCGCGCTGTCGTGCGCACTGCACGGATTCGCGCGGGCCGACTGCCTCGACGACGCGGCCACGTTCCAGAAGGTGAGCGTGAGCCTGCTGCGCGGCATCGCGCAAGTCGAATCGGGAATGAACCCGAACGCCGTCAACACCAACACGAACGGCACCGTCGACATCGGGCTGATGCAGATCAACAGCACCTGGCTGCCGACGCTCGCGCGCGAAGGCATCTCGCGCGAAAGCCTGTTCGACGCGTGCACCAACGCGTACGTCGGCGCGTGGATCCTGTCGCAGAACATCCGCCAGCTCGGCGCCAACTGGAACGCGATCGGCGCGTACAACTCCGCGTCGCCCGACAAGCGCCTCGCGTATGCGCGCAAGGTCTATGATGCAATCCGGACCATGCCGGATTCGCCGGATACTCCCATGCCCATCCTGCCCCCCTCTTTCACGCCGCCGCAGCAGGTGCAGGCGTACAACCCGTTCGCAAGCCTGAGCGTGTCGGCGCCGCCGGCCGCGCGTGCCCGCACGCTCGCGCCGGCCGCCCCGCCGCCGCAGCCGCAAGGCGGGCCCGCCGGCCCGGCCGGCACGTACAACTTCGGCTGGACGGTCACGGGTGCCGACCAGGCCAAGCCGACCCAGGTGTTCGACGACGGCGCGCGAATCTACGTGCAATTCAGCGACATGAAGCACGTGCCGGCGATCTTCACCGAAACGTCGTCGGGCCGCGTGCTGATGTCGTGGGAGCTGCAGTTCCCGTATGCCGTTCTGACGCGTCCCGCGCAAACGTTAATCTTCCAGCTCGGGCCGTTCGAGGCGCGCGCGCAGCGCGGTGCGGCGGGAGCGACCGCGCAGGCAGGCACGGGGGCGGCAACGGGCACGCAGCGTTCGGGCGCGGCGGCAACTGCCGCCACGTCGCCGACGGCGAAGCACACCGCCGATGCGTCGGCCAAGCGCACTGCATCGTCCGATGCGCTCTGGTATATCGATACGGCATCGACGTCGGGTTCGGCAGCGACCTCGAGTACGGCAAATACCTCGACGACATCGACCACGTCGCAGACGCCCGCGACCTGGCCCACCGCAGTGACGTCGAACACGCCGCCCCCCGTCGCGACACCTCAGGCGCCGGCCGCGACGAAGCCGGCTGCGCGCGTCAGCACCGACGCGCTCTGGTATCTCTCGAAGTAACGCACGCGCCGGCCTGGCGCGTCACCCGCGCCGCACCCAAATCACCTTGCCGTCGCGAATGCCGAGGTCGCGGCGCTCCTGGCGATAGTCCATCGTGCCCGGCAGCGACTGGCCGTCGCGCTCGAGCACGCGCCACAGGCAGCCGTCGAGCAGCGTGGCCGCCTCGGTCTCGGTCTTGCCGATCAGCGCATCGTCCGGTGCGGCGTCGGCCTTGCATGCGTTCACGGCGCCCGACGGAGCCGGGTTCATCACCGCGCCGCCGGCGGTGGCGTTGGGGTGTTTCGTGTTCATGTCCGCACATCCTGCAAAGGTTGCGCTCGCAACGAGTGCCACGAGCATCGCGATCGATTTCTTCATCGGTTTCTCCCTGAAGTGCCGCGGCCGTTCATGCGACGCATGACGTGAGCCGCCGGGCATTGCGTGCGTCATCGACTCCGCGCGCGGCACGAGCCGCATCCCGGCGGATGCAGGCCGGCGAACGGCGGCACTGCGCGACGCGGTCAAGCCACTTCGCCTTGCCTGTGTCGCGGGCCCGGCGTCGCGCCGGACCCGCGTGCATGTTACCGCACGCGATCCGCAGCAACCGTGACCGCGGCGCCGGCATCCCGCATGCGCGATGCGGGCCGGCGCCCCGTTCAGAACTTGTACGTCGCGCCGGCCATCCCGTAGTAATTGCTGCGCGTCTGCACGATCGGGCTGTCGCCATAACGCCCGAGCAGGCGCGTGAAGCCGCCGGTCGCACGCACCGACCAGTGCCGCGACACGTCCCAGTTCCACGCGAGCGACAGCGTCGCGCTGTCGACCCCGCCGCTCGTCGAATACGGCCTGAACCCGCTCGCCAGCGACTGCGCGTCGGTCACGCCGTAGAACGTCTGCATATAGCGTCCCGTGCCGGCATGCACGCTGCCCGTCGCGACGAACGAATGCCGTCCGGTCTCGAACAGGGGCACCGCGAGATCGACGTGGCCGGACAAGCCGCGCGACGTATGCGTGACAGGCGCGTCGACCGCGATACTCAGTTCGCCGCCATCCAGCAGCTTCACGCCGGCGCGCAAGCCGACGAGCACCGATCCCGGAACCCGGCCCATACCCTTCAGGTGGTCCGAGCCCGGCAGGCCGAAGCGGTTTTCGTCGGCACGGCCCGCGTCGTAGCCCACCGCCGCCGACACGAACGCGCCGTGCGGCAGGTTCAGGCGATAGCCGGCGCCGGCGCTGGTGTCGATGAAGAAGCCATTGCCGAACATCGCGGAAAACGACGGTCCGACGACCGCGCGATACTGGTTACTCCCCTGGTAGCGCGGTGCGAAGCCGCCACCGAGCGATATCGCGTACTGGTTTTCGGCGTGAGCCATGGCGGCAAGCGTGAGACCGGCAAGCGGCATGCAATAGCGCAAGGAGCGGAGGGATGGGCGCACGATATCTGGACAAGAGTGAAGGAGCTCGAAGTCTAGGTTCGGCCGTTCGGCACGACTGTCCGGAATCTGCGGAAAATGTGTGCTCAATTGTGTTCGAGTGTTCCCGATTGTCGTGCGTCGCACCGAGCCTTCGGAACGGCGGATAGAATTCGCGTGGCGCGCGCCGTGCCGCCTGCAGCGCGACGGACGACGCGTGCATTTCGAGGAGACCCATGAACGACAATCCGCTCAAACATCGCGTGCTGCTGATCGAGGATGACGACCGCCTCGCGCGTCTCGTGCGCGAATACCTCGACGGCTACGAGTTCGAGGTGACGGTCGTGCGCCGAGGCGATCTCGCGGTCGCCGCGGTACGCGAACACCGGCCCGCGCTCGTGATACTCGACCTGATGCTGCCGCATCTCGACGGGATGGAAGTCTGCCGGCGCATGCGCGCGTTCACCAACGTTCCCGTGCTGATCCTTACCGCGCGCGCCGACGTCTACGACCAGGTCGCCGGTCTCGAAATCGGCGCCGACGACTACGTGACGAAGCCGATCGAGCCGCGTGTGCTCGTGGCGCGTGCCCGCGCACTGTTGCGTCGCGCGCAGCCCGCGGCATCGGCCCCGCACGCCGACATGCCGGCGCACGAGCTCGTGTTCGGCGAACTGGCGATTTCACCGCCGAACCGCACCGTCACGTGGCGCGGCGAACTCGTCGACCTGAAAACCACCGAGTTCAATCTGCTGCTGATCCTCGCCCGCTCGGCCGGCACGGTGCTCAGTCGCGACGCAATCCTGAAGCAGCTGCGCGGGATCGAATTCGACGGAATCGACCGCTCGGTCGACTCGGGCATCTCGAAGCTGCGTCGACGCTTCGAGGACGCTTCGTCGGAGCCGCAACGGATCAAGACGATCTGGGGCCGCGGCTACCTCTTCAGCCCTTCTGCGTGGGATGACTGAATGCTGCGCTCGTTGATCAGGCTCTACCTCATCGTGATCCTGTGCTGTGCCGCAGCGATCGTATTCATTCAATGGTCGTTCAACCGAATTTTCTACGAACGGGTTGCACAGGCGCAGCGCAACGCGCTGACCACTTACGCGTTCGTGCTGAATGACTACCTCGAACGTCATCCGGGCGGGAAGCGCTCCCTCGCGCTGCGCGAACTCGCGCAGCACGGCAACGAGCGATTCGGTTTCGTGACGATGGCCTACGCCCGTGCCCAACTGAGCGGCGCGCCGCTGCGCGATCTGGACGCCGGCCGGATTGCGATCAGTTACGACCGCAGGAACTACTACATGCCGCTCGCGGACGGCTCGGTCCTGCACGCCCGCCCCATCGCACCGGCCGACCTCGACATCCAGATCTACGCATACGGGATGACCGCACTCGCCGCGCTGTTCGCCGTCGCGCTGTGGATCTCGTATCACTGGCGCGACCTGCGCAAGCTGCAGGCCGCCGCGCATGCGTTCGGCGCGGGCAACCTGTCGACGCGCGTGAAGCTGTCCGGGCGATCGAACATCTACGAGCTGTCGCAGCAGTTCAACGACATGGCCGAGCGGATCGAGGCGTCGATCAAGCAGCAGCGCGAAATGATGCACGGCATCTCGCACGAGCTGAAAACGCCGCTCGCCCGCCTCGAATTCGGCCTCGCGCTGCTCGCCGACTCCGACGACAGCGGCCGGATGCGCGAACGCCGCGACGAACTGCGACGCGACGTGCGCGAACTCGACGATCTCGTGACCGAACTGCTGACGATCGGGCGGCTCGAACAAGGCGCAAGCGAGCTCGCGCCGATGGAGGTCGTCGTCGATGCGCTGATCGACAGCGTGGCCGGCAACGTCGCGAACGACGTCGCCGACCGCGGCCTCACGCTCGGCGTGTCGACGACCGGCGCCCCTGCCACGCACGTGTGCGATCCGAAGCTCGTCGCGCGCGCGCTGCTCAACCTGATCCGCAACGGCGCACGTTACGCGTCGCGCACGGTCCTGCTGTCCGCGACGCACGATGCGACCGGCGCGCTGGTGCTGAGCGTCGACGACGACGGCCCCGGCATTCCGGTCGCCGAACGCGCGCGCGTGTTCGAACCGTTCCAGCGGCTCGACTCGAGCCGCGACCGGCAAACCGGCGGGTTCGGGCTCGGGCTTGCGATCGTGCGACGCGTCGCGCTCGTGCACGGCGGCGACGTGCGGCTCGAGGATTCGCCGCTCGGCGGCGCACGCTTCGTGATTTCGCTGCCGCCGCGGGCGTTGCCGGACTTCCTCGGCGACGCACCGGAGAGCACGGCACGCGGCCAGGCCCACCCCGCATCGTCGAGTTCACTGCGTTGATGAATGCCGGCGGGGCGTCGCCGCCCCCCTCACCCGCCGGTCCTGAACGCCGGCAGCTGCTGCCCGAGCCGTGCACCCATTTCCGCGCCGAGCGCCTGCAGCGCATTGAACGGACGGATCATCACTTCGAATTCGACGATCCTTCCGTCGGCGTCGAAGCGGATCATGTCGATCCCCTTCAGCCGCTTGTCGCCGACCGTCGCACTGAATTCCAGCACGACGCTCGTGCCGTCGTCGTCGGCGAACGCGCGGTGATATTCGAAGTTCTCGAGAATCGTGAGCACCGTACGCAGCGCGAGCAACAGCGCGGGCGCCGGCCCGTACGGCTTGAACGCCATCGGCGAACGGAACACGGCGTCCGGATGGACGATCGTGTCGAGCTCGCTGAAATCCTTGCGGGCGAGCATCGCGTGCCACGCAGCAAGCGAGGTCGCGACGGCGGGTTGCAGATTCGACAGGGGTTGCATGGTCAGCGACTCCGGTAACGTCACACGAAAGAATCTTGATCGAAGGCGGCGCCCGGTCGGGCCGCCGCCGCGTGAATCGGCACCGGCGTAATCACGCGTCCGGCAGGATCACGACCTTGCCCTTGACCTGCCGGTTCGCCATGCGCGCAATTGCGTCGGCCGCACCCGCGAGCGGCACGCGCTCGGTGATCGCGGGCCGCACCTTGCCGGCCGCGAACCATTGCGCGAGCTGGCGCATGTTCGCCGCGTGCTGCGCGGGGTCGCGCCGCACCGCGTCGCCCCAGAACACGCCCAGGATGTCGCGCTCCTTGAGCAGTGCAAGGTTCAGCGCGATCTTCGGAATTTCGCCGGCGGCGAAACCGACCACGAGGAACCGGCCGCGCCACGCGGTCGCGCGCAGCGCGGCTTCGCTGTACGCGCCGCCGACCGGATCGTAGACGACGTCCGCGCCGCGTCCGCCGGTCAGTTCGTCGACGCGGCGCCGCAGGTCCTCGGTCGCATAGTCGATCGTATCGTCGGCGCCTGCTTCGCGGCACAGCGCCAGTTTGTCCGCGCTCGACGCGGCCGCGATCACGCGCGCCCCCAGCGCCTTCGCGATCTCGATCGCGGCGAGCCCGACACCGCCGGCCGCGCCCAGCACCAGCAGCGTCTCGCCCTGCTGCAGGCGCGCGCGCTGCTGCAGCGCATGCAGCGACGTGCCGTAGGCCAGCACGAGCGCCGCGCCCTGCTCGAACGTCATCCCCGGCGGCAGCGCGGCGATCTGGTGCAGGTCGGCCACGCACTGCTCGGCGAAGCCACCGTGGCCGGTGAACGCGACCACCTCGTCGCCCGGCCGCCAGGCGCTCACGCCGTCGCCGACCGCGTCGATCACGCCGGCGAATTCGGCGCCGGGCGAGAACGGCACTGCCGGCTTCACCTGATACAGGCCCTGGACGATCAGCGCATCGGGAAAATTGAGCGACGCCGCCTTCACGCGGATCCGCACCTGACCGGCTGCCGGTTCGGGAATCGCGACGTCCTCGATACGCAAGCGGTCGATCGGGCCGAATGCGGTACACAACAGGGCTTTCATGCTCTCCATTCTCCTCGCGCGACATCGCCGCGCATCGATACGGCAGCGGGACGCGCCCGCGCAAGCGGCGCGCGGCGCAGGCCAGGCGGCCCGCACCGCGACACCATCATCCGTGCGGCGCGAACAGGTCGGCAGCAAATGCTGGCGGGAAATTTAGCACGGTCGTTCGGAAGCGACAATGGCGGGTCGCCCCGACGGCGAACCGGGGCGATGGCGGCAGGCGAAGGTGAAGATGGGTCGATACCGGCACGCGACGCGCCCGGCTCACGCGTACGGCGGCTAACCCGCGTCGTCGTCGGCCAGCGTGCCGAGCGGCACGAAAACGTAACCCTTCCCGCGCACGGTGCGGATATAGCGATAATCGCCGACCGCCTGCTCGACCAGGCTGCGCAGCCGGAAGATCAGCACGTCGAGCCCGCGCTCGGAGCGCCCGGCCACGCTCAGTCCCAGCAGCGCGAGAATCTCCGCGCGCGACAGGACGCGCATCGGCTGCGAGATGAACAGGTCGAGCAGCGCGAATTCACTCGCTCGCAACCCGAGGTCGGCTCCCGCGCGCGTCGCGCGCCGCGTGACGAAATTCACCTCGATGTCGCCGAATGCATAGGATTCCGGTTTCCCGCGCCCGCGCCCCGGCTCCGGGCGGTTCGACGCGTACCGACGGATCGCGCTGCGCACGCGTGCGATCAGTTCCATCGGCTCGAACGGCTCGACGACATAGTCGTCCGCGCCGAGCTCGAGCGCGACGACCTTGTCGACCACTTGCGCATTGCGGCTGATCACGATCACCGGCATGTCGTGACCGGCGCGCCGCAGCGCACCGAGTGCCATGTGGGACGTCGTGGCCGGTCGTTCGACCCGCAACACGATCAACGTGGGCGGTGCCGCCGTCACGTGCCCAGGCAGCAGCGACACGTCGTCGAGCGCCGACGTATCGATCTGGCAGCCGCGCAGGAGCGCGCGAATCATGTCGCGCATCCGCGGATCGGGCTCTACGACGAGAACTTGGGTGGTCATCGACAATCGTCCGGCACGACGGCCCGCTTGGCGCATCGCGACATCACGTCGACCTGCCGTCCGACCGGAACGGCCCGGCACAGTCTGTTCGAACCCGCGAGCGTACGGCGCCGGCGACTACACATGCATGCAGCAATCGAGACTCGTCAGGAAATAGCTCAGGCTCTTGCGGATCGACGTCTCGACGTCCCGCACGTCGCGAGCCGCGGGCGACTGCCCGAGCAGCGTCGCGACGATGTCCAGCGCTTCCCACGGATGCCGGTCGTCGTAATCGGCATGCAGCTTGAGCCAGCGCATCGCGCGATGCCGCACGGCCGGATCGAACTGCTGTTCATACGGCGATGCGCACAGCAACGCACTCCACTCGCCGGTCACGCCTTCGATCGCATAGTTGGTCGCGGCGATGCTCGGCGCGAGCGCGTCGGTGCTGCCGCTCTTCCAGCACCAGTGGCTCAGCGCGAATCCGGCGAGCGGCGCGTCGCCGCGCAGCAGCATGTCGATCGTGACTCCCGATTCCGCGGCCCAGTTGGCCCAGTGATCGACGTGATTCTGTTCGACGCGGATATTGCGGATCAGATAGCGTCGCGCCTTCTCGTCGCCGCGCGACCGAAAGGCGGCGGTCTTCAGCAGGTTCATCGCCATGTATTCCGGAAACTGGCTGACCACCGCCCAGCCGGTCACGAAGAATGCGCGCAGTTGCGACGCGCGCAGCGTCCCGCCGCTCATCGCCGCGAACACCGGATGCGCGCGGACGCGCGCCTTCAGCTCGTCGGTCGCGCCGACCACGTCGCGCAGCCAGGCCGGATAGCTCGCCAGGTCCATCAGGTCGCCGGTCAGTTCAAATGGAGCACTCATGCGTTGGTTCCTCGCTTGTTCAATGGAATCCCCCTTCCTGCCAAGGCGCGGGGCGGCTGAAGTAATAGCCCTGGCAATAGTCGACGCCCAGCGCGCGAAGCATCTCGGCCGTCGCCGTGTCCTCGACGTGCTCGGCGACGGTGCGGTACTGCATCACGTGCGCGATGTCGTTGATCGCGGACGCGATGCCGCGCTTGACGCTGTCGGACGTCATCGTCGACACGAGGCCGCCGTCGATCTTCAGGTAATCGACCGGCAACTGGCGCAGATACGAAAACGACGACATGCCGGCGCCGAAGTCGTCGAGCGCGAAGCGGCAACCGAGGTCGCGCAGCTCGCACATGAAACGCGACGCGACCTCCAGGTTGCGGACCGCGCTCGTCTCCGTGATTTCGAAACACAGCAGCGACGGGTCGAGCCCCGACGCCGACAGCTCGGCGATCACGAACTCCACGAAGCGCTCGTCGGTGATCGACATCGCCGACAGGTTCACGTTGTATTCGACGTACTGGCGCTGTTCGAGCCGCGCGAGGCGACGGATCACGGTGCGCACGACCCAGCGGTCGATCATCGTCATGTGGCCGTAGCGCTCGGCGGCCGGCAGGAAGACCGGCGAGATCAGCTTGCCGTCTGCGTCCGGGATGCGCAGCAGGATCTCCGCGCGCTCCTGCGCGCCGAGCGCCGGCTGGATCGGCACGATACGTTGCGCATACAACTGGAACGAATTCGTTTCGAGCGCCGTCTTCACGCGCCGGCTCCACTGCATGTGATACGCCTGGCGACCCGAGTTCATGTCGCGCGCATCCGCGACATGCACGCGGTTGCGGCCGCGATCCTTCGCGACGTAGCACGCGATGTCGGCCATCTGCATCGCCTTCTCGACGCTCTCGGGCCGGCAGGCGAGATCGAGCACGCCGATGCTCACGCTGATCTTGAACGGCTCGCCTTCCCACTGGAACGTGAAGTCCTCGAGACATGCCCGGATACGCTCCGCCTTGCCGCCGTCCGGCGGGCCGTTGCGGGCGGCCGGCAGCAGGATGCCGAATTCGTCGCCGCCCAGCCGGCCGAACACGTCGTCGTCGTCGAGACAGCGCGCGAACACCGCCGTCGCGTCGCGCAGCAGCGCATCGCCGGCCGCGTGCCCGCACACGTCGTTGACTTCCTTGAAGCCGTCGAGGTCGAGCACCAGCAACATTCCGCCGCCGCGCTGCGCCAGCGCGTCGCCCAGGCGCCGCTCGAACGCCGTGCGGTTGATGAGGCCGGTCAGCGCATCGTGCGACGCCTGCCAGGTCAGCTTCTCGATCAACTGGTATTCGCGCGTCATGTCGCGCAGGATCAGCACGTAGCCGACGCAGCGGCCGGCGGCGTTGTCCATCTTCGACAGCGACGCGCGCACCGACACCGCCGAGCCGCACACGCGGATCAGGTCAAGATCGCGGGTGAAGGTGTGGTCGCCGCTGTTGCTGAGCGACGCGAGCAGCTTGATCGACATGCCGGTCGACGTGTCGATCAGGTCCAGCACGTCGTTGATCGGCTTGCCGACGCACAGCCGCGACGACGCGCCGAGCAGCTGCTCGGCCGCCGGATTGACGGTCTCGATGCTGCGCGTGAGGCCGATCGTGACGATCGCATCGGCGACCGAGCGCAGCGCGGCTTCGGCGAACGCCTGGCTCCGGTCGAGTTCGGTCTGCATCGACACCTGCTGGCGTTGCGCGCGGCTCGCCCATCGCACCGACAGCAGGATGATCAGCAGCGACGCCACGACGTACGACAGGAACAACTGGATGACGGCCGAGCGGAATTCGGCGCTCAGCTCGGCGGAGAAGCGCTTCGGCAGTGGTTCGATGTGCGAATTGAGATCCCAGATCGCGCGGTTCAGGCGGCTCGTGCGCCGGACGTCGTCCGCGTGCACGGACTCGCGCAGCGCGTCGGCGATCGCCCGCAGGTCGACCAGTTGCCGGTCCGCGTCCTCCCAGTATTGCAACGCGGCGTTCAGGCGCGCGAAGCTGCTCAGGATCGGATAAAACCACACCACCGCCGCCGCATCGACGGGATTGATGCCCGCCTCGATCAGCGCCCGGCGCGCCACGCCGTGGTCCGGCGGCACGCTCGTCATCGCGCGGCGCGCGACGCCCAGGAACGCGAGGGTTCGGTCGACCGTCCGGTAATCGTCGAACAATTTCTCGTCGCCGGTCTGCCCGTAGCGGCTCAGCAGGATGATTTCGTCCTTCTGCGCCTTCGACCAGCTGCTTTCGCCACCGACGTACACGCGCAACGACATGATCACGATCAGGCTGACGGCGACGAACCCGGCCAGCGCGCCGATCACGACGACGATCGGCAGAATGCCGAGCGCCGGACTCCATGGCCACACGTGAAACGAGCTGCGCTGACTCTGGAGCTTCGAAATGTTTTCCATACCTGAATGACTGCTTTTCTGATTCTTCTCGATACACCGGCCTGCCGCGTCGATGCGCGTCCTGCGTTCAGGACTCCCCCCTTCCATGCTCGCGACGCGCTGGCGCTCATGCAGGCGCGCCGGCACGACGCGCCGGCGACTAGGTCGTCCGGATACGTCGCGACAACCCGGCACCCGCATCCGTACCCGCATCGATCGCGAGGATGCGGCGCGTTTCGTCGCGGATGACCCGATGGCAGTCGCAGCCCTGCCGTTCGAGACCGCCGAGATCCGTCAGCACGACGGCACCGCGATGCTGATGGATCAGGCCGAGTTCGTGGAGCTGCCGCGTGGTATCGGTGACGGTCTCGCGACGCACGCCCAGCATCTGGCCCAGCATGCCGTGCGTGACCGGGATCTCGATGCTGCGCGAGCGCTCGTAGGCGATCAGCAGCCAGCGGCTCAGTTGATGACGCATCACGTGATGGCGGCTGCAGAACATGACCTGCGACGCCTGGGACAGCACCAGCTGCATCCGCACGAAGACCTGCCGCCGGATCGCCGCCGATGCGTCGCACGCGTCGGCGAAACGGTGCGCATACAGCCGATACGCGAACCCGCCGCGATAGACGACGACGCGGCGCTGCATCGCGCTGCCGATGACGTCGTCGCACACGAGGCCTTCGCGGCCGATTTCCGTCACGCCGAGCGTCGTCTTGCCGCCCGCCGTGTATTGCAGGGAAAATCCCGCGGTCACCGGAAAATAGACGGCCTCCAGATCGTCGCCGGCATCGCACAGCACCTGGCCGGTCTTGAGATTCGAAAGCATCAAATGAGGCGCCAATTCCGAACGGCTGATTCCGTCGAGCGCAGACAGGAAATGATTGGCACCAAGTGCATGCGGCAACTCGATGACGTTGTTGGCCTGATCTCTCACGGCGCACCTCGTACGTTGTATCCCTGCCCCTCGGCCACCGAACCTTTCTGCTGTTTTCACCGCACCGGTTTAACGGTTTTTTCCGCCTTATCATCGCGGTGACATTGAGCAAAAAGGTATCACGCAGCCCAGCCGTACGCGACACTCCGCTTTCGTTACATGAAGTAATTTGACAGTTCGGTTCGCCATCCGAAGATACTTGCACCGTCAATCGAAAATCCACGATTTAAACTTGTTGCATATAAGGCGGATTGTTCGATGGATTATCGGAAATGACGGGAGAATGCCAATACGGGGTAATGCGATTTACTCCGAAAATTAAAATCATTCTCGAATCGAAAAGAATGCGGGAAACGTGGGCTACCGCACACTTTCCGCTCGACATGTTTGGAAGCCGTGGTGGCGCGCACTCGGAAACCGGTGCTAACGCGCCGATGCCGCTGCCCTGCCCGCGTCGAGCGACGCGGCCCGCGATGCATCCGACGGATCCGGGAAATTGCGCTGCCGCAATTGGGCGATCTGCGCATCGCGCACGTCGGGCGCAAGCTGCTGCGCGTCGAGCCGGTCGCGTTCGACCGCATAGTCGCGATAGCGTGCCCGCCACGCGTCGTCGTCCTGCTGCATCCGCACGACGCGCGCGGCGACATTGGCACCGAGCTGCGCGCGCAGCGCATCGGGCGTCGCGCGCTGGCCGTCGAGCCTCGCAACCGTTGCAATCGCGTCGCGCTGTCGCGCCGCGCGCTCGCGTGCGTCGCGCTCGCCGGGCGGCAGCGCCTGGTCGAGCGCGGCGAGGCGCGCGCGCTTTTGCGCATCGCCGAGCGTCGGATCGCGCGCGATCCTGATCCGGTCGAGGTCGTCGCCCTGCCGCCGGACATCCGCGTCGAAGAACGGCGTGCTCCAGTCGCCGAGCCAGTGGCGCGCGAGTGCCGCGCGCCGCTCGAGCTCGCCCGCGATCGCGTCCGGATCGAGAGCGGCGCCGGCCTGCATCGCGCCCGGCTCCGTATCGAACGCGGCGAGGCACGCGCGATAGCGCGGCCACACGTCGAGCGCGTCGCGGCGGGCCGCCGCGCCGATCGGTTGCGCGTCGATCTCGCGCGCGACCAGCGCATCGAGCGCCATGGGCGTCAGGTCATGCTGCGCAAGCAAAAAGTAATCGAAGAATTCCCGCACGGCGCGCACTTTCGCGAGGTGCCCGTCCGGCGCGACCGGCAGACTCGGTGCACGCGAGCCTGCAAGCGATGCCGGCAACGCGACATCGGATGCGGCAAGCATCGGCTGCGCCGCCGCACCGCGCGGCGCGGCACGACCGGGCGGCGGCGCAGCCGCGACAGCCGGCGACGCAGCCTGACGGCCGAACACGTGCCACGCGGCGGCGACGGCGATCGCCCCGGTCGCGCCGTACAACACGGCGCGGGACAGCGCGGTCCGGACGTTCATCGCTCAGACGCCCCGCAGCTTCAGCCGGTTCGCCTGCACGCGCAGCGCGGCGACCGGGTCTTCCGCATACGCGCCGCGAATGCCGAGCAACTGATTGATCGCGTCGAAGTGATTCCAGCGATAGCGCGTCGAGATCACCGTGCCGAACAGCGAACTGCAGGTCGACGTGAAACCGTCGTTCGGGCCCGCGCCGGCCAGCGCCATGATGTTGCCGGCCGTCAGGAACACGAGCGTCGACGGATCCAGCACGTTCGCCGGATCGATGACCGGAATCACGCTGGTGTCGACCGCGCCGGTCACGATGCCGAGCAGCGACACCGGCTGATACGCGGCCCCGCTCCACGAGTACAGCAGATGCACGTTGCCGCCGATCGTCTCGACCGGTGCGCCGGTACCGCATGCGCCGGCGCCGAGCCCCGGGCTCGGAAACAGCTGGTTGAACCGCGCGGCATAGGTCGTGCTCAGTGCGTCGAGCGCGGCGATGGCGTCCTGATTGGTGTTGTGCGTGTTGCTGGTGAGGATCCCGAACAGGTTCAACAACGCGCCGAACACCGGCGTCGACAAGCCGGTCGGGTCCAGCTTCAGCGCGCCCAGCACGAAGTCGGCGAACTGCGAGCCGCGATGCGGCGTCGCGATCGTCGTGACCGACGCGACGAGCGCGGGTGCGACCGACGCCACGTAGCGCGACGTCAAGCCGCCCTGGCTGTGGCCGATCAGGTTCACCTTGGCCGCACCCGTCACCGCGAGCACTTGCTTCACGTAGGCCAGCAACTGCTCGCCGCGCCCGTTCGGGCCGAGGTCGCTCTGGAAGCCGGAGAGATCGGCGACGTAGACGGTCGCGCCATGCCGCTGAAGATCGGCCTGGATGCCGTACCAGTACGGCAGGATGCCGAAATAGTCGTCCGTTCCGGTCAGCCCGTGCACGAGGATGATCGGATAACGGGTCGCCGCGTAGTCGTCGACCGCCGTCTGCGCACCGGCCTGCGCCGGACCCAGCATGACGCACGCGAGCAGCACGATGCGGGCGATGAACCGTGCGCGCACGCGCGACACGCATCGCGCCGCCACGGCGCGCAGGACCGTCGCGACGCCCTGCACGGCGATATCGGCGCGACGACGCGGCGCGATACGCCGGTTGATGTCGATGTCATGCATTCTCACTCTCCCATGCGGCATGCGCGGCCACGCGCCGCTGCCACGCGATGAACAGCGGCGCGCCGACGACTTCGAGCGCCGTGAAACCGACGAACGGCGGCCACGGCAACCCGAGCGCCGCGAGCGACATCAGCCGCCCGACACCGCCGAGAAAAATCATCATCCACAGCGTCGCGAACAGCCGTCCCTGCCGCTCGATCCGCGGGATCACCGAAAACGCCGCGAGCCCGAGCCCGAACCACACGCCCGCATAGAAACGCAGGTTGCCGTCCAGCGTCGCGTCGGCCGGCAGCGCGATGCCGAGCGACGCGTACAGCGGGTCGCGAATGCCCATCATCCCGAGCACGCCGGTGATCGTCGGAACCAGCGCAAGCACGGCGGTCGCCGCCTGAAGCGCGCGTTTGCTCATTCGAATTCTCCTTGCGTCATCGATAAAAAATGCCCAGCACCTGAATGCTCGTCGATTCCGGCATCGCACCGAAGCGGCTCCACGACGGCCCGCCCTGATGCAGCCACTGCAGCGCGACGTCGAACCGGTCGAAGCGCCGCCGCAGTTCGAGCCAGTATTGCCGGCCGCCGCCGAGATCGGCCTGCACGAAGCCCGACAGGTCGAGGCGCCGCACGCCGACGTTGCGCCATGCCGCCATCACGAACACGCCGTGACGGGTCTGCAGTTCCTGTGCGGCGATCGACGTCTGCACCGCGCTGCCCCATGCCATCGGATTCGCGCGCTGCAACGACCGCCATTGCGCCGCGTCCGCGCCACCGCCGTTGCTCTGGAATTCGGCGGTCAGCGAAAGATCGACCGGCAGCGTCCACGTGGCGCCCACCGACGAACTGCTGCGGAACGCGCGATCGTCGGCCGCGCCGGCGGCACGGGCGATCAGCGAGCGCCGGTAGCCGCCCGTCCATTCGACGTATGCGACCACCGAGTTGCCGAGCAGCACGCTCAGATTCTGGCCGAACTGCGGCGCCTGCCCGCTTTCGCCGTAGACGATCCATTGCGGCTGGATCGCCGCGCTGAGCCGCTGGCTTGCGACGAGCATCCAGCGATCGACGCCGTTGGTGCGCTGCAGGTCGGACGCCGCGGCCGGGTCGCCCGGCACGCTGCGACGCTCGAGCCGCGGCGACAGCAGCGCCGCGAGCGAGCCCGTGTCCCACACCCGCTGTGCGCGCAGCCCGACCGTGCCGAGCCGGTTCGTGTGCCGGCTGTCCGGATCGGGCGGCACGTCGAGGCTCACCGCGCCGGCACGGAAGAAGTCGGTCGGGTTGTAGCCGATCGCCGCGCCGAGCCGCTCGTTCACGCGGCCCGCGTCGACGACGAACGCCGGCGACGCGCGCCAGCTCGCATATGCTTCCTTCACGAGCGTCACGTCGCGCGACGACGTGCGCGACGTGCCAAGCGGATCGAACCGGTCGAAGCGCATCGAGAAATGCGCGGCGAACGACGGCGTCAGCCACTGCCCGTACTCGAACTCGATCGACAGCTGGTTGCGGCCGGCCTCGCCGCCGTCGCGATAGCGGCTCGCACGCAGCGCGTCCTGCACGTTCAGCTTCCACGGCTTCGCGGTGTCGGGCGGCGTCGCGGCCGGCTGGTCGGCCAGCGCGAGCGCCGCGGCATCGGCCGCGTCGACGCCGGCCGTGCCTCCCGTCCCGTCCGCCCCGCCCGCATCCGCCGCGTGCACGCACGCCGGCAGCAGCGCGAACGCAACCGCCGCGATCCGGCCTCGGTGTCGCACCGTCATTGCGCCTGGAAGCGGGACAGGTAGTCGCGCTGCAGCCATGCATCGGGAATGTCGCGCCACGCGTAGTCGGAAAAGCGCATGACCGTGACCCAGTTGCTGTCGAGCCCGTCGATGATGACGGTCTCGGTCGGCCGCTCGACGCCGAGCTGCATCGTGTAGCGGCGATAGAACGCGGTCTTCAGCAGGCGGTCGCTTTCCGAATAGAAGCGCGCCTTGAGCGGCCGATTGTTCGCCGCGTCGATCCAGATCTCGATGCGGCGATACGTGAGCCCGTCGCCGCGGCCGGCAAGCGCGAGGCGGTACGCGCGGCGCGTCTGCCGATCGCCGTCGACGATGTCCTCCACGCCCTTCAGCTCGGCCGCATAGTCGTGCGCGAGATTGACCGTCACGACGTCGCCGTTCGCGGCCTGGCCGAGCAGCCGCTGGTCCGGCGAGATCCGCACGCTCGCCTGGTTCGCAGGGTCGTAGAACCACAAATCGTTGCCGTTCTTCAGCATCAGCTTGCCCGTGTCGCGCGCCGGCGCGACGAAGCGCACCAGCGTGCGGAACGCGCCGCCCGGCGCGTCCGGCTTCGAATGGATCGACAGCGTATTGCCGTCGACCTGCTTGCCGGCGCGGTACTCGACGAGCGTCGCGGTCAGCACGAACGATCTCTCCGGCGTGCGGATCGCGTCGCTCGCCGCGAGCAGCTTCTGCGGATCGGGCGTCGGCTGCGCGTGCGCGACGCCCGTCAGGAACGAAAGACTCAGACAGCATGAAACGAACAGGCGACGCACGAGCGCTCTCCCGAAAGTGAAGTGAACGAAAAACGCGGCATCCGGGCGACATCACACATGCCGCAGCGCATCGACGATCGACAGCCGCGCCGCGTGCCGCGACGGCAGCCACGCGGACAGCCCGGCCACGCACGCGAGCCCGACGAACGTGACGGCGATGGTTCGCCACTCGCCCCACACGCGCACCGTCAACGCGACGGCGTCGATTCGCGCGGGCGGTGTCCACGCGAGCCCGCTGTGATTGACGATCGAGGCGATCGCGAGCGCGACCAGCACGCCGAGCGACGCGCCGGCCACGCCGAGCAGCGCGCCCTCGCAGACGAACAGCCGCTGGATGCCGCCGCGCCGCATGCCCATCGCGCGCAGCGTGCCGATCTCGACGGTGCGCTCGATGATCGCGGTGCTCATCGTGTTGCTGATCACGAACAGCACGATCGCGCTGATCAGCACGAACACGAAGCCGAAGATCACCGAGAACATCCGGTTGGTCTGGTCGTAGAACGGGTTCAGCGTCGCGAAATCGACGACGTCGAGCGGCTGGCCGTCGAAGCCGCCGTGCAGCAACTGCTCGATGCGCGCCCGCGCCGCGGGCAGATCGGCCGTGCGCGCGAGCTGGATCTCGATCGCGGTCGCACGCGGCGCGGCGCCGCCGTAGACGAGCCGCTGCGCCTGCGGCAGGCGCACCGCGAGATATACGTCGTCGAGCTCCTTCACGCCCTGCTGGTCGGCCTTCACGACCGAGAAGCGGCCGACGTTCGGCGCACCGCCCGCGCTCGCGGTCAGCACTTCGACATGGGTCGCGCCGTCGGCGGCCGGCCGCGTGCCGGCCTCGGCCTGCGCGAGCGCCAGCACATCGGGAGGCGCGCTCGCGGCCGGACCGTCGGCGGCCGGCTCGGCCGGGCCCGGCGGCGCATCATGGCAATCCGGCACGCGCAGCGGTGCGCACAGGTGCAGCACGCGCGCGACGCCAAGGCCGACGATCGCCGCGTCGTCGGCGCTGCCGCGCAACGCGAACGCACGCGGCCGCAGCGGGAACCCGTACGCGTTCCATTGCTGCATCCGGTACTGGTCGTCCGGAATCGCGCCGAAGCCCATCACGGTGCGCGACACGCCGGCCGCGAAGTTGCCGGCGATCCCGCCGAACTGCAGCGTCGGCGTGACGACCTGCAGCAGCGGCGCGAGTTGCGGATCGCGCCGCAGTCGTTCGATCAGCGCCGGGTAATCGCGAATCCCGTATGCGGCCGGGTCGCCCGTGCCGTACAGGAAATAGCCCTGACGCTGGATCTGCAGGTGGCCGCTGCGCTGCACGAAGTCGGTCTGCAGGCCGAGCGTGATGTCGCGGCTGAAGCCGCCGAACAGCAGGATCGCGCTGACGCCGACGATCATCGCGAGCAGCGTGGTGAGCGAGCGCCGGCGGTTGCGCTGCAGATTGCGCAGCGCGAGCATCAGCGTATGGATCATCGGCACACCTCCTGTGTCGCCGTGTCGCCGCCGGCCCGTTCGTGGCCGACGATGCGGCCGTCGAGAATCCGGATCACCTCGTCGGCCACCTTCACCACGTGCGGATCGTGCGACGACACGATGAACGACACGTCGCGCTCGCGCTGGATCGTGCGCATCAATTCGATGATCGCGTGCCCGGTCGCGCTGTCGAGGTTCGCGGTGGGTTCGTCCGCGAGGACCATCGCGGGCTCGGCCGCGAGCGCGCGCGCGATCGCGACGCGCTGGCGCTGGCCGCCCGACAGCTGGCTCGGCCGGTGCCGCGCCTTGTCGGCCAGGCCGACCGCGTCGAGCAGGTCGCGCACCCGCGCGGCGCGGCGCGCCGGCGCCCAGCCTGCCATCAGCAGCGGATACTCGACGTTCTCGTAGGCGGACAGCACCGGCAGCAGGTTGAAGGTCTGGAACACGTGGCCGACATGGCGCGCGCGAAAATCGGACAGCGCATCGTCGGACAGCAACGCCGTGTCGTGACCGGCGATCGTCACGCGCCCGCTGTCGGGGCGGTCGATGCAGCCGATCAGGTTCAGCAGCGTCGTCTTGCCGCTACCCGACGGGCCGCTCAGCACGGTGAAGCGGCCCGCGTCGAGCGTCGCCGACACGTCGGCGAGACCGGTCACGCGCACGCTGTCGAGCAGGTACGTCTTCGACAGGTGTTCGACATGCACGAGGTTCACGACGCACCTCCCGCGCGCACCGCATGCACCGGCGCCGCCTTCGACGCATCCGCGCCGGCACCGCCGGACACGGCCGGCAACGCGCGTATCAGCCGCCGCAACTGCAGCCGGTACGCGAAATGCTCGACCTCGATCACGTGCCGCGGCGTGCGATGGAATGCGATGCCGCCGCTCCAGTCCGAGCGGCCGCGCCGGATCAGCCGGTCGATGCGTGCGGCCTTGCGCGGCGCCGCGTCGCGCGCATGCAGATAGCGGGCGAGCAGTTGCGCCTGATAGTCCATCAGCGGCCAGTTGCCGGTCGACGTCTGGAACAGCCCGATGAAGAACAGGTCGCGATGCTGCGCGTCGAACAGGTTCAGATACAGCGACGGTTGCTGCTTGCGCCATTGCAGGTGCGCCTGGTCGATGAACGGAAAGCTCGGCTGGTAGCCGGTCGCGTACACGATCACGTCGATCGGCTCCTCGCTGCCGTCGACGAACGCGACGCGATCGCCCTTCAGTTCGCGCACGTCCGGCCGCGCGTCGAGATCGCCGTGGCCGAGGTGATAGAACAGCGTCGAGTTGATGATGAAATGCGATTCGAACAGCTTGTGGTCGGGCTTGCGCAGCCCGTAGTGTTCCGGCTGTCCGGCCGTCGTCAGGCGCAGCAGCCGTTCGCCGAAAAAGCGCCGCGCCCAGAGCGGCATGCGCAGCCGCAGCGGCCACTCCGCCCACTCGTCCGCCGGCATCCCGAACAGGAATTTCGGCCAGTAGTAGTAGCCGCGTCGCGTGCTGTGGAATACCGCGCTCGCATGATGCGACGCCTCGACCGCGATGTCGCAGCCGGAATTGCCGGCGCCGACCACGAGCACGCGCTTGCCGTCGAAGATCTCCGGTGTGCGGTACTGCGACGAATGAAGCTGCAGCCCGTCGAAATGCCCCGGATAGTCCGGCAGTTGCGGATGTGACAGATGCCCGTTGCAGACGATCACGCCGCGATAGGTCCGCACTTCGCCGCGATCGAGCTCGACGCGCCACTGCGTGCCGCCCTGCACCGGCGCGATCTCGAGCACCGAACGGCCGAATTCGATCCGGTCGTACACGCCGAAGCGCCGCGCGTACGCGCGCAGATACGCGAGCGCCTGGTCGCCGCGTGCATAGGTCGGATAGTCGTCGGGAATCGGAAAATCGGTGTATTCGGAAAACCGCTTCGAGCTGATCATGTGGATCGAGCGATACACCGCGCCGCTCGGCCGTCCGTAGTACCAGTTGCCGCCGACGTCGTCCTCGCGCTCGATCACGTCGAAGCCGATGCCGGCCGCGAGCAGGTTCTTCGCGGCGGTGATGCCCGCCGCGCCCGCGCCGATGATGCAGTACCGCGCGCCGTCGTTGCGCTCCGTCATGGTGAGCCTCCTCTTCCCGTTCAAATGGCCGACGCCGCCGCGGCCTGCGTGTCGGTTGCGCCGGCAAGCCGTGCGCCGTACAGGTCGGCGATCGATGCGCCCGCACGATCGGCGATCGCGAAGCGATCGTTCGGATAACGCAGCAACATGTCGGCATCGCCGGCGTGCGCGGCGCCGAACACGATGCGGCCGATGCGCCATGCGCGCGGCGGCTCGCCGTCGGCGGGCCACGCGCCGAGCAGCACGCGCAACACGTTCTCCAGGTGATTGACCGGCAGCCACAGCTGCGGACACGGCACGTGCCCCTCATCCCCCTGCACGCCCCATAGCGCGGCGGGGTCGGCCGCCTTCGCCTGGGCGATGCCGCCGCTCCATCGCGCCTCGGGCAACAGGTCGTCGCGCCAGCTCGCCCGTGCGGACCGACGGATCGTGTCGTCTTCGGTTTCGCGCGGCAGCGGAACGGTCATGCCGCCGGGCGGATGATCGCGGTACACGAACGTCGCATCGAGCAGCGCGCGGCCGGCGAGCGACGCGCAGCGCACCGTCACGTGCCAGCCGTCGTCCACCGCGCGGCCGCTCGCGTCGGTGTCGAGCGCGAGATCGCCGTGACCGTCGAGCGCATTGGCGAGCGCGTCGAGCGCGATCGTGATGTCGACGGCTTCGTGCAGGCACGCCCGCTCGCCGCCGGGCGGCGCGACCCAGTCGGCCGCGACGCGCGCGTGCTCGAGCAGCAGCGACGCCGGCACGGCCGCGCGGCCGTCGAAGCGGAAAGCATGCGTATAAGGTGCGCCCGCGGTGCGATAGCGCGTCGAGAAGCACGTGAACGGCCGGAAGCGTCGTGGCTCACCCGCGTGATGCCGGCGCGTCGCGAGTTCGCCGAGGTTCGGCAAGCCGTCGACCGCGTCGAATCCGCGCAGCTGGATCGGTGTCAGCGCGCGGCCAACCGCCCCCATGTACATCGGTTCGGCGCTGCCGCGGGTCGCCGGCGTTGCCGGTGTCGCGAGTTCCGCGAGCCAGTGGCGCACGCCTTCGTCGATCCGCATCGGCGTCACGTAGCGTCGCGTGACGGCGAGGTTCGTGATCATCCCGACGCCGTCCCAGGTCGGCCACGCGATCGTCTTCACGACGCGCGCGCCGGCGTCGCGCCGCGCCCACCAGCCGAGCCGCGCCAGCGCCTCGTTCGCGGCCGCATAGTCGGTCTCGCCGGTCATTCCGCCCCAGCGGCCGGTCAGCGAGCCGACGTTGACGAAGCAGCCCACGCGCGGGAGCTCACGCACCGCCGCGTAGAGATTGAGGAAGCCGCGCACCTTCACGCGCACGGTGTCGATGAATTCATCGGCGCGCTTGCGCGGCAATCGCACCGGCTGGTCGATGCCCGCGTTGTGGATCACGCCGCGCAGCCGGTCGCCGAAGGTGTCGCACAGCGTCCGCACGGCTTGCGCGTCGGTCACGTCGCATACGCGGTAGTGCACCGGCAGGCCGAGCGTGGCCGCCGCATCGAGCGACGCCTTCAGTTCGCGGCGGCGTTCGAGCCGCTGCAGTGCATGCCGGATCGCCTTCGGCGACCGCTGCGGCGTCGCCTGGCGCAGTTGCTCGAGCCCGTAGCGCTTGAAGCCCGCGTCGTCGAGCGCAAGCCACGGCTCGTCGCCGACGGGCAACGCATCGCGCCCGGTGACGATCACCGTGCAGCGATGGCGTTTCGCCAGCGCGCACGCAGCCAGGAAACCGATGCCGCGCGCACCGCCCGAAAACAGCACGACGTCGTCGGGCCCCCAGTCGGGCGCCGCGTCGGCCGGCAGATCGTCGCGGGTCGCGACGAGCGTATGGCGGCGCCCGCCGCGGTGGCCGACCTCGAAGCGTCCCCAGCGATACAGTTCGCGCGCGATCAGCTGGTCGACGCGTCCCGTTTCGTCGGGCGCGATGTCGAGCACGCGCACGTTGCAGTTCGGCAATTCCTGCGGCAGCGTCTTCGCCAGGCCGGCCCACAATCCGCCGAGCGGCTGCACGAGCGTGTCATCGCCGTGACCCATCAGCCCGTCCTGCCACGTAAGCGCCAGATAGAACAGCCGCGACGTGGACGCCTCCTGCGACCAGTCGCCGTAGCACGCCTGCAGCAGCGCGACCGTGCGGCGCAGCGGCGCTTCCCATTGATCGTGCGCGTCGAGCGAGAACGGCGCCTCGACACCGAGATCGACGATCCCGTCGAACGGCCCCGACTGCGCGACGAACGCGCTCGCGGCGGTCGCCGGATCGATGCCGTCGGCCGGCGCGAACACGCTCGGTTTCGCACAGGCGCGCGTGAGCGTCGCCACCACGCGCTCGACCGTGCGACCGAGGCCATTGACGATCGCGATCCGCTTGCCGCTCAGTTCGGCCGCCGGCAGGTCGGGCAGCGGCTCGATCTCGACCGGCCGCCATGTGAAGCGGTGCGTCGGCGCGGCGTCGGTGTATTGCGACGCTTCGTCCGTGATCGCGTCGCGCTGCAGAAAAGCCAGCACGTCCGGCGCCAGCGCGGGGCCGGCCGAACGGACGGGCGTCGGCGATGCCGCATGCGCCGGTTGCCCGGCGTCGGGGGCCGGCACGGGCGCTTGCTCTTGAACTTGCGTACCCGCTTGTGTGCCCGTGAACGGGCACACCGACGCTCGGGCAACCGGCACGCTTGCGTCCCGTCCCGTCTGCACCGTCTGCCCCCTCGGCACCCGCTCGCGCGATCGCGGTTTCGCGATCAACCGGATGCCGTCGCGCGGACGCAGCGAGATCGTCGCGCCGGTGTCGAGCGAATGACCGGGCACCGCGCTCAAATCGACGTGTTGCGCCACCACCGCGATCAGCACGCGCATCTGCAGCAACGCGGTCTGGTAGCCGATGCATTTGCGCATCCCGCCGCCGAACGGAAAGTATGCGTACTTGTGACGCGCCGGCGCGTGCGATCCGAAGTTCTCCGGATCGAATGCGTCGGGGTTCGCCCATAGCGCCGGATGACGATGCGTGACGTATGGCGACATGAACACCGACGAGCCGGCCGGCACGTGATAGCCGCCGATCTCGTCGTCGTCGACCAGATCGCGCGTGAAGCCCCAGATCGGCGGATACAGGCGCAGGATCTCGTCGACGGTCTGCACCAGGTATGGCAAGCGTTCGAGATCGGCCGCGTCGGGCGCACGGCCGCCGAGCACCGCATCGAGCTCCTCGCGCAGGCGGCGCAACACGTCCGGATGCTGCGCGAGCGCGTAGAGCCCCCACGCCATCCCGCTGCCGGTGGTTTCGTGGCCGGCGAGAAACACCGTCATCACCTCGTCGTGCACCTCGCGCTCCGTCAGCGGCACACCCGTTTCCGGATCGCGCGCGGCGAGCAGCAGCGAGATGACGTCGCTCGTTTCGCAGTGCCCCGCGCGATGCTCGGCGACGATCGCGTCGACGATCGTGTCGATCCCGCGGCGGGCATGCGCGATCCGGCGATTGAACGGCGTCGGCATCCAGCGCGGCACGAAATCGTTCAGGTTGCCCTGCGGCATCATCGCCGCGATGCCGAAGCGCACGGCCGGCCCGACGTCGTCCGCATGCCGCGAGATGTCCGCGTTGAACAGCATCAGCCCGAGCATGCGCAGGCTCACGCGCATCATTTCCTCGACGACGTCGAACGGCGCATGCGCCGGCTGCTTCAGCCAGCGCTCGACGAGCGCGAGCGCCGCATCGCCGAGCGCGGCCGCATGCGACTCGACCTGCTTGCGGTGAAACAGCGGCTGCACCACGCGGCGATGACGCCGCCAGAACTCGCCGTCGGTCGTCAGCAGGCCATCGCCGAAGAACATCTTGAAGTTGTCGTAGAAGCGGCCGCGCACGTAGTTGCGGTGGTTGTCCTGCAGCACGTGCTGGACGCCGTCCGGATGCGCGAGCGCGTGCGTGAGAAACGGGCCGAGACGATTGCGCGCGATGTCGCCGTACTGCTGCTGCAGCTTCAGCAGCATCGTGACGGGATTGCGCTTGTACTCCGCGAGGTTGCCCATCACGACGCTGCCGCGCGGGCCGGGCGCGAGTCGCTTCATCGTCATGCGCTCACCTGCTCGGAAGCCGCGGGGCCGGCGAACTGCGCGTCGACCTCGCCGCGCGCGGCGAACGCGCCGGTCAAGCGATGCACGTAGCCGATCACGATGCCCGTCACATCGCGCATCTGCATCAGGATCCTGCCGTCCGGACGCACCGCGACGAACCGGTTGCCGCTGCTCGCCGGCCCCTCGAGCGCGAACGCGCGCGGCGTCACGCGCAGCGCGATCGACGCGTGGCGGTTCGACAGCTCGCAGTCGTTGCCGGCTTCGTAGATGTCGATGCGGCCGATCGACATCGGCGCCGCGAGCGGGATGTAGTCGCCGGCAACGTGATCGAGCGCGGCCACGCGCGCGAGCCCGTCGAGCAGGATGCTTGGCACCACGAAACGCGAGAACACCGGATCGTCACCCGGCACATTCAGCCGGAAACGCGCCTGCTTGCCCGCGTCGCTCATGCCGGTATCGGTCGTCGACACGAACATGCCGGTCAGCCGCACCGGCGCCGCGTCGAAGTGATACGGATCGGCGACGGGCACGAAGGTCGCCATTGCCGGTTCGTGCCACACCGGCGCCGGCGCATACGCGTCGGCCAGGCGAACGGTGATCTCGAAGTGCGGCTTGTCGCGCACGAGCACCTGCCCGCCCGGCGCCAGCACGTCGCCGGATATCCGCACGCGCACGTGCACCGCGTCGCCGTCGCGCGACGCGATCCGCGCATGGATACGCTTCACGCTCGGCCGCTTCGCATCGTAGACGCGCAGGAAATGCAGGAACGCCGCGTCCGCGAAGCCGACGACCTTGAGCCCCGGCACGAGCCGCAGCGCGGCCTCGGCGGCCACCTCGGGCACGAAGGTCCCCGGCAGCGTCGGAAAACCGTTGACGACGTGATGCTGCAGATACGCGTCGCGTTCGAGGTCGAATACGCGCTCGAACGTCACGCTGTCGTCGGTGCGCGCAAGTTCCGCGCCGAGATAGAAATCCGGATCGCGCGATGCGTCGGCGGCGGCCGGCGCGCTTTCGTCGAGATCGAAGTAACCGGGCAGGTGCGTCTCGATCGCGCGCCGCTCGGCCTCGCCGAGATGCACGGACATCGCCGCGCGCTCGCCGAGACCGAGCTCGCGCATGAAGTGATGCTGCCCTTCCGCGGTGCGCATGCTCGTGAACAATCCGCTCTTCTCGAGAAACGCGCGCGTGACCGGATTCGCGCCGAGCCCGACCGAGCGCCACAGCGTCCAGCCGATCGTGAATTCGTCGTGACCGAGCGCCGCGCGGTGATACGACGCTTGCGTGTTCAGGAAGTCGTTGCCCGACGCGTAGTCGGTTTCGCCCGCCTGCCCGGTCAGCCCGATGAACGAGCCGAAGTTGCACCACAGGCGCGGCTGCCGCGTGCCGAACGCGTCGCGCAAATTCCAGTAGCCGCGCACCTTGATGTCGCGCACCGCGACGAAATCGTCCAGCGACTTCACGCTCACCGACGCCGAACGGTTCAGCCCGGCCGCGTTGACCAGCAGGTCCACGCGCGGCTCGCGCGCGAGAATCGTGTCGATGGCCGTCTTCACGCTGTCGGGATCGAGCACGTCGGCGCGCAGATAGGTCACGCGATGCGCGCCGCAGAACGCGCGCATCGCCTCGATGTTCATGCACGCCGTGCGCGCGTCGGCACGCCGCTCGAAGGCGCGGATGATCTCCGGCAACGGCCGTTCCGGATGCCGCGCCTTCTGCTGGCGGATGTAGTCCGGGCGGCTCTTCGCGAACGTTTCGTCGTCCATCGCGAGCAGGTCCGCGTCGATCGCGTCCAGCGCACTGCTGCCGATCAGATACAGCGTCGGACGCACGTGCGCGGCCAGCGTTTTCATCAGTTCGCCGGTGATCCCGCGCGCACCGCCGACCGCGACGACGACCGAATCCTGACCGAGCGACAGCCGCTCGTCCGCGCGCAGTTCGCCCGCATCCGCGATCACGCGCGGCGTGCGGCGACGACCGCCGCCCAACGCGACGACCGGCAGCCAGTGACGTGCACCGCTTTCGCGCTCGGCATCGCGCAGCGCGTCGGGCAGCGCGCGCGTATCGGTCAGCACGGCAACCGGGCGCGCTTCCGGCATCTCGATCGCGAGTGCCTTCACGAGGCCCGTGAACAGGCCGGCATCCGGATGCGGCACGTCGCCGGCGAGCGCGTCGAGCAGCAATGCGATGAAGGTGCCGCCGTGCTCGAGTGCCGCATGGCAGCGCTTGATCGCGAGGAACGCCAGGTCGTGCAGTGCGAGCCGCTCGGGCGTGGCCGGCGCGGCGGCGCCCGTGGCGAGCGTGCCGGCGTCGAGCGACGTGAGCACGCGCACGTGGCCGATATCGTCGGGCACGATGTCGAGCGCCGCTGCGTCGATCCGCTCGATCCAGTGCCAGCCCGGCCGGTGCGCGGCGAACGGCCGCGTCGACAGCACCACGCAGCCGGGGCCCGGATTCGCCTGGGCGGCCAGCGTGTCCGGCATGTCGGTCACGATCACGCAGCGCGGCGCGATGAACGGCGTCGACCGGCCCGCCGGCCGCCACGGCGCATCGCGCCATTCGATCCGGTAACGCGCGACGCCGAGCGGTTCGCCGTCGGCCGCGACGCCGGTCCGGCGCAACGTGCCCGGTATCAAGGTGCCGGGTTCAACGGGTGCGGCCGCAACGGTCGTCGATGCGGCCGGTTCGACGGACGCAGCGACCGGAGCCGCCTCGTGTGTCGGCGGCACAGGCCGTGCCTCGCGATCCGGCTCGCGCGGCGTGGCCCGTTCGCATGCAACATGCAGCGCGTAGCGCGCACGATCGCCGCCGCCGTCTCGCGTGAGCGTCGTGCCGGCTTCTCGCGCGACGATCGCACGCAGCACGTCGATCGCCGAATCGGCACCCGCATACGTGACCGCGCGCCCCATCGCGTCGCGCGGCGCGGCCGGTTCGACCGCGGCCCGCGCGTCGCCGCCGCCGACCACCGCGAGCACCGGCAGCCCTTCCGTGTGCGCACGCCGCACCGTCGTGACCGCGAACAGCACGATGCCCTCCGCGAGCGGCAGCCCGAATGCCGGGCGCACTTCTTCCGCCGAGTTGCCGTTGATGCCGCCGACGATCGCCATGTCCAGTTCGCCGCTGCACAGGAAGCGCTCGGCCGCTTCGAACGCGGCCAGCGTCGATGCATGGCCCGCATCGACCGTCATGTTCATGCCGTGCAGGTCGTGATAGTTGGCGACGCGCGCGGGGATCACGTTCGGCATCATCCCCGGAAACGAATTCTCGGTCGTCGGCGCGACGAGCCGCTTCGTCGCCGCGCGCAATGCCTCCAGCACGCGTTCGGTTGCCGCGCGTTCGTCCGGCCGCGTCGCGTCGAGCACCGCGGTCGCGATGTCGTCCAGATAACAGCGGCTCGCGTAAAGCGCCGCATTGCGCGTCGGCCCCATGTGCCCCATCACGAGGCCGATCGTGTCCGCGTGCTCGCGCCAGAATGCGCCGAGACGTTCGCGCAGGTCGTGCGCCGCGTCGAGTGCCATCAGCTGGCAGCGATCGAGCGCGCGAAGCACCGCCGGCGGCATCTTCACGCGCGCGAAGCTCGGCAACGGGTAGCCGATCCCGAAGCTCGCGTCGGGCGCGCGGCCTTCGCCGCGCAGCCACGCGGCAACCTGGGCGTCGTCATCGAGGCCCGGAAACTTCGCGGACCAGCCGACGATCGCGAGCGGCTCGGGCTCGAACCGGCCGCTCGCCTCGCCGGCGGGCAGATCCGCGCGGTATTCCGACACGATCAGGTGGCCGTTCGTGCCGCCGAAGCCGAACCCGGACACCGCCGCGACGCGTGCCGAATCGCGCCGGACCGTCCACGATACCGGCGCCACCGGAATCCGCAGGTTCGTCCCGGCGATGTCGAATTCCGGCGGCGGCTCGCTGAAGCGGTGCTGCGGCGGGATCACCTGATGCCGCAACCCGAGCAGCACCTGAATCACCGACACGACACCGGCCGCCCAGCCCGTATGCCCGACCAGCGACTTGTTCGACGTCACCTGCACCGGGTGGTCGCGCCGGATTGCATCGCGCAGGCTCTGGAACTCGGCGAGATCGCCAGCCGGCGTGCCCGTTGCATGCGCAACCACCCAGTCGACGTCGGCCGGCACCGTCACGGTGCGCGCATACGCGCGATCGATCGCGATGCGCTGGCCGGCCGAGTTCGGCGCGTAGATCGCCTTGCCCTTGCCGTCGGACGACGAGCCGAACGATTTCAGCACGCCGAGGATGCGGTCGCCGTCGGCGCGCGCCCGCGCGACGCGCTTCAGGATCACGACACCCGCGCCGTCCGCGAACAGCACGCCGTCGCAGTTGCGGTCGAGCGGCCGCACTTCGCCGCTGCGCGACAGGCCATGCAGCTTCGAGAACAGGATCGAGCCGCGCGGCGCGAGCGCGAATGCGCCGCCGCATGCGACCACGTCCTGCTTGCCGAGCAGCAGCGCCTTGATCCCGAGATCGATCGAATACAGCGACGACGAGCACGCGGTGTCGACCATCATGCATTGCGCGTCGTCCGGCAGCACGCCCTTCATCGCGTTCAGGCCGACCCGGTGCGGGAAGAACGATGCGAGATCGCCGGCGCCGCGCGCATAGCGCGCGCTGAGCACCGCATCGATCGCGGCCACGCGGCGCTCGCGCTCGGCCGCGTCCATGCCCGCCTCGATCAGCACCGCGTTCAGGCGCTCGCGCGCGGCGGCCAGCACCATCGCTTCCTCGAGATGCTGGCTGCCGTCCGCCGTGTAGCCAACGAGGAACGCCACGCGATCGGCATCGCGCAGCGTCACGCCATCGAGCGACTGGCATAACGCGTGACGCAGCCACAACGTCGTCAGCTCGCGCGGCGCGGTGCCCGCGTCGAGCTCGGCGCGCACCGTCGGGCACGGGTCGAAATGCTCGATGAAGACCGAGCGCGACTGATAGCTCTTGTCCTCCGCCGACGTATCGGGCGAATAGAACGAGCGGTAATCCCAGCGATCGGGCGGTACGTTGCCGAACAGCTCGGGGCCGTCGAGCAGCGCGCGCCAGAATGCGTCCGGGTCGCTCGCGCCGGGCAATGCGAGACCCATGCCGACCACGGCGATGTCGTCGCTGTCCGGCGCGTCGTCGGGCGATGCGGCGGGACGACCGATCAACGCCGAGGCCGGTTGCGGCCGGGTCGTTGCAGGCGCCGTCGGCACGGCAGCGGGCACGGCCTCGCTCGCGGCACGCTCCGCGCTCGCCCATTCCGCGCGCGGCGACAGCCCCTCGCTGCACAGCGACAGCCCGCCGTCCGCGACGACCACCTGACCGGTGATCCAGCGCGCCGCGTCCGAGGCGAGAAACACGACGAGATCGGCGAGGTCTTCCGCACGTGCGAGCCGCTTCAGCGGCGTCGCCGCGATGCTCGAACGCTTCGTGTTCTCCGGGTCCGGAAACTGCGCGGCGACGTCGCCGTCGATCAGCGTCGACGATGCGCCGTTCACGCGAATGTCGCGGCCCGCGTATTCGACCGCGAGATAGCGCGTCAGCGATTCGAGCGCCGCCTTCGCGGTGCCGACGACCAGATAGTTCGCAGGCACGAGCGTCGCGCCCACCGACGACACGTTGACGATCGCCCCGCCGCCCGAGCGCGCCATCAGCGCCGCGGCTCGACGCGCGCACCAGAACGCGCCCTTCAGGTTGGTGTCGAGCGCGCGATCGAAATGCTCGGCGCCGATCTCGTCGACGCCGAGCAGCGCACCGGACGCCGCATTGTTGACGAGCACGTCGAGCCGGCCGTAGCGCCGTTCGATCTCGTCGAACATCCGGTCGACCTGCGCCTGCTGCGCGACCGACGCGCGGATCACGTCGACGGTCGCGCCGAGCGCGCGCAGTTCGTCGGCCGTCTGCTTCGACGCGTCGAGCGAGTGGAAGAAATTCAGGATCACGTGCGCGCCCTGCTCGGCGAAACGCCTGCAGATCGCCTTGCCCACGTTTTTCGCACCGCCCGTCACGAGAACGAGCTTGCCGCGCATGCTGGTATTCGACATGGATCGCCTGCCTATCGAGAACTTGTCATTACGGGCAGGGCCCCCCCTGCCGACCAACGTTTCGGCCAACGGCCGTCAAGCGACTGCCTTTCCCTGATTCTCGTAGACGAAATCGACGATCTGCCCCATCGCCTTGAAATCGCCGCTGCGGAAATTGGCCGGCAACGGCGGCAGCGCGTAGCGCGCGGTAATGCGCTGGATGATCTCCGTCTGCTTGACCGAATCGATGCCGAGTTCGGCTTCGAGCTCGATCGTTTCGGAGAACACCTCGGCCGGATATTCCATCGCTTGCGCGTAGATATCGACGAGCTCCGCGAACAGCCGATCGCGCGGCACGTGTGCGGGCTTCGCCGCCGCGAGCGGCTCGTGTGGCATCGACGGCGACGGTACCGCCGTCAGTGTCGGCGCGGCCACGGCCACCGCCGCAAGACGCGGCGCGCCCGCACCGAGCGGCTCGGCCTGCGGCGCGAATGCGGCGACCGTCGGTGCCGCGGCCGGCGCGGCGCCGGCCGATGCCGTGCTCGCCGCATCGAACGCGTGACGCAGCTCGCCCTTGAGCCAGTCGACGATGTGCGGCCCGCGCGCATGCCAGAACGCGTCGAACCCGGAGCCGGCGTTGCCGATGCGAATATCGTCCTTCATGATGTTGTCCTCCTGAAAATAACGGGTGATCGTCTTGACGACGCTCGATTCCTCTGCCGCGTTCGACGGGCCGCCGAACGTCCTGACCGTGCCGGGCCCCGCGATGCGCACGACGATGCGCGCCAGCGCGTTGAGCGCGCCGCATTCGACATAGCGTCCGATGCCGTCCGCGCACGCGGCGCGAATCGCATCCGCGAACCGCACCGGCAGCACGAAGTGCGATGCGAGCCGCGCACCCGGATCGTCGGCGCCGCTGTAGCGGCGGCCGAGGATCGGCGAATACACGGGAATCGCGAGCGGGCCGTGCCGATACGCGGCAAGACGCACGGCGAACTGCTCGCGCGCGCCGGCGAGATCGGGGTGATGAAAGCCATACGGAGACCTGAGCGTCTGCGCGGCGACACCGCGTGCCGCACAGGCCGCGACGAAGCGCTCCACCGCATCGCGCGGCCCGGACACGACGGTCTGCGACGGATGGTTCTCGACCGCGACGCACACGTTGCGCACCGCATGCGTGACGGCGCTCGCGTCGATCAGCTCGCGCGTCGCGTCGGCACCCGCGGAGATCGCCGCCATCATCCCGTCGGGCGGCGCCGCCGCCTGCAACGACGCGATCCGGTCGCAGACGATCCGCGCGCCCTGCTCGATCGAATACATGCCGCCGCACACGAGCGCCGCGATCTCGCCGAAGCTGTGTCCGATCAGCACGTCGGGCACCACGCCGTGCGCACGCAGCACGCCGAACATCGCGACCGATGCGCCGTAGATTCCGAGCTGCAGCAGATCGGGCGCTTCATGCAGCCATGCATCGAGCCCGGCATCGTCACGCCACAGCGCGCCCGTCAGCGGGCGGCCCAGGCGCTCGCTCGCGACCGCGTCGAGCATGTCGAGGGTCTGCCGCACGCTCCCGTGTTCACGTGCGAGCTGCCGCAGCGCGCCCGCATAGAACGCCCCCTGCCCCGGGAACAGGAACGCGCATCCACGCGCTTGCGCGCCGCGCACATGCGGCCCGGCGTCGTTCAACCCGCGTCGTTCCATAATCCCAATCTCCCAAGGCTCTCGGCCAGCTTCAGTCTCGCGATCCGCCACTTCGACACCGCGAGCACGCGCTGCCGCCGCGCATCCGCGAGCGCCGACTGGGCATTCAGCAGTTCCGTGAACGTACCGACGCCGGCCTTGTAGCGGCCACGCGCGATGTCGAGCGAATGGAGCGCGGTGTCCAGCAGATGCCGCGAGTTGTCCAGGTTCGTCGTGTCGGTCTGCAGGCTCTGATAGCTCTTCCATACGTCGAGCGACACCTTGAGTTCGGTGTTGCGCACGTCGGCTTCCTGCGCGTCCGCCTGCGCCTTCGCCTCGGCGACGCGGTAGCCCGACGCGAACCCTTCGAACAGCGGAATCGAGATCTGGATGCCGATCGAGTTGCTGTGACTGCTCTGCAACTGGAGAAACGACGCCTGCTGCTGGTATGACGGGTTGTTGCGCGCGAGGCTGCCCATCAGCGAAACGGTCGGCAGCGACTGCGCGCGCACCGCGCGCACTTCGTCGCGCGCCGCTTCGAGCTTTTCGCGCGCGGCGATCAGTTTCGGGTGATGGCGCTTCGCTTCGGCGATCAGGTCGGCGACGCCACGCGTGAAGTCGTCGCGATCGGGCGACGGTTCCGCGTCGGCGATGCGCAGCGGCGTATCGGCGTCAGCGCCGAGCGTGGTCGCGAGCGTGCCGATCGCGTTCTGCAGGTCGCCTTCCGCGCTCACGCGATCGAGCAGCGCCTTGCGGTAGGTGGTCTGTGCCTGCAATGCATCGCCGAGCGTGCCGGCGCCGCCGTCGTGCCGCGCGCTCGCCTCGGCCAGGCTTTCCTGCGCCGCGTGCTCGACCGCCTGCGCGGCGGCGAGCGCCGCCTGCGCGTCGCGCAGCGCGTAGAACGCCTGCGCCGCATCGTAGAAGACGCTCTGCAGCGCATCGTCGTGCGCCGCGTTCGCCGCGCGCAGCAGCGCGCGCGCACGGTCGAGCGTCGCGCCGCGCTTGCCGAAATCGAACAGCACCCAGCTCAGGTTGAGCATGCCGTAGCGGCTGGTGCTGCGCTGGTCCTGCGAGTAGCCGCCGCTGTAGTTCGTCGTCAGGTTGTCGCGCTCGATACCCGCCGTCGCATTGAGCGTCGGCCAGTACGCGGCCTTCGACACGCCGACCTCCGCCGCCGCCGCGCGCGCATCCGACCACGTGCGACTCAGTTGCGGATGCGAGCAGATCGCGAGCAGGATCGCGTCCTCGAGCGCGAGCGGCCGCTCGTCGACATGCCGCGCGCCGCATGCCGTGGCCGACGCCATCGATCCCGACGGCGTCGCCGCGACATCATTGCGCGTGCCGTAGACGTCGAGCATCTGCGCGCATGCCGTCGGCACGCACGCAGCGAGCGCGACGACAGCCAGCACGGTAGCGAGTGGATGCTTCATCGCTCAACGCCCCGCGACCGGTTCCGCGGCGCCGGCGTCATGCGTCGTCGGTGCCGCCGGCGCGCCGGCGGACGTCCTGGCCGCCATCGCCGTGCGCATCGCGGCGGTCGACTGGTCGAGCACGACCTTGCCGCCCTGCAGCATGATGACGCGCTGCGCCGACGCGATCGTCTCCGGCCGGTGCGCAACGATCAGCCGCGTCATCGCGAGTTGCGTGACGGCCGCATTGACCTGCATCTCGCGCTGAATGTCGAGATGGCTCGTCGCCTCGTCGAGCACGAGAATGCCCGGCCGCTTGTACAGCGCGCGCGCGAGCAGCACGCGCTGCTTCTGCCCGCCGGACAGCACCGTGCCCATGTCGCCGACCAGCGTGTTGTAGCCCATCGGCATCGCGGCGATATCGTCGTGCACGGCGGCGATGCGCGCACATTCGGCGACCCAGCGCGGGTCCGCATCCGGGTCGAAGAAGCTGATGTTGTCCGCGATCGAGCCCGCGAACAGCACGTCGTCCTGCAACACGGTGCCGACGAGCCCGCGCAACCGCTCGATGCCGAGCCGGCCGACCTCCAGCCCGCCGATCCGCACCGTGCCGCCCGTCGGCTCGTGGATGCCGAGCAGCACGCCGATCAGCGTCGTCTTGCCGCAACCCGACGGCCCGACGATCGCGACCGACTCGCCCGCCGCGATCTTCGCGCTCACGCCGTCGAGCACCAGCGGCTCGCCGTCCGCATAGCGGAACGACAGCCCGTCGATCTCGATGCTCGCGTCGAGCGCATCGGCCTCGCCCGGCACGCTGCGCAGGCTTGCGTCCGGCTCGCTTTCCGCGAACACGATGTCGGCCAGCCGTTCGCCCTGGAGCTGCAGCATCCTGACTTCGAAATACTTGTCGATCAGGCTGCCGACCCGGCTGTCGAACTGGTTCTTGTACGCGTTGAACGCCATCAGCACGCCCACCGTGAACTGGCCGTCCATCACCATGCGCGCGCCGAGCCAGATGATCAGCACGTTCTCGATGCCGAACAGCAGGCCGTTGAGCTGCTGGTAGAAGATCTGCAGCTTCTGCACGTGCAGGCTCGCATTGACCTGCTCGACCAGCAGCGTGATCCAGCTCGCGCGGCGCTCCGTCTGGCGGTTGAACAGCTTGATCGTCTTCACGCCGCGCACCGTTTCGAGGAAATGGCTCTGCTGCTTGGCCGCGTGTACGATCTGATCCTCGGTCGCGCGCCGCAACGGGCCGTACCACAGCCACCGGACGAGCGCATACAGCGCCATCGTCGCCAGCGCGACGAACCCGAGCACGCGGCTGTAGACGAACATCATCGCGAGCGTGACGACCGTCATCAGCCCGTCGATCACCGCGCCGAGAAACGACGTCGTCAGCGTCTGCTGGATCGTGTCGATCGAACCGAAGCGCGACACGACGTCACCGAGATGGCGCCGCTCGTAATAGCGCACCGGCAGGCTCAGCAGGTGCGTAAACACGTTCGCGCGCCACTGGATGTTCAGCGTGACGCCGACGTACATCAGCGCCCACGCGCGAATCGTGCCGGTCGCCTGCTGCATCAGCAGCAACAGGCCGAAGCCGAGCGCCAGCACCGTCAGCAGGTCGCGATCGGCGCTGACGATCACTTCGTCGATCACCCACTGCAGGAAGAACGGCTGCACCAGCATGAAGACTTCGAGCGCGACGGCGAGCGCAAGGATCTGCGCCAGCGAGCGCGACAGCCCGGACACCGGGCCCAGCAGCTCGCGCAGCTTCACCGCCGGACGCGCCGCGCGCGGCGCGAATCCGGCGGCCGGCCACAGTTCGAGCGCGACGCCGGTGAACGCACGCGACACTTCGGCGAGCGGCACCTTGCGAATGCCGTGCGACGGATCGTGAATCGTCGCGCTCTTGCCGTTCACTTCCTGCAGCACGACGAAGTGGTTGAAATTCCAGTGCAGCAGGCACGGCAGGCGAAGCTGGCCGAGCTGCGCCATGTCCAGCTTCACCGCACGCGTGCCGAGCGAGAGGCGCTGCGCGACTTCGATCACGCGCCCGAGTCCCGCGCCCTTCAGCGATACGGGGAATTGTCCGCGCAGCGTCGCGAGATCCACGTGATGGCCGTGATAGCCGGCCACCATCGCGAGGCATGCGAGCCCGCATTCCGCGGCTTCGGTCTGCAGGATCATCGGCAGCCGGCGGCCGAGGCCGAACGAGAGTCGATCGAGTAATGCCATGCGCGACCTCGTCAGAGTTTGCCGGTCAGGCTGTAAAGCGGCTCGAGCACCCACTCGTACAGGCGCCTGCGCTCCTGCAGGATGTCTGCCTGCAGCGTCATGCCGGCCTGCAACGGTTGCCGCGCGCCATACGCGGTGACGTGCTGCGCATCGAGCGCGACGATCACGCGATAGAAGGTCGCGTCGCGCCCCTCGCCCGGCGTCGCCGCCGGGCCGCCATCGTTTGCGAGTTCGGCCGCCGACAGCGCCGTGCGCGCGATCGACACGACCACGGCGCGATACTGGCCGAACTTCTGATACGGGAACGCCTGATAGCGGATCAGCACCGGCTCGCCGACCCGCACGAAGCCGATCGCCGTGCTCGGCACGAACAGATGCGCCTGCCAGCGCGCGCCGCCCGGCACCACGCTCGCGAGCGGCCGGGACGTATCGACCGACTGGCCGACGTCGGCGATCGCCGCCGTCACGACACCCGTTTCCGGCGCGGTGACGACGATCCGGCGTTTCGCCTCGCTTTCGATCAGGTTCTGGTCGACGTCGATCACGTTGCGATCGATCTGCGCGAGCTGGTTCTGCTGCTTGAGGTCGAGGCCGGCCAGCTGGTTGTTCGCTTCCGTCAGCGACTGCGCCGTCGACGCGCGCTCGCGCAGCAGCCCGTTCAGCTTCGACTGCTGGTCGAGCAGGTCGGCCTCGCGCTGCTGCGCCTGATCCTTCGAAATGTAGTCCTGGGCCAGCAGGCCGCGATACCGTTTCGCGCCGTCGGCCGCGATCGACGTGCGCAACCGCTGCGCCGAAAGCTGATCGTCGATCTGCGCAAGCTCGCCGCGCAGGCTCGCGATCTTCGCGCGCACCGTCGCGCGTTCGTCCTGCTGCAGGCTGCGCGTCTTGTCCATTTCCGCGAGCAGCGATGCCTTGCGTTGCCGCGCCTGCGCGATCAGCGCGGCCTGCGTCGCGCCTTCCGCCGCGCTTTGCAGGTCGGTGGACACCGTATAAAGCGTCTGCCCGCGCGCGACGTGCTGCCCTTCCTTCACGTCGCGCTCGACGACGATGCCTGGCTGCAACGCATAGACCTTCACCAGCCCCGCATCCGGCATCACGACGCCGCTGACCGTCGTACGACGCGTGTAGGTGCCGAACGCGAAGAACAGCAGCACGCATGCGGCCATCGCGACCGCTGACGCCGCCAGCAGCGTCAGCGGCACGGGGCGCGCCAGCACGATCTCGCCCAGCGCGCCGGCGCGCTGCGCCTGTTGCGCTTCGTGCCGGAAGAGAGAAGTCGGGTTCGTCAAGATACGGGATTACAGACAGTCAGTTGGGTTCGACGGATGCGTCCCGGTTGCCCGGGAAGATCGCCGCGGCGCCCCGCTCCGGTGCCGCGGCGATCCGCGATTCACGCGATGGCGACGCAGCGCGCGCCATCGCACGGAAATCGCGTCCGGCTTACGCGTGCTGGCCGGTCAGCAGGCCGAGCAGTGCATTGCCCGTGCCGACGACGGCCGTCGTCAGTGCTTCGCCGACGTTGTAGAGCGTCTGGCCGTACAGCTCGACCACGTTGCCCAGCGTGTCGAAAATCGAGCCGCCGCTGTAGTAGCCGCCGGAAACTTGTGCGATTTCCTGTTGATTCAGTTCTTGCATTGCGTTTCTCCAGATTGAGAATGCTAGATAACCCATCTAGCGAGGCATCGAACCACGCCGCGATCGCGACGCAGATCAATACGTTAAATATGTTAAATTCTCGGGCAAGACGATTGCATTGCGCAGTCACACCTCATTAACCAAGTCGACAAAACGGCGCACATCGCTCCGCCCACTCGAATATCTCGAGCCACCTTTTCGCAATACTCGCGAGGTCAATCCGCATTCGATAACGCATTCCGCTTTCGATATACCGTCAATTCCTGCGATACCGGCCATCCGGCTCGGCGGTTTCGATCTGCAGACGAGCGGGCGCTACAGATCAGGCGCCACCATAGCTGGAACGCCATGAACCGTCGGAATGAAAACGATAATGAATGCCCGCCTTAGGACTGACCGGTAACAAGCATGCGCCAAATGCCCCACCCAATCGGTCATTTTCGAATGGCTGAATCACACCCGATTTTTCTCATTGAATTTTTTACAAAATTGAATTCGACGCGCCAATGATCCGACAGTTTCCGGTCACTCTTTGTACGATACCGCACCATCGGGCAAACCCGATATCCGACGGCAATTGATTCTATTTCCACGGGGAATTACGGACTTGAATGCCGAGATTGAATTTCCGTGGTTGATTCTGGAAAGCAGTTGTCCCGGCGACCGAACGGCCGGGTGGTCCCATCGAATTTATATGCAAATGAAATGCATGAATGGATCGCGTGCAATGGCCTGGGTGTGCGAGCGAATGCGCACCGGGCCATGCAGACGGCCCGGCGCGCGGCACCGTATCACCCTGCTTTCGGCTTCGCGAGTTGATCCGCGACGGGCAGGCTGCGGATGCGCGTCCCCGTCGCCGCGAAGATCGCGTTGGTCAGCGCCGGCGCGACCGGCGGCAGGCCCGGCTCGCCCACGCCGCCGAGCGGCGTCGCGTAGTCGTCCGGCGCGACAAGGTGCACGCGGATTTCACGCGGCGCCTCGTTCATCCGCAACACCTGGAAGCCGTTGAAGTTGCTCTGCTCCGGGCGTCCGTCCTTGAACGTGATCTCGCCGTGCAGCGCAATGCCGAGCCCCATCACCACCGCACCTTCGAGCTGCGAGCGCACGCGCTCCGGGTTGACTTGCGGCCCGCAGTCGATCGCAATATCGACGCGCGGCACCGCGATCGCACCGTCCGCGCCGACCTGCACTTCGCACACGGCCGCCGTGTACGACACGAAGCTGCGATGCGCGGCAATCCCGAGCCCGCGCCCCTTCGGCAGCTTGCGCCCCCAACCGGCTTCGCGCGCGACCGTCTCGATCACGCGCCGCAGCCGTCCGGTATCGACCGGATACAACGCCGGATCCTCGCCGTAGTTCACGTTCTTCACCGTGATGTGCGGTTCGAATCGTCGCGCCGGCCCGATCAGGTCGAGCAGGAAATCCTTCGGATCGCGGCCCGCCGCATGCGCGAGCTCGGACACGAAACTCTGAATCCCGAACGCGTGCGGAATGTTGTACACCGAACGAAACCAGCCGATCCGCGTGTGCGCTTCCGCGGCCGGATTCTCGATCCTCACGTTCCGGACTGCGAATGGAAGATCCGCGATGCCTTGCGCGAGCTCGCCCGGCTGCTCATGCACGACGCCGGCCCTGAAAGTCGACTGGATCGAAGGCGCGACCGTGCGATGCTGCCACGCGACCACCTTCCCCGCCGCATCGAGACCGCCTTCGAACGCCTCCAGCGACACCGCGTGGAAATAGTCGTGCGCGATGTCGTCCTCGCGCGTGAACGTCAGCTTCACGGGCGCGCCGACTGCCTTCGACAGCAACGCGGCCTCCACCACGTAGTCCGGCTTCGACTTGCGGCCGAAGCCGCCGCCAAGCAGCGTCACGTTGACCGTTACCCGCTCGGTCGGCAACGCGAGCGCCTTCGCGATTTCGTCGCGCGTGGTCTGCGGCGCCTGCGTGCAGGTCCACACCTCGCAGCGGCCGTCGGCCACGCGCGCGACTGCCGCCGGCGGCTCCATCGTCGCGTGCGCGAGATGCGGAACGTAGTACGTCGCGCGCACCCGCTTCGCGGCGCCCGCGAGCGCCGCGGCCGTATCGCCGTCGTTGCGGATCACGTCGCCCGGCTGCGCGGCCGCCGCTTCGAGCGTCTTGCGGTAGGCGGCCGAATCGTAGCCTGCGTGCGGCCCGTGCTTCCAGTCGATCTTCAACTGCGCGCGCGCCTGGATGGCCGTCCACGTGTCGCGCGCGATCACGGCCACACCGCCGAGCGGCTGGAACCCGGACGGCAGCGGTGCCGACGCAAGCTGCACGACCTTGACGACACCCGGCAGCTTCTCCGCGGCCGACGCGTCGAACGACGCGACCGTATCGCCATAAACCGGCGGACGTGCGACCACCGCATACAGCATGCCGTCGAGCCGCGTGTCGATCCCGTAGCGCGCGCGGCCACCGACGATGTCGCGTCCGTCGATCAACGCCGTCCTGCCCTTGCCGATATAGCGGAACTCGGCCGGCGCCTTCAACGACACGCTCTTCGGATCGGGCGCCGGCAGCGCGGCTGCCTTGGCGGCCAGTTCGCCGAAGCCGAGCTTGCGTCCGGTTTTCGTATCGACGACCTCGTGGACTGCCGCCTTCACCTGACGCACGTCGACGCCCCACGTCGCCGCGGCGGCCTGCTCGAGCATCGTGCGCGCAGCGGCGCCCGCGCGACGCAGCGCCGCGAAACTCTGGCGCAGGCTGCGCGAGCCGTCGGTGTTCTGGTTGCCGTAGCGCGGCTCGTCGCCGACCGCCTGCGCGACCTTCACGCGCGCCCAATCCGCGCCCAGTTCGTCGGCGACCACGAGCGCGACGCTCGTGCGCACGCCCTGCCCCATCTCGGAGCGGATGCAGGTCACCGTGACCGTACCGTCCGGCGCGATCGCGACGAACAGGTTCGGATCGTCGCGCAATCCGTGCGGCATGCCAGCGCCGCCGTACTTCGGATTCGGGCTGACCGGCGGCTGCACCGGCGCGGCCGCGCGCGCGAGCGACGGCACACCGAACGCGAGCAGCAGCCCGCCGGCGGCGAAGCCGAGCAGCAATGCGCGGCGGCTTTCGTTGTGGACGGAGAGTTCCGGCGCGTTCATGCGGCACCTCCACGGCGCACCGCCAGCCGGATTGCCGCGCGAATGCGCGTATAGGTGCCGCAGCGACAGATGTTGCCGGACATCGCGTCGTCGATGTCGGCATCGCTCGGGTGAGGATTGGTCTTCAGCAGCGAGGCGGCCTGCATGATCTGTCCGGACTGACAGTAGCCGCATTGCGCAACGTTCAGTTCCTGCCAGGCTTGCTGCAGCGGGTGGGTCAGGTCGGTCGACAATCCTTCGATCGTCGTCACGCGCTTGCCGGCGGCGACCGCGACGGGCGTGATGCATGCGCGGATCGCTTCACCGTCGAGATGCACGGTGCATGCGCCGCACAGCGCCATCCCGCAGCCGAACTTGGTGCCCGTGTGGCCGAGGACGTCGCGCAGATACCAGAGCAACGGCATGTCGGGGTTGCCGTCGAAATGTTGTTCGCTACCGTTGACGGTCAGCGTGATCATCGTTCATCTCCTGTTGGCGGCGCCGCGTCGCGCGGGCGTCGTGTGGGGATTTGAACGGCGCTGGGCACATTCCGAACGACCAGGTGGGCCTGACGCCGTTTCGTTTCCGGATTGCATCGGGTGGCGATGCAATCACGGCGATGGTGCCGTCTGGTTGCCCGTGCAACGGTTCGGCGGGATTCGGACGATTGCGCGTAGCGGGGATCGCCGCAGGTATTATCAGACGAATTCGCGATTGTCGTCGGGTGGGGTGATTCAGGGGGGGTGTGGTCGGTGCGGCACGACCTATCACGATTGAGCGTCGCCACATCCTGCTTCTGGTTCGCCTTGTCCGTGATCGTGATGTTGCCGGCAAAGGGACGCTGGCCCTAGAATTGTTTCGAGATCTGTCTTTGATGAGATTTGCGCCTGAGAGATCTTGCTATTCATCTTTCTTCACTGACAATCGAAACCGTTGGCCTCCTCGAATTGCCTGACAGAATCTTGCAGAGACGAAGCCGACCCCAATTGATGCAGCCGCCCGTTCTCCCGCTCCACAATAATTGGCCCATTTCCCCCTAGAGAAAATATAATGTTTCCGGTCTCCAAATACTTTTTCGAATTGAATACGAACACCCACCCATACTGCTTTTCGATCGTCTTTCCCTCAACCACCGCATAGCCACCGATGGACTCGGTTGAATCCATTTGATCAAGATACTCTCGAACAAGTTGCAGCGCCTGGTCCTTGGTTATAGCCATACTTCCTCCTATTTGTCTGTCCTGAGAATAAACCATTGCGTGTACCCATCGCTCAGGTTTGTAGGCTTGCCAGTTTGGCCAACTAGGAAACGAATCGTTCCGCCTTGATTTACTACGTTACTAAAGTGTCCTACCTCATCTCCACGAGCACCGAACACAACTGCTCTGGAGCCATCCCCCCAATTCGACATAGTCTGAGCGATCGCATCAGGACCTGTACGACCGATCCAATTGAAGGGCGTTTTTCCGAAAGCCGTCGCAACATCCGCAGGGCTTGTCACCTGTCCTGGCAAGGCGCTCGCCGGATTTCCGGCCAACCTATCTTCGAGCCGAAAGACACATTTCATAGGCAATTCGAGGTCCCGAAAATGCAGCAACATCATAAAACCTCATCAGCACAACCCCTCACACCGAAACAAGCCGGAAGAAATTTGCACACCCAAACCTTGACCAACCTGACTGAAAACCCATCAAACCACAACACCAAGTCGAACGCCTGATTCAATCAAAACACTTTGATATATGTTACAACTTGATTTGAGTTAACTGACAAATTACAAGAATCATCACCAGCCACTTCAACCCCCTTCAATTTGTCCGAATAAAAAACCTCCTCAGCATCATCGAATTCAATTTCCACAAACTCAAGCAACTCAGCGACCTTTTCACCGAGACCAACCTTACTCAAGAGTTTTCCCTTATATGCATATTCAGCACCACCCGCAACAGACTCAACTACGATGCTTTCTAGCATATCTTGTTTAAAAACAAGCCGCGCCAATATATTTTGCCAATCATACTCAACAGCCCCCATATCAGCCGCACGAAAATATATAACCCCAGATTGACGACAATCAATCAATATTTTCGGTGAATTACGGAACCTAGTCGCTTTTTGGAGAACCTCTCCGTCGCATCCTATCAGCTTGCGCACGACGTTACTCGACAACCCAAGGTGCAATCCGAGCATTGCTCGCCCCGGCTCAATTGGTGCTTCCCAGTCAATCCCGTCATTCATTGGCGACTCCACTTCTTCCCTACTGGATCATAGGTGATTGGCTTCCCCGCCTGATCATAGAAAGTAGTATTACTTTCAGGCCAGCCCTTAACCTTGTATGTGCTCGGGTCAATCACCTTAACTGTCGATCCATCAGTGTAGGTAAATTTGTAATACTGCCCGCCATGCACAGAATCGGCGCTCGATGGGCTATATTGGACCTGTTTCACCACGACACTACCATCACTCGGAGCATGGCCGGCTCCCGCCGCGTCGCCAGCCGATCCGAGCCCGCCCGCCGTCAATCCCGCCGTCAGCGCACCGGCCACGATATGCAGCGCAACGCGATTGTCGCCACCTTCGGCCCAGTCCTTGGCCTCCCGCAAATACTGCGCCTTGAGCGCCGGATCGGTCGTGCTATTCACATTTTTTTGCGCTTCCGCCTGCTTCTTGTCCGCATAAGTGCCGATCTGCTTCGCGATAGTTTCTTACAGCCCCCCAGCCCGCGAAAAAATTCGAGAAAGTAAGCGCCAACACCAAAAAAAATAAATCAACAAAAATGACCCACCGAAATATATCAACGTCTCATCTTCATTAAAATCAAATACATGTCGAATCAGCCCCGACACCAGAAATGCCCAGAATACACCCGTCCCAAAAGAAATAAATGCAATTTCCAGGAATCGGAAAATACCCTCGTAAGCGTTTTTAGTCATGGACGACTCGGCTTGGCTTCCTTCGAAACATCATTATAAACCGCAACACCTCTTGACCCAATCACAAACAGCATCAATGGTTGATTTACCCCTAGCAATGGCATTTTTGTGAGCGGAAGCAATTTAACGTTGTTGTATGCAGGAACCGTAACACCAAACATCGACTGTGGGCGACCAAGCCCGTCGGCAAGTCCAACGTTAAGTGTGCGAGGCGCAAAGAGACCACCGACGCTTACACCAAAATTCACGACGTCGTACGCCGTCCCACCCCATTTAGGAGAAATGGAAGAGAAAGTCTCTCTCAAAGGGTTATATCCGGCGGCCCCACGACCCATATAAAAGTTGTACAACCCAGAAGCGCCCTCAGTAAAGTCGCTGGCTCCCATGGCAGTCATTGGCCCTCCAACGATACACACCGGCCCACCAACGCCACATATACCGAGACCGGTAGTCGTCGCGATACCGCCCGTCACCACCTTAATGGCATCTTTTCCAGGGGCAATAAGATTCGCCTTAACATTATCAAAATATTTCTGACCATCCGTATACACGAACAGCCCTTTATCTTGCTGCCCCTTCACCCATCCTATTTCCGATTTCAGATTCTCCGCCTCAACAAGCGAAACGAAGTTTGCATTAAAGGCTGCACGGGTCGAACGCTTCTCAAGTGCCTTATCGCCATTCGCCTTGTCGTGGATGGCCTTCTTTTCGTCCGGATGCAACTGCCGATTGAACCGATCCACACTCGCCCCGCTCAACGCCCCCGTTCCACCACCCACCAAAGCACCCGCACCGCCCGCCAGCACGTTCAGGTCGTGGCCGGGAGAAAGGCTCACGTCGTTGGTCGCCGCGATCGTTGCGGCCTTCGCCGTCAGGTCGTTGCCGGCCTGCACCGCAACCGTGCTGCCCGACAACGTCGTGCCGACCGCATTCGTGTAGCTGCTCGAATCGATCGTGTGCGTCGACTTCGACGACAGGAAGCCGTTCTCCTTGCGATAGTGCTCGTCGTTCGCGCTCGCGCTCTGCTCGCCGGCGTTCAGGTTGACATCGTGCCCGGCACTCACGCCAATTGCGCCTTGCGCTTTGGCGTACGCAGCCGTCGCATTCACGTCGTGGCCGGCGACTATCGCCAGGTTGCCGCCCGTCGCGATCTGCGTGCCCGTATCGCCACCTGCGTGTAAATCTGCATGCTTGTCAGTTGTGCGTGCCCCAACATCACGTGCACGAACCGCACGTCCGCTCCGTTCTCCAGCATCTCCGTCAATTACCGCTCCCAGCAATTGACCATCTCCCCGATCACCGCTACCGGATCGGCAATCGCGAGATGACCGAACAGGAGATTCAGGACTGCATCCACCACGACGAACAATTCGCCGCTGAACAATAGCCTCGACGTCGCTCTCGCTCCCCGCGTTCATAAACACCGAGCTCGGCATCCGCCAGGCTCGGTCGTTCAACTAAAGAAAAGGTTCTTCAACACCACATACACGATGAAACCCATCATCGCCGTAAAACAGCACCACCAGATGATTTTCTGCGCTCGCGTCTTCGGAACAGATGTAATTGACGGTCCCATGGCTACCACCTAATTCCAGTTTTCCCTTGATCAACGGAGAAACCCCAGCCAACGGATGCCGGGTTGTTTGTCTTCCCCACGTTCACACCTGCACCGAAGCCTACAACAGTCGCCGTACCGTTACCAGGCGACAACATGACGCCGCCACCCAAACCACCGTACAGCGCGGATCCCCCGCCTGCATATCCGCCAGCAAAGTTATTTGTCTGTCCCGGCCGGACCGTACTCGTATTCAGATAGCCAGCCGATATATTCACACCTGCACCGACCGGGTTCGGCAGCCCCATGTTCAATCCGCCACCGAAGAACGCGTTCCCGTCTCGCGTAAACGTCCCCCACACGCTCCCCACAAAGTAATCCACCTGGAAATTCACAAAATCAGGCGCACGAACCAAACCCGGATTCTTGCCCGTCGTCGTCGCCTGATACGAGAACCCGCTACCCTGCGCTCCCTTCACAATATACGCCTGCAAATCAGGATCGCCCGGACCCAACGATTGCGTCCACACCGTCTGACCCGCCTTGTTCACACCATACCGCGTCCACTCCGTACCGTCCTGCGGCATCTCTCCCGACGCTACTCGAACATTGCCCGGCAACACCCCTCCATCACTCATCACCAGATCCATTTGCGCCATCTGGTCTTGAATCTGCTGCACCGTGTATTTCCCGTCGCTTTCCGCTGCCAGCTTCTTCGCCAGCGTCTGCTCCTTCGCCTTGCTGTCCTCGTGCAACTGCCGATTAAACCGGATTTCACAATGGCATCACGAATCATTTTTTTCGCACAAAAGCCACCGTTGCGAAAACGCAAAAAACAAGCCCCAACAGAATGCCATTCACTAAAACGAATCTCGTATCGTTGCTCGCCCACAAGAAACCACCACCGTAAAAATAGGCCACAAAAATCATTACAAATGCCTTGATGGAGGCAAAGCACAGAAACGACAGCAAGAAAGCAGCTAAATATAAGGCAATCAATCTAAGCATTTCTTCATTTCCCAATCCGAGATTTGGCATCGTTTATCGCTTTCGTTCCTGCCTCAGCGCCGGCAGCCCCCCCTATACCGGCACCAATTGCAGGAACATTGTTCGGATTGAACAGATTTTGTCCTGATGATCCCGCCCAAACACCAGTCCCGGACCACCCAAAACTACCCATCCCGGACTTCGACAACGCGGAAATTAGATTTTGCATGGCGAGTCCCGTACCATAACCGATAGCCGCCGCACCCGCGTTCACCGCTGCACCGGTTGCAATGCTATCGTGTTTGCCAGAGATTGCATTATTAGTGACGGTATCAAGAGCACCTGTCACTGCGTTTATTACGACATTCCCAAAGAATTTGGTGTAAGTGCCAGATCCACCGGCCAATGCCGCATACCCAACATCGACTGGATTCACTGTGCCATTCTGGAAGTATTGCGATGTCGCGTTTACACTGCCAGTTAGGACGCCAATCCCAATAGGCGACGCCCACGCGCTGGACCCCAAAGCTCCGGTCGAACCAAAAATTGGCGCGCCAGGGATAGCGGCTAACCCGGCAGCAATCTCTGGTGCCAGTCCGGCAGTTACCAACCCTCCGGCAATGACGAGGCCGGCCTTTGGATTAGCCACCGCGCCAGGCAACGCTCTCTGCTCCGGCGTCAGCGAACCATCCTTGTTCCCAGATAAGAACGGACTGTTGTACTCTGCCGACGTCGCATGGAACAGCCCGCCACCATTCTGACTGATATAGGCCACCGCGGTTGCGTCCCCTCCCGGCCCCTTGCTTGCCGCTGCATCCACCAAACGATAGCCGTTTGCCAGCAACATATTCTGCGCCTGATCCGCGGTGAGTGATTTACCGGTTTTTTCTTCGTAGAACTTCGCGAAGTCCTTCGCCTTATCCTTCGCCCACTGCCGCTCATCAGGGTGCAGTTGCCGGTTGAACCGATCCACACTCGCCCCGCTCAACGCCCCCGTTCCACCACCCACCAAAGCACCCGCACCGCCCGCCAGCACGTTCGACGTCAGGTTCCCCAGCAGTTCATCCACGTTCTTGTTGCCCGTTGGCCCCGCATCCTTGATCGACTGCGCGATTTCATTCAGTTGCGGTGCGAGCTTCGCTGATATTCCCGCGCCCGCAGCCCCGCCGAACCTTCGCTGCATCGGGCAATGAACTCGGCACATCGAGTGCAAAGCGGTCGATACGGAAACACGGCGTTTCGATGGGAAGCGCCGGATACGCTTCAATGCGCGGCACGTCCGACCGAACGGAAGGGGCACGCACTGCCGCATCACGCTGCTGCGCGTCGCGTTGCTGCTGTGCCTGCCTGTCCTGTTCCGCATTCGCACGCGCAGCGGCAGCTTGGTCGGCAGGCGTGGGGGTTTGTTGTGCGCACACGGCAAGCGAAGCAGCCACTAATGGCAGCGCAATAAGCGGCCTGATTACTCGCATAAATTGTTTTCCGCGACTTCACGACAAATTCTCAACAATCGCATCAATGCAAAATGCATTGCCCATAAATTCAACGAACTCCTCCCGACTTCATCAAATCCAGCGCAACTTCCAACGTTTGCCGAACGGCCCGCGAGTGGCGCTTCTGTTGATACACAGAAAGTTCAATTGTCTTTAATCGTGGTGGATTAGACATCGAACAAACACCTCTAGCAATCTCAACCTCAGCAATAGTCGTCGAGTTGACCAAGATTCGATAAATGTCTTCCCCTTGCTCCGGAATGCAATCGACAACGAATGCCAATTTAATTCCCGGAAAACTCCCACGTAAAGTTTCGCTCAGCGCATCCGTTCCATCTATCAAGTTTTTAGAACTTTCCAACAATTTTTGGCGCACCGCTTCGCCCCTTACCTGTTTATATGTATTCATTTCAATCTCCCCGGAAACGCGGTGACCAGATTCCCGAACTTATCGGTCATAACAGTCATCACGGATGTAGGCTGAAATTTGTCGAACTTATCCGTTCCAATAGATCTTCCTGTATCGACTTCACGGATATACCTCGGCCCTGCCGGCGTTTGTACCTCTTTCGTGATAGGAGTTGAAACCGTATTCGGATCTTGAAGCAGCCTTCTCAAATCACTTTCGCTAATTGTAAACTGACTCGCATTGACGTTTGAATCAAAGTGACGGTCGCCAATGTGCTCAATACCATCGTTCGTAATGTTGATACGTGACTGAACTCGGCCCGGCGTGGAACCCGTGCTTTCACCCGACTGTTGATCGTTGCCGCTCGACAAAATAGGCCCACCGGGCGTCACGACAGGGGCAACGCTCACAGTCGGACACAAGACACCCGGTCCACACGGTACAGCACCTACTGTAACCGTAGCCCCTGCTGGCCCGCTCGGCGTCTTCGGCCCGCCACCATTCGGGTCGATTTGCGGGTTCGCATCGCCCTGCTGCACGTCGGTCGGCAACTTCACGTGTGAATTCGCCACGTCACGCGGCAAGTTCTTCTCGTCTTCTCCGAAACCCAGCACGCCGCGTTTGAACTGGTCGAACTGGCTCAGCCCCAAGTCCTTGCCCTGCTGAATCAGCGTGTAGTCGAACAGCCCCTTTTTCGCCTTTTGAAAACCCGACCACTCCAATTCATTGAATTTCCCCGGACCTCTTCAGATTAATGAGCTCCATTAATGCATAATCAATACACTCCCCCATTTCATCCCCATCCATTCTGACAATCCCTCTTTGCAAATCCGGAGCATTAAAAATTACAGTGAATCTCTTGGTCGCGCGCTCCCCATCAAATTTTATTATGAAAAACGCCCGATTTGCTGCCGCTGCCGCTTGCAATACTCGCATAGCGTCGTCGAGCGCACAAACCTCCGGCACACTTAAACCATAAAGCGAGCCAAGCTCATCAATCGCCATTTTGTTCATTTAAGACCTCTTAATGCATTTGAAATATCTTTTACCTCACGAAGCTGCCCAGTTGCAACTCTATCCACCACCGACCAAATCTGTTCAGGGGGAGGTCCGTCGACCGAATTTCTCTGAATCAAAGTTTCAACAACCTCAACAGCCGTTCGTTTATTTCCATTATCAAAGAGATGCCCTCCTGCAATATCACGAATTATAGACGCACTCTTGTCATAGAAGCCGTTATAGTTTGCAGCATTACTCAAAACATTATCAACATCCCGGAACGAAATGCTTCCGCCAAATTTTTGATTTATATCCGAAATCTCCCCCGCCGAAATACCTTTCGCAAATCCGCCGGAATCTCCACCTTTATTCGTCGCACCACCACTCCCGCTATCGGGGCCACTTGACAAAATAGGCCCACCGGGCGTCACGACAGGGGCAACGTTCACAGTCGGACACAAGACACCCGGTCCACACGGTACAGCACCTACTGTAACCGTAGCCCCTGCTGGCCCGCTCGGCGTCTTCGGCCCGCCACCATTCGGGTCGATTTGCGGGTTCGCATCGCCCTGCTGCACGTCGGTCGGCAACTTCACGTGTGAATTCGCCACGTCACGCGGCAAGTTCTTCGCGTCTTCTCCGAAACCCAGCACGCCGCGTTTGAACTGGTCGAACTGGCTCAGCCCCAAGTCCTTGCCCTGCTGAATCAGCGTGTAGTCGAACAGCCCCTTTTTCACCTTCTGGCTATCGATCCACTGCAACTCGGGCGCGAGGTCCTTCGCGTCCATCGGGTCCACGTAGTTCGCCAGCCACTGCGGGCTGTTCGGCGAGAACTCCGCCCAGCACTGAACACGATAGCAAGCGGCCTGCGTCAGGCGCTTTTCCTCGTCCGCGTTGCCGTTCGCCTTGTCATGAATGGCCTTCTTCTCGTCCTGATTCAACTGACGGTTGAAACGATCGACCGCTGCGCCTGTCAACGCACCCGTCCCGCCCCCCACGAGCGCACCCGCGCCGCCGGCCAACAGGTTCGACGCGACGTTGCCCAGCAGCTCGTCGACGTTCTTGTTGCCGGTCGGACCCGCGTCCTTGATCGATTGCGCGATTTCCGTCAGTTCCGGAGCGAGCTTCGCCGACAGCCCGGCACCAGCTGCACCGCCTGCCGCACCCAGCCCGCCCGCCGTCAATCCACCGGTGAGCGCACCGCCTGCGATGTGCAGAGCAACACGATTATCACCGCCTTCAGCCCAGTTCTTCGCGTCCTGCAAATATTGCGCCTTGAGCGCAGGATCGTCGGTCGCGGCAGCGGCATCGCGTGCGGCTTTCTCCTTCCTGTCCGCGTAGCTGCCAATCTGCTTTGCGATCGCCTCCGACGCCGCCTGCGCCGCGTTGATGAGATCCGACTGATTGCTCAGGACCTGCTGCAGATCCGGCGTCTTGTTGACCGTGCCATTCAGGCCCGACGCATCACGATTCAGCGTCGCCACATCCTGCTTCTGGTTCGCTTTGTCCGTGATCGTGATGTTGCCAGCACTGATTGCGCTCTTGGTGGTTGCGTTACTGCTGTCGCTCTCGCTCACGTAGAGCGGCAATGCACCGCCTGTATTCTTACCGCTCGCCTGGCCGTGCGTGGCGTAGTTGTTCCCACCATCGCCAACGCCGCCACCCGCACTAATCCCAAAGCTGCTCGCGTTGTAGCTCGAGCTGTTCTGAATATCCGAGAAGGACAGCGTCCCGGTCGTCAGCTGATTCTTGTCCGGCGTCGCCGTGCTCGCAATATACGCCCCCTTCAGGTCCGTATTGCCCTTCACGCTGATGTCGAATCCGCCGTCGCCAGCCTGAATACCCGACTGCTCGTTCACGCCCGCGTAATTGCCGCTCGCATGGCCGCTCTGCATGCTGACACTTGCGCTGGCTCCGCCCTGGCTGACGCTGAACCCACCGCCCGAACTGCTCTGGTGGGCCTCGCTATGGCTCGTATCCTGCACCGACGCGAGATTCAGGTTGCCGCCAACATCCGCAATCACCTTGTTCGCGTTGACGTTCGCGCCGACGATATTGGTGTCGCCGCCGCTGATGATCGTTGCCGTGTTACTCGCGTTGATGTGCGTATTGTTCTGCGTCGCCGCATCCGAGTTCGCATCGCCGTGCGCGCGCGACATCGACGCCGACACGCCGAACCCGCCCGTGCCATACGAAACGCCCACGCTCGCGCTCTTCGACTCGTTCGTGCTGCGCGTGCTGTCGGTATCCGTGCTGTTGACCAGATTGACCTTGTTCGTTGCCTGCAACAGCACATCCTTCGCGGTCAGGTCCGATCCCTGGATCGTCACGTTCCCCTGCCCGGCGTTCTTGTCACCCGTCGCCACGAACGCGGCCGTACCGCCGGCCGTCACATTGCTGCCGTTGTTCTGCGTACTGTTCTCGGTGAACGTCGACTTGCTGTGAGACGAGCCAAAACTCAGTTCAACCTTCGCCTCGACCTTGCCCTTCGGATCGTTCAGCGCGTTGGTCATGTTGCCGGTCGCACCGACCAGATCGGCCATGCCGCCCGCTGCCGCAATTGCGTGCAGCGCTGCCGCCCGGCCGTCCTGGCTGCCGCCCGCGCCCTGCGCCTGCTGATTCACGTTCTGGATCGCATCGATCACCGGCGACTTCACCGCGAGCGTGAAACCCGAACTTTTCATCTCGTGAGTTTCTTCGTGATGACGATCCGTTTGCGACGCATCGATCGTCACTTCCTTCGCGACGCCGGTCACGTCCTGGCCTGCAACGATGTCGGAACCTGTCACATGGAGCTTGTTGCCCGCCACCATCGACACGCTACCGTCCGTGCTGCCGATCAAGCTGCCCTGCGAACCCTTCACCGTATCGCGGCTGGTATCGATCGTCTGGTTCGTGCCATACGAGATCCCGGCGCCCGCACTGCCGAGGCCGGACTTCTTCACGTCCTTGTAGTGATACTCGCTCGAAGCCGTATCCGCTGTCGTGACCGTCAGGTCGTGGCCGGCAGAAAGGCTCACGTCGTTGGTCGCCGCGATCGTTGCGGCCTTCGCCGTCAGGTCGTTGCCGGCCTGCACCGCAACCGTGCTGCCCGACAACGTCGTGCCGACCGCATTCGTGTAGCTGCTCGAATCGATCGTGTGCGTCGACTTCGACGACAGGAAGCCGTTCTCCTTGCGATAGTGCTCGTCGTTCGCGCTCGCGCTCTGCTCGCCGGCGTTCAGGTTGACATCGTGCCCGGCGCTCACGCCAATTGCGCCCTGCGCGTTGGCGTACACAGCCGTCGCATTCACGTCATGGCCGGCGACTATCGCCAGGTTGCCGCCCGTCGCGATCTGCGTGCCCGTATCGCTCGACGCCGAGTGTTCGGCGTGATTGTGTGCGTCCCACTTCACCGCGTCCTGACTGCTCTGGCGAACCGCATTCAGATTGACGTCGTTGTTCGCTGCCAGCACCGCGTCGCCGGTCGTCGCGACAACAGCCGCATTGGCGTTCAAGTCCCGACCGGCAACAGCCTGCAGCGTGCCGGCATTGACCGTCGATACGCGATCGATACCGGTCGCGCTGCCATTTGCCGCTTTCGCCGAACTGGTCGTGCTCGTCAGGTTGAGGTCACGGCCGGCCGACAGCGCTACGGTATCGCCTTGAATCAACCCGCCAAGATTATTGAGATCCTGGTTCGCGCTCGCGAGCACGGTTCCGCCCGACACCGTACCGCTGTTGTCGATCGAATCCGCATGGATGATCGTGACGTTGCGGCTCGCGATCGTGCCCGAGTTCTTGTACGCGCCGCTGGCGTCGACCGTGACGTTCTTGCCGGAGATGATCGTGCCTTCTCCCGTCACGTCCGCCGCGTTCGCGTGCAGATAGACCTGCGGCACAAGCACGGTTTGCCGGCTACCATCCGGCAACGTCACCGTCTGATTCACGAGCCAGACGATGTCGCTCGTCAGCGCGGCCATTTGCGCGTCGGTCAGTGCCGTACCGACGTTCAGCCCGAACTGCTGCGACGCCTTCACGCCACTCGCCATCAGCGCTTCGTATTCGCTCTGGTTGTCCGTGTAGTCGCCAATGAAACGCTGGCCGGTCGTCTGGATGATCTGTTGCTGAATCAGTTGCTGCTCGTAGAAACCGTCGCCGATACGCTTGAGGACGGTATTCGGGTCCACCTTGAGCGCATCCAGCATCGTGTCGCTCGACAGCCACTTCCGGTAATCGGTAAAGCGCGGGTCCGTCTCGATCAGGAAGTGGCTACCTGGATCGTTCGTGACCTGATACAGCGCATTGTTGGGCAAACGCGTGTTCGGCGTCACCGTTCGCACGACGACGTCGCCCACGTTCGCCTTCACGGCCGATACCTCCCCCACACCGACACCCGACACACCCGAGCCAATCGACACTTGGCCGCCGACATCCTTGCCCGCCACCGGCGTCACGCCGGTACCGCTTGCGCCCTGCGCAACGGACGTCGCCGCGGCCACACTCTTGATTGGATTGGACGGTTTGCTCGGATCGGTCAGCACCACCGGCAGATCGATCGTTTGTGACGGAATGGCCGGCGAGTAGTTGGTCGTGGAGGTTGCACGCTCGTCACCACTGAAGGCACCGCCCGACTGGACCCAGGTATAGATTGCCTTGCCCGAGCCCGTGAAGGTCTCGGTGCCTGTCGCACCGATGTTCTGCACGTTCGCCGGATTGTTGCCGTCGCCGGCTACGATCTGGCTCTTGTCGTTGATGCCGGAGGGCGTGTTGATCGTGATATGTCGGCCAGACGTAATCGTGCCGGGTTGCGAAGCCGTTACCACGTCCTTGGTCGATTTCACGTCGACCGCGTAGACGGTATAGGTCTGGACGAGCCGGCTCGCAACGTCCCCGTTATACGCAACGAGCGCCTGGTTCAGGTTCTGGTAGGCGGTAACGGTCGCCTTGTACCACTGCTGGAAAGGCGCGCAAGCCGCATTGGTCGAAGTCAGGCACGACGGGCTCTGTGGATCGAAGGGATTCGGTTTTGCACCCGTTACGTCCGCTTCAGTGGGGGCCTTGATGGAAAACCAGTTGCTACCGACGTTGTTTCTACCGGTCAACAGCGCTACGCCCGATGACATCCAAAACGGTCCAGACTTGGTCCATGCCGGATTTGCGTCGGGAGGCGGCGTCACACCGAACGTCGTCCAGATGTCGGCCGGCACCGTTCGATACGCGCCGGTCTGAGACGCCACATCTCCTGTACCGAAATTGCTTGCGGGATACGCGGTATTGTCGATCTTGCCAGCCACACCGTTCATCGTGTACTTCGCATACTCGGCAAACGGATATTTGGTCGACGGCAACAGAATGAACTTCTGGTCGTCATCCAACGCCCACTGGTAGTCCGTGCCCGGATGAATTTCCTGACTGTTCTTCTGGTACAGGTAAACAGTGGAAGGATCGATCTTCTCGGTCGAGCCGGGGACCTGGTACCACAGCTGGTTACCGCTGTCGGTCGTGACCGTAGAAGTCTGGAAATTCGAATTCAGGTTTTCGAACCGGTTTGCGCTGATCGTGATGTCACGACCCGCGTCGATCTGCGCGCCGTTGTTCGTCACGAGTTGGGCGCTGCCGGTTGCCTGATGGTTCGCATCCAGCGCGCCGCCGACGCGAATGTCGTTGCTCGCGTAGATCAGTGCATTGTTCTGGTTTTTGAATGTCTGCGCGCCAATGTCGAGGTCGCCGCGCGACGCAATCACACCGCCCACGCCCTGGGCGTTCTGGTCGTTCACGACTGTGTTCGCGCCCACCGCGACCGTATCGCCATAGATCCGGCCACCCGCATTCGTGATGGTGTCCCCCGCCGTCACCGTCGTGATACCGCCGTCGATCAGACCTTCGTTCGTAATCGACTGGTTCGCGTGGACGTTCGTAGCGTTCCCACCGAAAATCTCGCCTGTTGCGCGGTTCTGAATGGAATTGGCGTTCACATTGGCGACATTGCCTGCCGACAGTGTGCCGCTGTTGTCGAGCGTACCGCCAGCCGTGGCCGTCAGATCATGGCCCGCCAGAATCTGGCCGGTGTTGGTCAGATCGCCTTGCGTCGTCACATTGACGTCGCCAGCCGATTGGAGCTTGCCGCCGTTGTTGAGCGTCCCGGTCGAGACCGTCAGTTGCTGGCCGCCGTTGATGTCGCCCTGGCTGTTGATCAGCGTATTCGACGCTGCCAATGTTGCGGTGCCTTTCGACTGAATGCTGCCCGACGTGTTGTCGATAGTCGGTGCAGTGAGCTTCGCCTCCTTGTCCGCGCGAATCGAGCCGGACGTATTGTCGATCGCCTGGTTGGCGTTCAGCGTAACGCTTGCGCCCTCCATCCCGGCCGTCAGCCCCGGCACGCCCGCCGTCGTCGGCAGCGTCGAATTGGCGGTCTGTGCATTGCGAATCGTATCGCCAGTCACCGACAGCGCACCGCTCGCGTGCATGGCCCCGCGCGTGTTGTCGACCGTCGTACCGGAGACCGTTACGTCCCGGTTGCCGCCGATCTGGCCGGCCACGTTCGACACCGTTCCGGTGCTTCTCACGGTCAATGCACCGTCCGCCACGAGCGACCCCGTATCGTTCGTCACGGATGAGGCGTTGACGGTCGCGGCACCGCTCGACGAGATGGCGCCACCTGCGTTGTTCAGCGCTCCGGTTGCCAACGTGACGCCATTGCCGAGCACCTGACCACCCGCGGACTGCCCCGCCATCACGCTGTTGTCGAAGGTCTGGCCGTGCGTATCGATGTCGACGGCGCCCGTTGCCTGCACCAAACCCGACCGGTTATCGAACGCCCCCGACCGGCTCGTCAGTGATTGGCTTGCCGCCACTTTACCGAGCGTGTTGTCAATCGTCCCCTGTCCGGACGCGAGCGTGACGTTCGCCCCCGTGACCGTGCCGCCCGAGTTCAGCAATCCCGCATTGGTCAGGGTCGTGTCGCCCGATGAGAGCAGCTTGCCGCCTGCGTTGTCCGTCGTGCCAGATGTCGCCACCGCCAACGCGCCGGAAACCGAACCGATGGTGCCGCCGTGGTTCGACACGGTCTGCGCCGCCACGGTGGTGTCGCGTGTCGCCGCGATCGTACCGCCCGCATTCGTCAACGCGCCTGCTACAGCGAGCTTGGTCGCATTCGCCGACACTGTGCCTTGCGAATTGTCGAACGTACCGGCCTGCGTGTTCAGCGCGCCAGCTGCGGTAATCTTGCCCTGCGTATTGTCGAGTGCCTGAGAGACGGTCAGCGCCATGTCGCCGGTGGACGTGCCGATCTGGCCTGCCCGGTTGTTCAGCGTGCCGGCGGTTGCGGACAACCCGGTCGCCCCCACCAGCTTGCCGCTATCGTTCGACAGCGTGCGCGTGGCCGTCAGCGACAATGCATCCGATGTTGATCCGATCTGACCGCCCGCGTTGACGAGATTCCCCGCCTGGATTTGCGCACCGTGCACGGCCGTCATACTGCCGTCCGTATTGTCGATCGTGTCGCTTGCGACGGTGAGCGCATTGGCCGAGCTCACCGTGCCGCCAGTATTCATCAGCGACTGCGTCGCACGCAGCGTCGTGTCGCCAGCGGCCGATCCGATCGTGCCCGACGCATTGCCAATGCTGTTTGCCGTCACCGACAAACCGTTGCCGCCGACCATGGAGCCCGACTGATTCGAGACGTCGCCCGTCACCGCCACGGCCAGTGCGTCAGTGGTGCCGATCTTGCCGCCCGTATTCACGACATCGGCCGCTGTGATCTGTGCGGCATGTGCGCTGATCGATCCGGCCGAGTTGTCGAGATGGGCCGTGTGAATCGACAGGTCGTTACCGGACGCAAGCTTGCCGTTTGCGTTGTTCAGCGATTGCGTGACATCGAGCGAGGTATTGCCCGCCACGGAGCCGATCTGGCCCTGTGCGTTGGAAACCGTATTCGCGGTCAGCGTGAGACCATTGCCGCCTGCAATCTTCCCGTTATCGTTCGCGACGCTCCCGGTCGCCGTCAGTGCCAACGCACCCGTCGACGTGCCGATCTCACCGGCCACGTTCGTCAGGTCGGTTGCAGCGATCTGCGCCGTGCGCGCCGTGATGTGCCCTTGGGTATTGTCGAGCGGACCGGACGAGTTCAGCGACAGCGCATCGGCCACCAACGTGCCGGACCGGTTCGATACCGATTGCGCGGTCACGTTCGCCAGGTTCTGCGAGCTGATGACGCCCGAGTCGTTGACCAGTTGCCCCGCATTCAGCGTCACGTTCTGACCGCTCATCGTGCCGGCGACGTTCGACAGCGTGCCGTTCGTCGCGACATTGATTGCGCTGGCCGCATTCACGGTCCCTTGGTCGAGCGTGACGTCGTTTGCGAACAGATTGACGTTATCGCCCGCTGCCAGCGTGCCGCCGCTCGTCAGATTCGCAGCGCGTGCCGTGACGGAGCCACCGCCGACGAGATTACCTGCGGAATCTGCCCCCGCGTATGCCTGCCCGCTGTTGTTGAGCGAGGCTGCCGCAGTGAGGTTCGTGTTGCCGCCCGACGAAATCGTTCCGGCGTTCGACAATGCCTGCGACGCGTTCAGATCGGTGGTCTGCGTACTGACAATCGTGCCTTGCTGGGCGACGTTGGCGCCATCGATCCGGGTGTTCGCGGCCGATTGCAAACGCGCGGTCGGCGCAATCGTCACATCGCCGTTGTTCGAAACTTGAATATCGCCGGTCAGCGACGTGACAGCACCCGCGTCTCGCACGCCGACGCCGGCCTCGGTCCCAATCATCCGGACGCTATTGGCGAACATGCTACCCAGTGCCTGCACGTCGATCGCGACGCCTGGCGCCGCGCCGGTGCCGGCCTGGGCCTGCGCGGCATTGCTCGCATAGTCGACACGGTTCGCACCGGCGACCGCATTGATCGAATCCGCCCACACCTGACCGTTGATCGTCATCGCACGCGAAATCAGGTCGATCGCACTGCCATGGGCATCGAGCCCCGCACCGGCAATGCCGATCTGCCCTTGCGTCACATTGAAACCCGCCAACGTGCCGTCCGGATTGAACGTCGGCACGCCGGTCGTCAGCGTGACACGCGGCACATTCAGAAAACCGCAACCCGAACAAGTGATGCCTGCCGGGTTCGCGATCACGAGGTTCGCACGATTGCCCGCGATCTCGGTCGGTCCGAGCAGCTGACTGGGGTTACCCGACGTGACCTGGTTGACGATCACGCGGGCCGAGCTGTTGCCGAGAAATGGATTGCCTTGGATCCAGCCGGCGAGCTGCGTTTGCGAATTCTGGCCGCTGTTGACCAGCACCGCGCCCTTCGTACCCACGTTGTACTGCGTGAAGTTGTTCAGCGAGACGCCGTTTTTCGGTGCGGTGATGTTGACGAGCGGCACGCCTGATGCCGACACGCCGACGACCGGATGGGTCGGACCGCTACGATCAGGCGTGATCGGCAACGTGGCCTGCGCTTCGGCGATGAGGGGCTGCATGCCGAACGTACAGAGTGCGGCAAACGCAGTTGCCCGGGCCGCGAACCAGATCGAGATTCCGGAATCCTCGGCCGCAGGACGAACTGCGCGCTGTACACGGGAGCGCTCGCCGCCCCCATGCGCCGACGCGTTCTCGTCAACTGCCACCAGCATGCCGCGCACGGCACTGAACACCAAGCGAAAGATTCCGGAATTCATGATCGTTTTATTCTTGAATGCATGTCAGGCCGGCATCGCGCACATCGCGCAAACGACCGGCCCCACTCACGTTACTTGCAGCTCAGTGCCACCAAGCCGTTGATGTTGCCCGTCGTCGTTGCCGGAATACCGTACGACACGATCAGGTACGGTTGCTTCGCATCCGAACCCATGACCGTGCTCATCAGCGTCGACTTCGTTTTGGCGCTGAGTTCGGTGAGGCCGACCGAGGACGTTCCTACGAACGACTGGTTCTGGTCATTGCCGATCGAGTACTGCAGATTCAGCGTGTAGTTGATGACCGTATTGCCGAACGTGTTCGTCCCGCTCGTCAGCGTCGCCGTGGCGCCAGTCAGCGAACCCGGCGCCGTATTGCCATCCGCCGACGTCGGACGTGTAGCAAAGGCGAGCGAACATTGCATCTGCACAGGCGAGGTCGCATCAATTGCAACCGGTACGCCGACTGCCCAGACCTGGCCTTGATTCGCGTTATACGTAACGCCCGACGAATCGGTGCCGTCCGCCCAGCGGCCGATCGCAATGTCGCCATTTCCAGCGAGGTCCGTCACGACGCCCTTCGTCAACGTCTTGATCGTGCCCGACGAACCATACGGAATCGCGATATACGCACCCGGCGCCTGCTCCTTGAGCGTCGATACAGGCTGAGAAAGGGCCGCCAGCGTGTAATTCCCGTTCGGCATCTGCCCGCCGTTCCACGACGCGGGCGGCATCAGAACACGAACCGTCGAAACCTGGCTCGAGATCGATTGCGATTGCCCTTCCACACGAATCCCCGACGAATTCGACGCGCTGCCCGACGGCGCTGCGTTCGACGACGCACCACTCGATGCGGCACTGCTACCGCTGCCGCCATCATCACCACCGCCACATGCGCTCAGGCCAAGTGCGGCCACCACCGCAAACGTTGTCGTTACGGCTTGAAAAACACGACGCTTCTCGTACACGTTCTGCATAGTCTTTCCTTCTGCTCTTACTCGATCGACAAAATCACCGAGTCGCAACATGTCGTTGCGCTCGGTTCACCCCTACTGCTTAGAACAACGTGCTGACCTGGAACAGCAGCGTCGGCGAACTCGTCTTGAAGCCCTGCGGCTTCGACAACGGGAAGCCAAGCGACACGTCGTAGTTCAGTGCGGCACCGAGCACGTTCTTCGGTGCGAGATTGCCGCGCACGCCAACTACGGCGCCGACCAATGTTTCGCCAAGCAGGTACTCCGCGGCCGGCCCGCGCACGCGTCCGGCATCGACGCCGGCATAAAGCGCCTGCGTGCCAAGCGGCGTCGGCACGTACCAATCGAGTTCGTTGGAAACGACCCAGCCGCTCTCTGCTGCCAGCGTCAGTTGCTGATCGAAGCCGCGAACGGCGTAACGCGTACCGATCGTGAAATAATCGGAAGGGGTCAGTGGCGTACGTGCGTTCTGCATGTTCCAGCTGAACTGGTACGAGAACGTCTGACTGCCGATCTTGAAAGGGACTTGGGCGCTGAGGCTCGCCAACTCCACCTGTGTCTTACCGTCGAAATCGGGTGTGCCAACCACCGTGCCTGAATTACTGGACAGGCCCGGAAGCGATGCGCGCCAGGCGAACGAGCCGTCGAGGACAACGTTTCCGATGTATTGGCGATGCGCGATGCCGAGCTCGTAGCCGATGATGTCGCGATGCTGCACGGGAAGATCGACACCATCCAGCGAGTTGCGGCTGATTTTGTGGAACAGGTTGCCGTGAAGCTCCGTACGCGCGTGCGCGTTCCGATAGATCACGCCCGACAGGCCGGCCTGAAGCTGCGACTGCACGCCGCTGTATTCGATCGGCGCATCGAAGCCGGCCACCGTCTGCTTATAGCGGGAGCGGCTCGCGTTCAACGTCAGCATCGCATAGCCAACCGGCACGCTGTAGTTGGCAGACACCGACTGATTGCCCTTGTCGGATGCGCCAAAGTTGGCATTCGTCGTGCCGGCAACTTGCAGTTGGTCGTAGAGGTGAAACGGCGAGTCGAACGTGAACGAGCCGGACAGTTCGTACTTGCCCGTGGAATCGAGGCCCGCGTTGTCCGTGCCGATAACGGCATGCCAGCGCTTGCCGGTTCCAGGGTGAAAAACGAGTTCGGAGTCCCCAGGATTCAGACCCGGCACGATGTCGAACGTGGCATCGGACTGGGATTGAAGACGACGCAGGTTCTCGAGCCCTTGATCGATGTCGCGCTGGTTCAGCAGCGCCCCGGCCGAAACGGGTAGCGCCGCGCGCAACCAGCCAATCGTGGGCCTGTCGGCTCGGACATCGCTGATGCGCCCCGGCACAACGCGCAGCGTCAGCGTGCCCGATTGCAACGATTGCGTCGGCACGAGAACACGAGACGTCACGTAACCGCGCTCGATCAGCGCATTGTTGGCTGCATCCTGGATCTGCTTGAGTGCGGTCTTGCCGACGCACTGGCCCACGACCGGTTGAAGGAAACGCGCGAGCCAGCCGAACGCATTGTCTTCCAGCGCGATTTCCTTGATCGGAAAGCACGGGTTATCGAGGGGCAGGCTCGTGACGCTGGGCACCGAAGTCTTTTCTCCGGTGGGTGTCAGCACATTGGGACGCGGATTCAGCTCCTTGGTGGCCTCGAGTTGCTGCTGCTGCAAACGCTGAATTTGTGGGCCGGACGTAGTTTCGGATGGCGGAACGCCTTGGGCTAGCGCAGAAACGCTCGCCAACGCCGAAATCAACGCTGCCGAAGTTTCTCGTTTCTTCACTTGTTAGCGGCGTAATGATTGGTCTCTCACGCCGAAATTTATCGAAATAATCGCCCGTGCATTGTCAGGGATTGCAAAGGCGTCTGATCGCTTGACCGTTCAACTCCGATGATGTATCAGCCTCTCTCTTGGGCCGAGATCGTTCGTTTCAGCACCAGAATCAACCAATCAAACTTGACAATTAGAAACACTTATATAGGTTAATCACCCGAACACTCAAAGGCACTAAAAATGCGATTCCTCACTGCCGATTTCGGTGACTCAGAGCACCGAAACATGCACCCCTTCTCTTCATTTTTCTGCAAAATCAAGACTCGCCGTTACCGAGCGCCAATTCCCCGAACAAATTTCCGGGTAGTCACCGACTGGTCCTTCCCAGCCAATTCGATCGCTTAGACGACGATTTCGCTCAAAAAATAATCTTGACTAAATTAAAAATTTTCAGCCGTTTTGTTATGCATTGAAATGCAGTTTCATTCACGATAAACGCACGCGTCAGCGTGTCGCGTATCTACAACGGATTCTGCAAGGAAACCCGCGCACGGGGCTTATGCGTACGAGCGAGCGACGTAACTACCCGCAAATAGGCGTATCAAATTTGCTTCCGGTTATTTCCGTCGTGCAGACCCCAGCGAGCTTCGGGCAGTAACTTCTCACGGAAACCTCGTCAATCTTGATTCGCTCGGTCCGACAGCGTCTCATAGCAGGCCTCGCCAGCATTCGCCAGCTCGGTCGCCCGGTCCTCATATCCGACGAACCGAGCATTACTGAGGTACCTGCGGTGCCAGCGCCTTACTCGGCTGCATTTCCATTGGCCTCGGCGAGCGCTCGGTTGACTGCGGCCGTCGAGATACCGAAGTGCGCGGCTGTCTCGGCGATACTCGCTCCGTGCGGCTCACGCCATGCACGCACCTTCGCGTAATCCGCCTTGCGCTTCCTGCCAACTTGCTCGTACTTGGCCGCCGCCTTCGCCACAGCAATTCCACGAGCCTGCATCTCGCGGCGGTTCAGATAGTCGGCCTCGCCTTGTGCCGCCAAGAATGCCAGCACGGCGTCCCGCGTAGCCTTGTTAATCGCGTCCGTAGCGCCCCCATCGAACACCATGCCGTTCAGCGTGCAGATAACCCGCACCTTGGCCTTCATGAGCCGCTGCATGGTCTCGTACAGCTCGTCGTAGCGGCGACTGATCCGATCCAGCCAAGGCACGTACAGCACACCGCCATTGTGTAAGGCCCGCTCGACAATCGCCCACTGCTCACAATCCAGAGGCGCAACGCGATACTCGCTCACACCTTCATCTATGAACACGTCATCCAGCTCGACGCCGTGCGCTGCTTGTGTCTGCGTGCTGGCTCGCGCTCACCTGCCCGTCCGTCGTGCTGATACGTCTGTAGTACAGGGTTCTCAAACGTAGCTCAATGGCTCGCAATTGTTCATGGCTCGAATCGTGACATGGATCGAATTTGCGATGTAAACCATTTCGACCCAAGCTAGCGCGGTCCCCTAGCTAGGTCGACGACGTACACCAATACGAACCAACAACAGCCCACACGCCAGCCGATCAAATAGTGGACAATGCTTGAACAATCCACATCTGATTCAAAGGTCAATGGCGACACTTAATGAAAATGGACAAGTCATTGCCCACTGCGGCGAATGCGACGGCGCACTCACGATATTCTCGGCATTTGATCCGCAGCGTGGACAAGTGTATGGGCAGATAACTCGCTCGATCTCTCAGGTCGAATCGGAGGTCTACCGGCTCGTCTGCTGTACAGGATGCGGGTCCGGTGCGTTATTGACACTGCGATCTATCAAGCGCCACAGCCATTTGGGGCTCGCTGATTTCTATCCGGAAGCCCAAGACAGACTCTCACTCCCTTCCGGCGTGCCGGACGGCATCGCGAAGGAGTTTCGGGAAGGCGAAAGATGCCGCGAAGCCGGTTGCTTCCGTGCGGCTGCGGCTATGTTCCGCTCCGCGCTTGACAAGACTCTGCGTGCGAACGGGTACAAGGAAAAGCGCGGCACAAATCTTGAGCAACAGATAGACGCAGCGGCTGCTGACGGCGTGATTACTGCCGCTCGCCAAAGGCGAGCACATGACGAAATTCGTGTGCTCGGCAATGACGTGCTACACGATGAGTGGGAACCCATTGGCGCGGACGACGTTGCCGCTGCTCGGCAGTACGCACAACGCATCCTCGAAGACTTCTACGATGATCGCGAATCCGTGTTGAAACTGCTACGGGCCAAGGGCAGAGTGGCGGACGAAGATCGACCACCGGCCACGGAATGAACTGCGCGCCATCCACCCGCGCCAGTGCCCACTAGATAAAACGCGCACACCCGCGCACGGGGGAGCACGCGTGCGAGCGAGCGGCGTAAGCGGCCGCAAATAGGTGCGGCAAAAAAGGGTTCGGGTCTGCTACGATGTCAGCACATAACCCGGTCACTGCTCATACATGAACCTGCAAACCCACATTCCCGCGGCACTATGGGATGCGATCCGCGTGGCTTACGAAGCAGAGAATTATTCACACGCAGTACTTGACGCAACACACTTCATTAGCAATTTGCTGCGGGAACGTGCTGGCGTAGACGGCGACGGGTCGGCGTTGATTGGACAGGCGCTCGGAGGTGAAAACCCGAAGCTCCGCCTGAATGCGCTGCAAACGGAATCGGATCGGAATGTTCAAAAGGGCTACGAGCAGATTCTGAGAGGGATTTACATCGGCATCCGAAATCCTCGCAGCCACGAGCCAACGCAAGACACGCAGGAAACAGCCGACTCAATTATCTGTTTCCTTGGACATATCGTTGATGTACTAAGCGCGTCGAAGGATGTTTTCACGATTGCATCCTTCATGGATAAGGTTCAAGACCCTGAGTTCGTTGAGTCGCAGCGTTACGCTGAGCTTCTAGTCGCGGAAATCCCCGCGCTGCGCCTCACTGAAGCCATCACTGCATTGTTTAAGGAGCGGCGGGCACTCGATCTCGGAAAATTGCGATTTTTAACACGGACGTTGCTTGACGCTCTTTCGCCTACACAGACAAACAATTATCTGGCCATTGTCTCTGACGAATTGCGCATTGCCACTGAGGATGCGGCAATTCGAACGGCACTGCGATTGCTAAAACCTGAACTCTGGCAGAATTTGCAGGAACTCCCCCGGCTGCGGATCGAGAACAAGCTGATTGCTGGCATCAAGTCCGGCGAAGTGCTGCAGTCGGGCAAAACTAGCGCTCCACTGGCTACGTGGTCGAACACTTTCCTGTGCCACTTCTCTTTGCGCAAAGAAGCAGCGCGAGCGCTTGTTTCTCGCCTGGAGGACTCAAACCCGAATGCGAGGCTCTACGTAGTCAAGTTCTTCTTTTTGCAGCTTGATGAGGTGTTGCTCGAACCTGCGCTCATTTCTAGAGCGGTGCGCGCCGTCGCAAACGCGGTCAAGAACGGAGAAGAGCCGGTGCGTAGCAGGCTCATAAATTCCGTAACCGCACTAAACGCGGACTGGCAGAAGCGATTCGCCGAGGCGCTAGAGAGCGAGACGGACCCCGACAATCCGGGGGTTCTACTAGATGACGGTTCGCCCTTCTTATCGTCACCGGCGAATGAAGAAGATGACATCCCGTTCTAGCGGCAGCGGCGGTAAAATCCCGCCACACTCTCGCCACAGCAGGAGTGCATCAGACGTGCATCCAATCCTAACCAAGCGGTACACGCGGAATTGTAAGTGCTTGAATAAGCGAAGAATTCTGGCCCGCCCTACACGATTCGAACGTGTGACCTACGGCTTAGAAGGCCGTTGCTCTATCCAACTGAGCTAAGGGCGGTCGAGGGGAAAAGACACGGCCACACGACCCGGGCCGCATTTGACGCGAAAGGCTTCGAGCACAAACCACACAAACCGCACTCAACGCCCCGAAACGAAACGGGCCCGGCATGAAGCCGAGCCCGAAATTATACCCGATCATCGCGTCATATCATGCGCGACGCGCGACCGGCGCCGCAACCGTCAAACCGGCTGCGGATGCAGCATGAACCACCCAAGGCAAAACACCCCGGCAATCACGCAATACAAGCCGAACGAAGCCAGCCGCCCGCGCCCTTCGAAATAGCGCATCAAGAACCGCACACTCAGATAAGCGGCAATCGCCGTCAGCACGCCACCGAGCAGTGCGTCCGCGAGCTGGTCGCGCGCATGGAACAGCTTCGGCAGTTCGAGCACGCCCGCCGCAAAAATGATCGGCGTGCCGAGCAGGAACGAAAACTCCGCCGCCTTCTCCGCCGTCAGCCCGGCCGCGTTACCGGCGATCATCGTCAGCCCGCTGCGCGAGAAACCCGGAATCAGCGCGCCGATCTGCGCGAGGCCCACGAAGAACGCCTGCTTGAACGTCATCTTTTCAGGCGGCTGGTGTGCACGGCTGCGCTGGATCCGATCGCCGATCCACAGCAGCACGCCGTTGATGATCAGCGCGATCGCGACGATCCGCAGGTCGTGAAACACGCGTTCGATGCGCTTCTCGAGCAGCAGACCGACGATCCCGGTCGGGATCGTGCCGATGATCAGCGCCCACATCAGGTGCCCGTCGTCGTTCTTGCGGCCGCCGAGCTGCGCGAAGAAGCCGCTGATCAGCGCGATCCAGCGCGCGCGGAAATACCACAGCAGCGCGAGCGCGGTGCCGAGGTGCAGCGCGACGAGGAACGGCAGCAACTGCGGCGCGTGCTTGTCGATGTGCATGCCGAACAGCGCGGGCACGAGCAGCGTGTGGCCGAGGCTGCTGACGGGGAAGAGTTCGGTGACGCCCTGCAGGACGCTCAGGAATACCAGAAACCAGAGACTCACGCGTCGGTCCTTTTAGTGGTGATCAATCGAGTAGAAAAGCGGACGACGCATCGCGCGTCCGAAAAACGCGCCCCGATTATGCCCAGCCAGGATTACTGCGCCAAGGCATTTGGCTGGTTATTGCGGCAATGCACACAAACGCTTGCAACTTGTAAGCGCGCAGAAAGCAAAAAGCCCGCCATTTGCATGGCGGGCCTTTCGATTCCGGCAGAAATTGCCGTCAGCGGCCGAGCTGATAGAAAAACAATACCGTGCTGCCGGTGAACATGCCGAACAGTGCGATTCCCATTGCCATTGCCAGATCCATGGCCCCCTCCACGAAGTGTCATGACCCGGCAACATCACCGGTTTACAGGCATTATCCAGACCGTCGGCAGTCTGAAAAACTCGCGATTTCCCGAGAAGGGTTTTCCCCGACCGCGTCGCGGCCCGATAATGGAGCGCGCCATCGCGCACCCCGCCCACCCGTTCATACCGATTCGCCATGCCGATCTTCCAGCAGCACGACATTCATGAACTTCACGCCGGCTCGTCACTCGTCCGGGTCGCCCCGCAATTCGGCGGCCGCCTGCTGTCGTGGCACGTCGACGGCGAGCCGATCATTTTCTGGCCGGAAGCCGCCGACTGGAGCAACCTCGCACGCGTGCGCGGCGGCAACCCGCTGCTGTTCCCGTTCCTCGGCCGCCATCGCGTCGACGGCGAACTGGGCCGCTGGCGCGATGCCGCCGGCGTGGTTCGCGACCTGCCGATGCATGGTTTCGCGCGCGACCTGCCGTTCGCGGCACAACCGTCGGCCGACGGCGCCGCGCTGTCGATGACGCTCGATGCGAACGACGCGCTGCGCGACGGCTATCCGTTCGATTTCCGGTTCGAGACGACCTACCGGCTCGCCGACGCCCACACGCTCGACGTCGCGCTCACCACGACCAATCGCGGCGACACGCCGCTGCCCTACTACGCGGGCCACCATTTCTACTTCGCGCTGCCGCACGGCGAGCGCGCGCAAACCACGCTCGAACTGCCGCCGACGCGCCGCTGCATGCAGCGCGCCGATGGCTCGATCAGCCCGCTGCAGCCCGGCGAAGCATCGTACAGCCTCGGCGATCCGGACATTCTCGACCGCTTCCACTGCCTCGACGGCGCGCCCTCCGCGCCGGTGCGCATCGTGATGCCGGGCCGCCGCCGCACGATCGAGATCGCGCTCGACGTCCCGGGCTCGATCCCGTGGTACGCGGTCACGACCTGGACGGAAAAGCCGGAATCGGACTTCTACTGCGTCGAGCCGTGGCTCGGCCTGCCGGACGCGATCCACAACGGCCTCGGGCTTCGCATGCTTGCACCGGGCGCGACCGAAACGGCGACGCTGCGGATTCGCGTGCTGCCGCTCGCCGGCTGACGTCGGCCGCACCGGCGAACCGGGGCGCGCCGGCCACGCCCGCGGCACGAAACTGCGGTGCTCGGGTCGAACCCGTTAAAATCGGACGTTTTGTATCGCCTGCCGCGTCGCGCGCGGCGGGGTTTTGCGAGGTTCAATGTTCGGAACAACAACGAAGCGGCTCTTCGCGGCCGCCTGCGCCGCGCTGCTCGTCGCGTGCGGCTCCGCGCCCGTCGGCCCGGGTTACTACCGCGTCGAGCGCGGCGACACGCTCTACAAGATCGCGCGCGAGAATCGCACGTCGATGGCGAACATCGTGCGCTGGAACCAGATCGCGAATCCCGACGCGATCGAGGTCGGCCAGGTGCTGCGCATCGCGCCGCCGCCCGGCACGACGACCGCGTCGACCACCGGCACCGGCAGTGCGGGCCGCAGCCGCCCAGCGCCTTCCGCGCCGGTCGAATCGGCCGTCAAGCCGGCCACCAGCATCGCGCTGATCTGGCCGGCCGCCGGCAACGTGGTGCGCAGCTTCGACGGCTCGAAATCCAAGGGTATCGATATCGCGAACGCCACGGGCACGCCGGTGCTGGCCGCCGCGCCAGGCACCGTCGTCTATGCGGGCAACGGATTGCGCGGCTACGGCAACCTGATCATCCTCAAGCACAACGCCGATTACCTGACGGCCTACGCACACAACCGTGCGTTGCTCGTGAAGGAAGGCCAGTCGGTCACGCAGGGGCAGACGATCGCGGAGATGGGCAACAGCGACAGCGATCGCGTCGCGCTGCACTTCGAGCTGCGCTACGGCGGCCGCTCGATCGATCCGGCGCGCTACCTGCCGGCGCGCTGAGCGCGCCACCGCCGAAGGAGGACGACACGCGATGCCGGCATGCATCGCATGTCGTCGCGAGGGAGATCGGGAAGGTCGTGTCAGCGCTTGCGCAGACGGCCGGTGAACCGGCCGGACAACGGATCGACGCGGCTGGCAAACGCCACCAGCGCACCGATTCCGAACAGGCTGAACCCCGCAGCTATCAGAAGCAAATCCATGGTCATATCACTGTTTTGTCATGATCTTATGCGTCATAGCGGAATCGTGCACTGAGCCGCCCCCGTTGCACGAGTCCGCACATTCCCCTATCCATCAGGCGCCATTGTGGTTTCGGTCGCGTGAAATGCCGATGTAATCCAGCGACCGATGCCGACGATGGACGCCAAGGAGACTTGCGATGCTGCCCGCCGCCGACCGCTACGACAACCTCCTCTCCCGCTTCGCGTGGGACGTTCCGGCCCGCTACAACATCGGCGTGGATGTCTGCGACAAGTGGGCCGACGGCAGCGGACGGCTCGCGCTGATTCACGAGACGACGCAAGGCGACGTGTCCCGCCTCACGTTCGACGACCTGAGGAATGTTTCTAACCGTTTCGCGAACAGCCTCGCGCGGGCGGGTCTGCAACGTGGCGACCGCATCGCGATCTTCCTCGCGCAAGGTCCGGAAACGGCGATCGCCCATCTCGCCGCGTACAAGCTCGGCGCGATCGCGGTGCCGCTGTTCACGCTGTTCGGCGCCGACGCGCTCGAATACCGGCTCGCGAACAGCGAAGCCGCCGCGCTCGTCACCGACGCGGCCGGTTACGCGAAGATCGCGCCGCTGCGTGCACAACTGCCGGCGCTGCGCACGTGCTACTGCATCGGCGACGATGCGCCCGATGCGCCCGGCGTGCTGCGATTCGACGCCGCACTCGCCGCCGAATCGCCGGATTTCGTGCCGGCGGACACCGCCGCCGACGACCCGGCGGTCATCATCTACACGTCCGGGACGACCGGGAAGCCGAAAGGCGCGCTCCATGCGCATCGCGTGCTGCTGGGCCACCTGCCGGGCGTCGAGATGTCGCAGCAATGCTTCCCGCGCGACGCGCGCCTGTTCTGGACACCCGCCGACTGGGCATGGATCGGCGGCCTCCTCGATGTTCTGCTGCCGTCATGGCACCACGGCGTGCCGGTGCTCGCGCGCCGCTTCGAGAAGTTCGACGGCGAAGCCGCGTTCGCGCTGATGGCGCGGCATGGCGTGACCCACGCGTTCCTGCCGCCGACCGCGCTGAAGCTGATGCGCGCGGTGCCCGCGCCGCGCGAGCGCCACGCGCTGGCGCTGAAATCGGTCGCGAGCGGCGGAGAATCGCTCGGCACCGAGCTGACGGCGTGGGGACGCGACGCGCTCGGCGTGACGATCAACGAGTTCTACGGACAGACCGAATGCAACATGGTGCTGTCGTCATGCGCGGCGCTGTTCGATGCGCGGCCCGGTGCGATCGGCAAGGCCGTGCCCGGCCATGCGGTCGCGATCGTCGACGAGCACGGCACGCCGCTGCCGCCCGGCGTCGAGGGGCGCATCGCGGTGCGCCGCCCGGACCCGGTGATGTTCCTCGAATACTGGCGCAATCCCGCCGCGACGCGCGACAAGTTCGCGGGCGACTACCTCCTCACCGGCGACACCGGCACGATCGACGCCGACGGCTTCGTGCGCTTCGTCGGCCGCGACGACGACGTGATCACGAGCGCCGGCTACCGGATCGGCCCGGGGCCGATCGAGGACTGCCTGCTCACGCACCCGGCGGTGCGGATGGCGGCCGTCGTCGGCGTGCCCGACCCGACGCGCACCGAAATCGTCAAGGCGTTCGTCGTGCTGAACCCCGGCCATGTCGGCGACGACGCGCTCGTGCAGGCGCTGCAGGCCCACGTGCGGACGCGCCTGGCCGCGCACGAGTACCCGCGCGCGATCGCGTTCGTCGACGGCCTGCCGATGACGGCAACCGGCAAGATCGTGCGCCGCGCGCTGCGCGACGCGTGAACCGGGCGCGCGCCGCCGCGTCGGGCGGCCGGCCGCGCGCCCGGATGGTTTATAGTGGCGCCCACGCAGTCTTTTCAGCACACCACCGATGTCCTCCGACCAACACGAATCCGCCGCGGGCGCGTCGCACAGCCCGCTCTACGCCAAACTCCTCGGCGAAACCGCCAAGATCGACTGGTGCGATCTCGAGCGCTTCTTCGCGCAGGGCAAGCTGCTGTCGGTCGCACGCGATCTCGATCTCGTCAGCGTCGCGGAAGCGATCGCCGGCGACGACGCCGACCAGGTCACGCGCTGGCTGTCGTCCGGTCTCGTCGCGCGCATGCCGGCGGAAACCGCCGCCGATTTCGCGGCGCGCAATCCGGAGCTGTGGGCGGTCGTCGTGTCGCCGTGGGTCTGCGTGCAGGAACGCGCCTGACGCGTTCGCCATGTCCGAATCCGCATTACCGCAGGGGGCCGGCACCGGATCGGCCGCCGTCTCGCACCGGCGCGTCCTCGCGCTCGCCTTCCCGATCGTCCTTGCGAACCTGACCCAGCCGATCCTCGGCGCGGTCGACACGGCCGTCGCCGGCCACCTCGACGGCGCGCAGTACCTCGGCGGCGTCGCGCTCGGCGGACTGTTCTTCAACTTCGTGTTCTGGGGCTTCGGCTTCCTGCGCATGGGCACGACCGGCCTCGTCGCGCAGGCGCACGGCGCCGGCGACGCCGCCGGCATCCGGCTCAACGTGCTGCGCGCGCTGATCGTCGCGTTCGCGCTCGGCGCCGCCGTGCTCGCGCTGCAGGTGCCGCTGCTGTCGTTCGCGCTGACCGCGCTGGGCGGAAGCGACGCCGTCCGCGCGACGGCGCTGACCTATGGCCACGCACGCATCTGGAGCGCGCCGTTCGCGCTCGCGAACTACGTCGTGCTCGGCTACCTGCTCGGCGCGCAGCGCGTGCGGCTCGCGCTCGTCACGCAGGTCTTCATCAATGCTGTGAACATCGGTGCCGTGCTGTTGTACGTGTACGGCTTCGGCTGGGGCATCGCCGGGATCGGCGCGGCAACCGCGACCGCGGACGCGTGCGGCTTCGCGCTCGGCGCATGGATGCTGTGGCGGCTGCGCCCGCGCGGCCTCGCGCCGCTGGCCTCGGGTGCATTGGCGGATCGTGCGGCGCTCAAGCGGCTGATCGCGCTCAATCGCGACATCTTCCTGCGCACGCTGTGCCTGCTCGGCGCATTCGGCTGGTTCGCGCACCTGGGCGCCACGCAGGGTGACGCGACGCTCGCAGCCAACGCACTGCTGCTGAATTTCCAGACCTTCATGGCTTACGGGCTCGACGGCTTCGCGCATGCGGCCGAGGCGCTCGTCGGCGCCGCGGCCGGCGCGCGCGACCGCACCGCATTCCGGCAGGCTGTGCGGGTCACGCTGCTGTGGTCCGCGCTCGGCGCGCTGCTGTTCGCGCTCGTCTACTGGGCGGCCGGCGGCTGGATCGTCGCACTGCTGACCGACCAGGCGGGGATCCGCGCGGTCGCGCTGCAATACCTGCCGTGGGCGGCAATCTCGCCGATCGTGTCCGTGTGGGGGTTCCTGCTCGACGGCGTGTTCATCGGCGCGACGCAGACGCAGTCGCTGATGCGCGCGATGGTCGCGTCGTTCGCGATCTTCATTGCCGCGACGCTGGCGGCTGTCGGCCCGTTCGGCAACCACGGTCTGTGGTTCGCGCTGCTGCTGTTCATGGTCGCACGTGGCGCGACGCTCGCGCGCTACTTGCCGGCGCTGACGCGGCGGATCGGCGCCGACGCACCCGCGGCCGGCACCTGACGGCCGCGCACGCCGGCCGGTTTCGTTATTGCGCGGATGCGGGTGCCGACGGCGCCGGCTCACCGAGCATCGACGGCGGCGTCATGTCGGTCGGCACGCCGTGATAATCGGCCGGATCTTGCGGCGGGTGGCCGCGACGAGCCTGGCGGGGATCGCTGGAACAGCCGGCGAGAATGGACGCGGCCAGCACGGCCAGCATGAAACGGGTCATCGGTGAGGCTCCGGAAAACGGCGCGCCCATCGCGCGCCAGGACCGCGCCGAGTCTAGCCGAATTCCGGGTTAGGGGTTGTCCCGCGCATGTTCTACCATGTAGCAGATGGCGCTGTGCCGTTGAAAGGAGGCTGCCATGTCATCTGAAGAGATCGCCGGCCTGATCGGCCTGTTCATCGGTCTGATGGTGCTCGTCGCCCTGTCCTATTTCGAGTCGCGCGAATACAAGCGCAGCCACGGCGGCGAAGGAATGATCCATCACTGGATGGCCGAACATCACCTGCTCGACTGGCGGCGCAAGCACTAGGCAAGCCCGCCCCGTTGTCCGGGCCGCCCGCGCGGCCCGCGTCGAACGTGCGTCTGCCGGCACGGTGGGCAGTGCGTATCGCCCAAATTAACAGGGCCGGATAAAACGCCTTCCTCGGAACGAACAAACGCCATCGCGCGGCAATCTGCCGCGCGATGGCGTTCGCCTGCGTGCGCGCCTGAGCAGCGCGCCGCGATCGGGATGGCTCAGCCCAGGAAGTGCCGGGCGTAGCGCGCGTTGATGTCCGACAGCCGGAACAGCGTCAGGAAGTCCGCGCAGTTGAAGTCGGGATCCCACGCCGGCGCGCCGCAAATCTTCGCACCGAGACGCAGGTAGCCCTTGATCAGCGGCGGCGGTGCAACGACGGTGCCCGTCTGCAGTTCGTCGACCGGCAGCGCCGTATGAGGGAACGCGCGATATTCCGGCGCCGTCAGCGAGTTGGCCGGCAGCGACTGATACAGGTTCGCCGCATAGTGCCCGCCGTCGGCCATCGACACGCTCGCGCAGCCGAGCATCGTCTCGTAGCCGTTCTGCATCATGTACGCGCCGAGACCGCCCCAGAGCGCCATGATGACGGCGCCGCTGCGGTAGTCGCTGTGCACGCACGAGCGGCCGACCTCGACCATCTTGCCGCGCAGGTGCGTAAGGCGGGACAGGTCGAATTCGCCTTCGGCGTACAGACGGCCGACACGCGCGGCCTGGTGCGGCGGCAGCACGCGGTACGTGCCGACCACCTTCAGCGTATCGAGGTCGCGCACCAGCAGATGATCGCAATAGGCGTCGAACGGATCGACGTCGAGACCGGACGGACCGCTGACCTGCGCGCCCATCTCGTCGGCGAACACGGTGTAACGCAGGCGCTGGGCCTCGCGCAATTCATCTTCCGTACGCGCCCAGGCAGCACGCAGACGGTACTCGGATGTGACGGTTTCAGCAGCGCGCGGCAGGTGACGCCGCGACGTGTCGAGGGGAAGCGAGGCAAAGGGGAGCGTAGGCGTCGGCAGTTCTCGCATTAGGCTTTCCTGGTCGTAAGGAATAGGACGACATGCCAGCCAATGTAGTAACCGGTCGTTACCGTTCTGTGGCACGACCGTGTCCTTTCAATGACGTGTCGCCGAATTGACTTTAGCAGAAAGCCTGCGAAACCGTATGATCAATGCCTTCAAACCGCTTCAGACAAGGTCCGGCGTCAATACCGCGCGCAGGACGGCCTGACGGTTGCCGTCGCGCGTGCGGCTCGCGAGCCACACGATACCGCCCTTCTTGACGCTCCAGCTATCGTCGTTGCCGGCGATCAACTGCGCCGCGACGCAGCCGAGCGTCGGCTGGTGCCCGACGATCACGACCGTCGGCGCGATGCCGTCGGGCCACCCGGCGGCCGCCAGCACGTCGTCGACGCTGCCGCCCGGCGCGAGTGCATCGATGGTCCGGTACTGGTCGGTCAGCGCCTCGACGGTCTGCACGGTGCGCGCCGCCGGGCTCGCGAGGATCACGCTGCTCGACTCGAGCCGGCCGCGCAGCCATTTGGCCATCGCTTGCGCATCCTTGCGCCCGCGGGCCGTCAGCTGGCGTGCGAGGTCGCTTGCCGCGTAGTCTTCGGCTTCGGCGTGGCGCCACAGGATCAGGTTCATCATGATGTCTCTCCATGCTTCGACGAATGCTCCGGCCGCACACTCGCGGGCCGGACGATCATGCTTCGAATTGTCGCCAATCGTGAGCGGTTCGTGATGATATGCGCCGTACGCAAAAACGTGATTGACCCGGTTACCCATTAGACGATAGAATCTTTGGCTCGTCGGAGCGTAGCGCAGCCTGGTAGCGCATCTGATTTGGGATCAGAGGGTCGTAGGTTCGAATCCTATCGCTCCGACCACGAGATTCACGACAAGGGTTGCAAGCCATCGCGCTTGCAGCCCTTTTTCGTTTGGTCCGCCGCCCGCGTCCGCCCCCGGTGCCACCGCCCGCAGCCCGCGCACGAAAATTGCGGGAACACGCGATAATGTCCGCGACCAACCCGCAATCGCGCATGAAAAATCACGTTTTCAAGACCGCCGTGCTCGGCGCGCTGCTCGCAATCGGCACCCTCGGCGCGCCCGGCGTCGCATCGGCGAAGTCGCTCGACGACGCGCTCGACTGCCATTCGAACGGCCACAAGTTCGTCGCGCCACTGCTCGCGGCAGGCGACATCCAGTCGGAGCCGATGCACGTCGAATCGAATTCGGTGAACGCATTCCGCACGAACCATCCGCTGACCGCCTACGGCTTCGGCGTCTATGTCGTGCTCGGCTACCAGGCGAACGATCCGATTTTCCAGCCCGGCGACGGCACGCCGATCGGCGACTGGGCATACGGCGTCGTGGTGCGCGGCACGAAGAACGCGGTCGAACAGGCCGTGCGCAAGGCCGGCAGCGACGCGACCGTCAAGCAGGCATTCCCGTTCCTGACGGCGATCGTGTGCTCGGACTGAGCGCGTCCAAGGCAACCTGGCGGCGCGGGCGCGCCGCCGCCGTGCCGGCGCGTCACGCGCCCGTATAAACCACGCGGTACGGAATGCCGACCTTCTCCCACTCTGCCGCTTCCTGGCTGAGGCTGTAATCGGTCAGCGGGTTCTGCTCGACCCATGCGCTCGGCAGGCGCACTTCATACCCGCCCTTCTTCATCTGCGACACGGAAATGTCCGGCAGCCCGGCATCGGTCCGGCGCCGGCAAAGCAGCGCCGCGAGTCGCAGGCAGAACAGCAGCGGCCATTCGACGTCGCGCGCCTGCGACAGCTTGCCGAGCTTGCCCGCATGCCCGAGCACGAGCGCGGCAAGGCGCGCCTGGTCGGTACGCGAGAAACCCGGCATGTCGGCGTTGCTCGCGATATAGGCCGAATGCTTGTGATACGAGCTGTGCGAGATCGACAGGCCGATCTCGTGCAACGCGGCGGCCCAACCGAGGAACATCCGGCCTTCCTCGCGTTCTTCGTCGTCGGAATCGTCGAGCTCGTCGTAGAATCGCACCGCGAGCGCGCCGATGCGCTCGGCCTGCGCGCGATCGACGCCGTAGCGGCGCGTGAAGCCCTCGACGGTCACCGCGCGCATGTCCTCGTGCTGGGTCCGGCCGAGCAGGTCGTACAGCACGCCGAGACGCAATGCGCCGTCGGTGGTATCGACGTAGTCGACGCCCAGTTCCTCGAATACCGCGAGCATGATCGCGAGGCCGCCGGCGAGCACCGGCACGCGATCGGGCTTCAGCGCGATCAGCTTCAGCCGGTTCACGTTCTCGGACTTGATCAGCGCGCGCTTCAGGCGTTCGAGCCCGCCGCGCGAAATGCCGTGCGTGATGCCCGCGTCGTTGAAGCCGTTCGCCTCGACGAGTTCCGCGAGCGCGCGCGCGGTGCCGGACGAACCGATCGCCTGGTCCCATCCGGCCTTCTTGTATTCGCTGGAAATGATCTGGATCTCGCGCTTGGCCGCGAGTTCGGCTTGCCGCATCGTGTATTCGTCGACGTTGCCGGCCGGGAAGAACGCGCGGCTATGGCTCACGCAGCCGATGTAGAGGCTCTCCATCACGATCGGCGTGTAATGCGAGCCGATGATGAATTCGGTCGAGCCGCCGCCGATGTCGACGACGAGCCGCTTGCCCGCGCTCGCCGGCACCGAATGCGCGGCGCCCGCATAGATCAGGCGCGCCTCTTCGCGGCCCGCGATCACTTCGATCGGAAAACCGAGCGCCGCTTCGGCCTCGCCGAGAAATTCGCCCGCATTCTTCGCGACGCGCAGCGTGTTGGTCGCCACCGCGCGCACATGATCGGGATGGAAATCGCGCAGGCGTTCGCCGAACCGCTTGAGCGCCTCCCAGCCACGCTCCTGCGACGCGCGATCGAGCATCTTGTCGCTCGACAGGCCCGCGGCCAGTCGAACGGGCTCGCGCAGCGCATCGACGGGATAAATCTGGCTGCCCGCCGGCGTTTCCTCGACGCGCCCGACGATCAGCCGAAAGCTGTTCGAGCCGAGATCGACGGCAGCCAGCAAGTGGGGGGATGTAACCATCAGAAGGGGGCTCCGTGCGCGTTCGCCCGCGGCAGCCGGTCCGGCCACGCTGGACGATCAATCAAAGGCGACATTTTAAGCGTGGAACGCTTGCCGTTGCCACGCTTCACGGGCATGTACACGGGTAGATTGTATATGGCCGAAACATTTATGAGACGAAACGGTTCAGGCGTAGAATTTCCCGATATAAATACATTATCGTCATCAGCACGTCATCGTACCGTGAGAGTTTCCGAGCGTCCTTTCGAATCATCGCCCGAATCATCCCCTACTCTGCCGATGTCCGTCCGTTATCCGCTTCTCAATCGTGAACTCGGCATCCTCGGTTTCAACGAGCGCGTGCTGGCCCAGGCGGCTGACCCGCAGATTCCGTTGCTCGAGCGCCTGCGCTTCATCTGCATCACGAGCAGCAACCTCGACGAATTTTTCGAAGTCCGGATGGCCGGCCTTCAGGAACAGATCCGCGACAACCCCGGCGCACTGACACCCGACGGCATGTCGTTGCAGCACGCCTATGACCTCGTCGTCGAGCGCGCGCAACGGCTCGTGCACCGCCAGTACACGATGCTGCACGAAACCGTGCTGCCCGCGCTCGAACAGGAAGGCATCTACTTCCACGCGAGCGACTCGTGGAACGAAGAACAGCTCGAATGGGCGCGCCGCTACTTCCTCGATGAACTGCTGCCGGTGCTGACGCCGATCGGCCTCGACCCCGCGCACCCGTTCCCGCGCGTGCTGAACAAGAGCCTGAACTTCGTCGTCGAGCTCGAGGGCCGCGACGCGTTCGGCCGCCAGGCGGTGATGGGCATCGTGCAGGCGCCGCGCGCGCTGCCGCGCGTCGTGCGCATGCCGCAGGCGCTGTCGGGCTTCGAGCACGGCTTCGTGCTGCTCAGCTCGTTCATGCAGCGCTTCGTCGGCGAACTGTTCCCGCAACTGGTCGTGAAGAGCTGCAACCAGTTTCGCATCACGCGCAACAGCGAGCTCTTCGTCGACGAGGACGAAATCACCAACCTGCGCGTCGCGCTGCAGGGCGAACTGCCCGCGCGCCACCTCGGCAACGCGGTACGGCTCGAAGTGTCGGCCGACACGCCGGCGCATATCGTGCGGCGCCTGCTCGAGGAAAGCCTGCTCGGCGAGAAGGACTGCTATCGCGTGGCCGGCTCCGTGAACCTCGTGCGGCTGATGCAGATTCCCGATCTCGTCGATCGACCCGACCTGAAGTTCTCGCCGTTCACCGCATCGATCCCGCCCGCGATCGTCAACACGCCGACGATGTTCGACGCGATCGACGACGGCGACATCCTGCTGCACCACCCGTACGAAAGTTTCCAGCCGGTGCTCGAACTGCTGCAGCAGGCCGCGAAAGACCCGAGCGTCGTGGCGATCAAGCAGACGATCTACCGCACCGGCACCGATTCCCCGCTGATGGACGCGCTGATGGAAGCCGCGCGCAACGGCAAGGAAGTGACCGTCGTCGTCGAGCTGCTCGCGCGCTTCGACGAGGAAACCAACATCAACTGGGCGTCGCAGCTCGAAGCCGTCGGCGCGCACGTCGTGTACGGCGTGGTCGGCCACAAGTGCCACGCGAAGATGATGCTGATCGTGCGGCGCGTCGTGCAGAACGGAAAGGCGTCGCTGCGCCGCTACGTGCACCTCGGCACCGGCAACTATCACCCGCGCACCGCCCGCCTCTACACCGACTTCGGGCTGATGACGGCCGACCAGAAGATCTGCGAGGACGTCCACCACGTCTTCCAGCAACTGACCGGGATCGGCGGCGAGCTCACGCTGCACGAGCTGTGGCAGTCACCGTTCTCGCTGCATCCGCGCATCATCGAATCGATCCGCGCGGAAATCGACAACGCGCGCGCCGGCAAGCGCGCGCGCGTGGTCGCGAAGATGAACGCGCTGCTGGAGCCGTCGGTGATCGCCGCGCTGTACGAAGCGTCGCAGGCCGGCGTCAAGGTCGACCTGATCGTGCGCGGCGTGTGCGCGCTGAAGCCCGGCGTGCCGGGGCTGTCGGAAAACATCACGGTGCGCTCGATCGTCGGGCGCTTCCTCGAACACCACCGCATCTACTATTTCCACGCGGACGGCGCCGAGGACGTCTATCTGTCGAGCGCCGACTGGATGGACCGCAACCTGTTCCGCCGCGTCGAAGTCGCGTTCCCGATCCGCGAGCGCAAGCTGAAGCGCCGCGTGATCGCCGAAGGGCTGTCGGTCTGCCTCGGCGACAACCAGTCGGCCTGGCAGATGCTCAGCGACGGCCACTACCGCCGGCGGCGCGCGGGCAAGACGATCCGCAACGCGCAGCTCGGGCTGCTCGCGAAGTTCTGTTCGTAGACACGGGGCGGCGCGCGGGTTCGCGTGCCGCGTCACCAAACGAAAAAGCACAGCTCGAGGGCTGTGCTTTTTCGTTTGCGGCGGGATGCCGGCGTGAGGCACCCGATTCGCGTCATGCGCTCACGCTTCGAACGTCGCCGGCCGGATCGCGATGATCCGCGACGCCGGGAAGCGTGCGGTGAACGTGCTGCCGCGCCCTTCCTCGCTCTGCACGTACAGGTGCGAGTCGTGCCGCTGCAGCACGTGCTTGACGATCGCGAGGCCGAGCCCCGTGCCGCCCGTATCGCGCGAGCGGCTGCGGTCGACGCGATAGAAGCGTTCGGTCAGCCGCGGCAGGTCGGCCGCCGGGATGCCGAAGCCGCTGTCGGTGACCGAGAACACGCCTTGCGCGCCCTCGCGCCGCCACGACACGAGGATCTTGCCGCCGTCAGGCGTATAGCGGATCGCGTTGGTCACGAGATTCGCGAACGCACTGAACACTTCGGTCTGCGCGCCCGTGACGCCGAGCGTCTCGTCGATCGTGAACGTGATTTCGTGATGCCCGTTCGACAGCGTCTGCGCATCTTCCTTCAGATGGTCGAACACGGCACGCATGTCGATCGCGTGATCCATCGGCGGCTTGCTTTCGCCCTCGAGCTTCGCGAGCACCAGCAGATCGGTGACGATGTGCCGCATCCGCGACGCCTGCTGCTCCATCATCTCGAGATAGCGCGCGCGATCCTCCTCGTTCAGCGGCAGTTCGCGCATCGTCTCGAGGAAGCCCGACAGCACGGTGAGCGGCGTCTTCAGTTCGTGCGACACGTTCGCGACGAAGTCGCGCCGCATCGCGTCGGTCCGCTCGAGCTCCGTGATGTCCTGCGTGAGCAGCAGCTTGCGGTTCTCTCCGTACGGAAACACCTGCACTTCCAGCACGTTCTGCCGCGAGTCGCCCATCCCGCGCATCACGAGCGTCTCGTCGTAATGCTGCGCGTTCAGGTAGCGGACGAAATCAGGATGACGAACCAGATTCGTGATGTGCTGGCGCAGGTCGCGCTTCGCGTCGAGGCCGAAATGCACCTCGGCGATCGCGTTGCACCACTCGATCTGGTCATGGTCGTCGAGCATCGCGACGCCGTTCGGCGACGCCTGGATCGCCTGGATGAAGCGCGAATGCTGCTGCTCGACCTGCCGCACCTGCGCATGCCACTGCTTCGCGAGCTTGTGCAGCCGGTAGTAGATTTCACCCCAGATGCCCGGTGCGCTCGGCACCTCGCCGTAGACGGGCGCATCGAGCAGACGCCAGAGGCGTTGCGTATGGAAGGTGCTGAAGAAGCCCTGCGCGACCAGCATCACGACCGCGAACCCAAGGCCCGCGATCGGGCCGGCGAACACGCCGACCAATACGCTGATCAGCACGAGCAGCACGAGCGACACGAGAAAGCGCGCCCAGATGATGTTCATGATTCAGCGCCCGAAAGAATGAACGGCATGCCGTGGCACACGGCATGTCCGGATACGTTACGCGTGCTTGGCGAGCCGGTAGCCGCTGCCGCGTACGGTCTCGATCATCGCATCGCAACCGGCCGGTTTCAAGGCCGCGCGCAATCGTTTGATGTGGACGTCGACGGTGCGCTCCTCGACGAACACGTGATCGCCCCAGACCTGATCGAGCAGTTGCGTGCGGCTGTGCACGCGCTCCGGATGCGTCATGAAGAAATGCAGCAGGCGGAATTCGGTCGGGCCGAGATCGAGCTTGATCTCGCTGCCGTCGCCGTGCGCGGCGACCCGATGCGTGGCCGGGTCGAGGCGCAGCCCGTTGATCGACACGACGTCCTCGGTCAGCTGCGGCGCGCGGCGGCGCAGCACGGCCTTGATGCGCGCCATCAGTTCCTTCGGCGAGAACGGCTTCGTCACGTAATCGTCTGCGCCGATCTCGAGGCCGAGCACCTTGTCCTGCTCGTCGCCGCGCGCGGTCAGCATGATGATCGGGATGTGCTTGGTCCGTTCGTTGTTGCGCAGGTCGCGCGCGAACGCAATGCCGGACTTGCCCGGCAGCATCCAGTCGAGCAGCACGAGATCGGGCAGCACGTCGCTGATCAGGTTCTGCGCCTGCTCGGCGTTGTACGCGCGGATCGGGCAGTGACCGGCATGCTGGAGATTCACCGAGATCAGTTCGGAAATCGCGGGCTCATCTTCGACGACGAGAATGTTGCTGGGCATCGGCACCTCTGTTCTTCCTTACGGAGTCGATTAACTGTTGGCTTCGCGATCGAGCGTGTCGCGCGGCTGGTGCCGCACGTCGGTGCCCTTCACGATGTAGATGATGAATTCGGCGATGTTCTTCGCGTGGTCGCCGATCCGTTCGATCGCCTTCGCGATGAACAGGTACTCGAGGCCGACCGAGATCGTGCGCGGGTCTTCCTGCATGTACGACACGAGCTTGCGCACGAACGCGCGGAATTCGAGGTCGATTTCCTTGTCGTCCTTGACGATCTGCGCGGCCGCCACCGTATCGAGGCGCGCGAACGCGTCGAGCGCGCGGCGCAGGATCGTCACGGCCATCTCGCCCGACACCTTGATCTCGGCGATGTTCACCGCACGCGCGGCCGGCTCGTCGATCAGGCGGCGCACGCGCTTCGCGATCTTCTCGGCCTCGTCGCCGGCGCGCTCGAGGTTCGTAATCGTTTTCGAAATCGACATCAGAAGACGCAGGTCGCGCGCGGCCGGCTGCCTCCGCGCGATGATGTTGCCGCACTCCTGGTCGATGTCGACTTCCATCGCGTTCAGCGTTTCCTCGGCCGCGATCACCTTCTCGGCCGTCTCGCGGTCGAATTCGTTCAGCGCATGCATCGCGCCGACGATCTGCGACTCGACGAGCCCGCCCATTTCCAGCACTTTCGACGACACGGCATTCAGGTCCGCGTCGAACTGGCTCGACAGATGTTTATCCGACATGGTTGTGATTCTCCGTCATCAGCCGAAACGGCCGGTGATGTAGTCTTCCGTTTCCTTGCGCACCGGCTTGATGAAGATCTTTTCGGTTTCGCCGAATTCGATCAGCTCGCCCAGGTACATGTAGGCCGTGTAGTCCGAGCAGCGCGCGGCCTGCTGCATGTTGTGCGTGACGATCACGACCGTGTAGTCGCTCTTCAGCTCCGCGATCAGCTCCTCGATGCGGCCCGTCGAGATCGGGTCGAGCGCCGAGCACGGCTCGTCGAGCAGCAGCACTTCCGGACGGATCGCGATACCGCGCGCGATGCACAGACGCTGTTGCTGGCCGCCGGACAGCCCGTAGCCGCTCTGGTTCAGCTTGTCCTTCACTTCGTTCCACAGCGCGGCCTTCGTCAGCGCCCACTCGACGCGATCGTCCATCTCCGAGCGCGTGAGCTTCTCGAACATCTTCACGCCGAACGCGATGTTGTCGTAGATCGACATCGGGAACGGGGTCGGCTTCTGGAACACCATGCCGATCCGCGCGCGCAGCAGCGAGATGTCGCGCTTGGTGGTCAGCAGGTTCTCGCCGTCCATCAGGATTTCGCCCTCGGCGCGCTGCTCCGGATAGAGCGCGTACATCTTGTTGAACGTGCGCAGGAGCGTCGACTTGCCGCAACCCGACGGACCGATGAACGCCGTCACCTTCCCTTCGGGAATGCGCAGGTTGATGTTCTTCAGCGCGTGGAACTTGTTGTAGAAGAAGTTGAGGTTGTTGACCTCGATCTTCGCGTTCAGCGGCGCCAGCGGACGGCCATGTGCCGCATCTTGCGTGCCGGCGGGCGCAGCGGTGCGCTCGACGGGATTCAGGTGGCTTTCTGCCATATTCATCGGATTGCTCCGCCGTTACTTTTTCGAGAAGATCGAACGCGCCAGGATGTTGAGTCCGAGCACCCCGAGCGTGATCAGGAACACGCCCGCCCATGCGAGCGACTGCCATTCGGCGAACGGGCTCATCGCGAACTTGTAGATCGTGACGGGCAGGTTCGCCATCGGCTGGCTCATGTCCCACGAGAAGAACTGGTTCGACAGCGCGGTGAACAGCAGCGGCGCCGTTTCGCCGGCGATCCGCGCGACCGCCAGCAGCACGCCCGTCACGATCCCGCCGACCGAGGCGCGCAGCGTGATCTTCAACACCATCCGCCACTTCGGCGTGCCGAGCGCGACGGCTGCTTCGCGCAGCGCGTTCGGCACCAGCTTCAGCATGTTCTCGGTCGTGCGGATCACGATCGGAATCTGCAGCAGCGCCAGCGCGATCACGCCGGCCCAGCCCGAGAAGCGCCCCGACTTCGCGACGACGATCGCGTAGACGAACAGCCCGATGACGATCGACGGCGCCGACAGCAGGATGTCGTTGATGAAGCGGATCGTGCTCGCCAGCAGGTTCTTCTGGCCGTATTCGGCAAGATAGACGCCCGCGAGGATGCCGATCGGCGTGCCGACCAGCGTGCCGAAACCGCACAGCAGCAGGCTGCCGACGATCGCGTTCGCCAGGCCGCCGCCTTCCGTGTTCGGTGCCGGCGTCGATTCGGTGAACAGCTGCAGCGACAGACCGCCGACGCCGAGATGCACCGTGGTGTAGAGAATCCACACGAGCCACAACAGGCCGAACGCCATCGCGGCGAGCGACGCGGTCAGCGCGATCGCGTTGGTCAGCTTGCGCTTGCGCTGCAGGCGGTTGCGCATCGCGTCGAGCGCGGCGCCATTCGGCCCCGGGAAATTCATGACGGGCTCGCTCATTTCTTGCCCTCTCCTTTCTCGAGACGAAGCAGCAGCAGTTTGGAGATGGACAGCACGATGAACGTGATCACGAACAGGATCAGGCCCAGTTCCATCAGCGCGGACGTATGCAGGCCCGGTTGCGCTTCCGCGAATTCGTTCGCGAGCGCCGACGTGATGCTGTTGCCCGGCGCGAACAGCGACACGCTGTCGAGCAGGTTGGTGTTGCCGATCACGAAGGTCACGGCCATCGTTTCGCCGAGCGCGCGGCCGAGGCCGAGCATCACGCCGCCGATCACGCCGGTCTTCGTGTAGGGCAGCACGACTTTCCACATCACTTCCCACGTCGTGCAGCCGATCCCGTAAGCCGATTCCTTCAGCAGCACGGGCGTGACTTCGAACACGTCGCGCATCACCGATGCGATGTACGGGATGATCATGATCGCGAGGATCACGCCGGCCGCGAGAATGCCGATGCCGATCGGCGGGCCCGACGTCAGCGGACCGAGCACCCACACGTCCTTGAAGAGACGGCCGATCGGCTTCTGGAAGTATTCGGCGAAGATCGGCGCGAACACGAGCAGGCCCCACATGCCGTACACGATCGACGGAATCGCGGCGAGCAGCTCGATCGCGATGCCGAGCGGGCGACGCAGCCACACGGGCGACAATTCGGTGAGGAACAGTGCGATGCCGAAGCTGACGGGCACCGCGATGACGAGCGCGATGAGCGACGTCACGATCGTGCCGTAGATCGGCACGACCGCGCCGTAAATATCCGAGTTCGGATCCCACTCGGTTTGCAACAAGAAGCCGATGCCGAACTTCTGGATGGTCGGCATCGACGCAATGATCAGGGAAACGATGATCCCGCCCAGCAGCAGCAGGGTCACGATCGCGGCCAGCCGTGCGAGGCCGCCGAACAGAACGTCTCCGAGACGGCTCGGCGCGCGTTGCTGCGCGGCATCGGACCGGGAAGACGTGTAGGAAATATCAGACATGGGCGCCTGTTCTGGATCGCCGGGCGCCGTGACGCCCGGCCTTACCGCACACACTGCCCGGCCGGCACGGCCGGGCAGCGAACCGCTGGATTGCTTACTCCGTGGCGACCGGCTTGCCCGATGCGTCCGTCACCTTCGTCTTCCACTGCTTGCGGATTTCCGTCTCGACCGTCGCCGGCAGCGAGATGTAGTCGAGGCTGTCGGCTGCCTTCTCGCCGTTCTTGAACGCCCAGCTGAAGAACTTCAGCGTTTCGGCGCCCTGCTCCGGCTTGTCCTGCTTCGCGTGCAGCAGCACGAACGTCGCGCCGACGACCGGCCATGCGTCCTTGCCCGGCTGGTTCGTCAGGATCTGGTAGAACGACTTCGACCAGTTCGCGCCGGCAGCAGCGGCCTTGAACGTTTCGGTCTTCGGCTCGACCACCGTGCCCGTCGAGTTCTTCAGGGCCGTGTAGGTCATGTTGTTCTTCTTGGCATACGCCCACTCGACGTAGCCGATTGCGCCCGGCAGGCGCTGCACGAAGGCCGCGACGCCGTCGTTGCCCTTGCCGCCCGTGCCCGTCGGCCAGTTGACCGTCGTGCCTTCGCCGATCTTCGACTTCCACTCGTCGTTGACCTTCGACAGGTAGTTCGTCCAGATGAAGCTCGTGCCCGAGCCGTCAGCACGACGAACGACCGCGATGTCCGTATCCGGCAGCTTGACCTTCGGGTTCAGCGCGGCGATCGCCGGGTCGTTCCACTTCTTGATCTTGCCGAGGTAGATGTCGCCGAGCACCGGGCCCGACAGCGTCAGTTCGCCGGCCTTCACACCCGGCACGTTGACGACCGGCACCACGCCGCCGACCACCGTCGGGAACTGGAACAGGCCTTCCTTCGCGAGTTCTTCGTCCTTCAGCGGAGCGTCCGAACCGGCAAAATCGACCGTCTTCGCGTTGATCTGCTTGAGGCCGCCCGACGAACCGATACCCTGGTAGTTCACCTTCGCGCCGCCGGCCTGCTGGTAGTCGGCAGCCCATTTCGTATAAATCGGCATCGCGAACGTGCTGCCTGCGCCCGTGATGTCGGCAGCTTGCGCGGCGACTGCGAAAAGCGCGCCAGCCAGGCCGGCAATCGCGGTTTGCATCAATTTCATGAGACCTCCAGTGTGTGAGCGGATGACTACGGCACCGCGAAGGTTAGGGGCTCCTCATGACGATAATGTGACAATCGATGAAACTGGCGTGACAGTAACATGACTGGTTGAAAGGGTGTATCGGGCCCTGTGCGGGCGGCCGCGCAGGGGCAGCGCGGCGGGAAATGGCGGCAAGAATTGCCGGTCAGGAAGGGCTGTTCGGCACCCGCCGATGCGAGGTCCGGAGCGAATCGTGTTCACCGCACATGGGGCAGGAAAACCCTTTGCGGCGGTCATCACGATTCAGGGTCGGATGTTTTCTTGCGTCAGCCGAAACCCGCGCCGACGTCATCCTCTATTTAATAGCGCAAACCTTTGCGTCTGACGAATTGCGGCGCCCGAAGGCGCCGCTTGTCGAGTCACCGAAGAGGCGGCGCGCGCACGGCCGGACCGTCGCGTGCCGTCACCGATTCGGCTCAGCTCGTCGCCGCGCGCACCGCGTCGGCGATCGCTTCCGCGTGGCGGGTCGCGTCGGCCGCATGCTGCGCCTCGACCATCACGCGCAGCACGGGCTCGGTGCCCGATGCGCGGATCAGCACACGGCCGCGGCCGGCGAGCGCGCTTTCGGCTGCGTCGATCGCCGCGCGAATCGATGCGCTGCCCTTCCAGTCGGCACCCGGCTTCATCCGCACATTGATCAGCTTCTGCGGAAACAGCGTGACGCCGTCCAGCATCTGCGCAAGCGTGCGGCCGCTGCGCTTGAGCGCGGCCAGCACGAGCAGCGCCGACACGATGCCGTCGCCGGTCGAATGGCGGTCGAGCGACAGGATGTGGCCCGAGCCTTCCGCACCGAGCTGCCAGCCGCGCTCGCGCAACTGTTCGAGCACGTAGCGGTCGCCGACGGCCGCCCGCACGAACTGCACGCCCTCGCGCTGCAGCGCGACCTCGACCGCGAGGTTCGTCATCAGCGTGCCGACCGCGCCGTCGACCTTGCCGGCGGTCGCAATCCGGTCCTTGACGAGCACGTAGAGCAATTCGTCGCCGTTGTACAGCCGGCCCGTCGCATCCACGACCTGCAGGCGATCCGCATCGCCGTCGAGCGCGATGCCGAGGTCCGCATGGTTCGCCCGCACCGCACGCACCAGTGCGTCGGGCGCCGTTGCGCCGACACCGTCGTTGATGTTGAAGCCGTTCGGCGCGACACCGATCGGGATCACGTCCGCGCCGAGTTCGTGGAATACGTGCGGCGCGATCTGGTACGCGGCGCCGTGGGCGCAGTCGATCACGAGCTTCAGCCCGCGCAGGTCGTATGCGGCCGGGAACGTGCTCTTGCAGAACTCGATGTAGCGGCCGGCCGCGTCGTCGAGGCGACGCGCCTTGCCGAGCCGGTCCGACGACGCGCATTCGAGCGGCTTGTCGAGCCATGCCTCGATCTCGGCCTCGGTATCGTCCGGCAGCTTGTTGCCGTCGGCGGAGAAGAACTTGATCCCGTTGTCCTGATACGGGTTGTGCGATGCGCTGATCACGACACCGGCCGACAGGCGCAGCGCGCGCGTCAGGTACGCGACGCCCGGCGTCGGCATCGGGCCGGCCAGCATCACGTCCACGCCAGCCGCCGAAAAACCGGCCTCGAGCGCGGCCTCGAGCATGTAGCCCGACACGCGCGTGTCCTTGCCGATCAGCACCGTCGGACGCGCACCCGCCGCGACGTCGGCCGCGCCGGCCAGCACCTTGCCGGCCGCATAGCCGAGACGCAACACGAAATCAGGCGTGATGGGCGCCTCGCCCACCGTGCCGCGAATGCCGTCCGTGCCGAAATATCGACGTCCCATGGCGAACCTTCCTCCTTCGTCTTTCTGACTTCTGACTTATCGTTGCCGCGCGGCTTCGCGCACGGCGTTCCAGACCTTCAGCGCATCGACCGTCGCCGCGACGTCGTGCACACGCACGATCGCCGCGCCGCGCCCGACTGCGCACAATGCTGCTGCGACGCTCGCCGCGACGCGTTCGATCGGCGGCTTGCCGCCGATCACCGCGCCGAGCATCGACTTGCGCGACATGCCCGCGAGAATCGGATACGCGCGCCCGTCGGGCCGCGCGGGCGCCGTGTCGGGCAACGCGGCCAGCAGCGCGTAGTTGTCGTCGACCACCGCCTTGCCGAATCCAAACCCGGGATCGACGCAGATCCGTTCCGCCGCGACGCCCGCGTCGCGCAGCGCCTGCGCGCGTGCTGCGAGAAAGTCGTGCACGTCGGTCACGACGTCGCCGTAGTCGGGCTCGCCCACCTGCATCGTCTGCGGCTCGCCGAGCATGTGCATCGCACACAGTCCGCTGTTGCCTTCACGAACCGCGTCGATCGCACCCGGCTGGCGGAACCCCCAGATGTCGTTGATCATATCCGCGCCGGCAGCGAGCGCCGCACGCATCACGGCAGGCTTGTAGGTGTCGATCGACAGCGGCACGTTCAGCGGCCGCAGCGCTTCGACGAGCGGGATCACGCGCGCGAGTTCCTCGTCGAGCGGCACGGGCGGCGCACCGGGACGCGTCGACTCGCCGCCGATGTCGATCAGGTCGACGCCTTCGGCGATCATCCGCTCGGCCTGGCGCAGCGCATCGTCGCGCGCGAGGAAGCGGCCGCCGTCGGAAAACGAATCGGGGGTGGCGTTGAGAATGCCCATCACGAGCGGGCGTTCGAACGTCAGCGAGAAACGGCCGCACTGGAGCGGCGCGGGAATGGAGGCTGAAACTGCGGATTCGGGCACGGGCGGGAGGTGTTGATGAATGCAAAACGGGCCGGTGTGAAGCCACACCAGCCCGTGAACGGTGCTACGGCGGAGGTCAGGCCGGCGAAGCAGGCGCCGGCGCGTTGCCGGGCTTCACTTCGGCGGCCGTGCCGCCACCCGAGGAATCGCCGCCAACGGCCGGCGAGCTCTTCGGCGAGCGCGGCGGACGCCCTTCCATGATGTCGTTGATCTGATCGGCGTCGATCGTCTCCCACTCCATCAGCGCGGCCGTCATCGCCTCGACCTTGTCGCGGTTCTCTTCGAGCAGGCGACGCGCAAGGCCGTACTGCTCGTCGAGCACGCGGCGGATTTCGCCGTCGACCTTCTGCTGCGTCGCTTCCGAGATCGTGCGGGTGAAGCCGCGGCCGAACGGGCCGCTGTCGTTCTCGTCGTCGACGTAGACCATCGGTCCGAGCGCGTCGGTCATGCCGAAACGCGCCACCATCGCACGCGCCGTCTGCGTCGCCTTGTTGAAGTCGTCCGACGCGCCGGTGCTGATCAGGTTCAGGAACAGCTCTTCGGCCACGCGGCCGCCGAACAGGATCGCCAGGCGGTCGAGCAGGTAGTCCTTCGAGTACGTCTCGTTGTCATGCTCCGGCAACTGCCACGTGACACCCAGCGCACGACCGCGCGGGATGATCGTGACCTTGTGCACCGGGTCGGCCTTCGGCAGCAGCTTCGCGATCACCGCATGGCCCGACTCGTGGTAAGCCGTCGCACGCTTCGCTTCTTCGCGAATCACCGCCGACTTGCGCTCCGGACCCATGAAGATCTTGTCCTTCGCGTCCTCGAAATCCTGCATCTCGACGATGCGCTTGCCGCGGCGGGCGGCGAACAGCGCCGCTTCGTTCACGAGGTTCGCGAGATCGGCGCCCGAGAAGCCCGGCGTGCCGCGCGCGATGACGGCTGCGTCGACGTCGTTCGCGATCGGCACCTTGCGCAGGTGCACGCGCATGATCTGCTCGCGGCCGCGGATGTCCGGCAGGCCGACATAGACCTGACGGTCGAAACGGCCCGGACGCAGCAGCGCCTTGTCGAGCACGTCGGAACGGTTGGTCGCGGCGATCACGATCACGCCCGAGTTCGCTTCGAAGCCGTCCATCTCGACCAGCATCTGGTTCAGCGTCTGTTCGCGCTCGTCGTTGCCGCCGCCCATGCCGGCGCCGCGATGACGGCCGACCGCGTCGATTTCGTCGATGAACACGATGCACGGTGCGTGCTTCTTCGCCTGCTCGAACATGTCGCGCACGCGGGCCGCGCCGACGCCGACGAACATTTCGACGAAGTCGGAACCCGAAATGCTGAAGAACGGCACCTTCGCTTCACCGGCGATCGCGCGGGCGAGCAGCGTCTTGCCGGTACCCGGAGGGCCGACGAGCAGCACGCCGCGCGGAATGCGACCGCCCAGCTTCTGGAATTTCTGCGGGTCGCGCAGGAAGTCGACGAGCTCGGACACTTCTTCCTTCGCTTCGTCGCAGCCTGCGACGTCGGAGAAGTTCACCGCGTTGTTGTTCTCGTCGATCAGCCGCGCACGCGATTTCCCGAACGAAAATGCGCCGCCTTTGCCGCCTCCCTGCATCTGCCTCATCATGTAGAACCAGAACACGATGATCAGGATCGTCGGCCCGAGGTAGTACAACGCGGACATCAGCGCGTTCGGCTCGTCATCGGCCTTGCCGCTGACCTGCACGCCGTATTTCATCAGATCGCCGACCATCCAGATGTCGCCGGGCGACACGATCTGATATTTCTGGCCATCAGCCGGAGTGACGGTGAGGTTGCGCCCCTGCACGATGACGTTCTTGACCTTGCCGTTCTTGGCGTCGTCCATGAACTGCGAATAGGACACACCTTCCTGGACGCGGGGCTTGTCGAACTGCTTGAACACCGTAAACAGCACCAGTGCGATCACCAGCCACACTGCTGCCTTCGAAAACATATTGTTGTTCAAAGCACCACTCCTTCACTCGTAGACGAGCGCCTACATTTTCCTTGCGGCGCTCCTCGGTCATTCTAATCCAGTCCGACCACCCCTGCCATAAGCATTGACAACCGTCGCGATAGCGCTTCGCTTGTCTGGCAAGGGCCGGAGCCCGTTTGCGGCACCGCGCCCCGCGTCACCGCGGATGCTTCAGTTGCCGGCCCAAAATGAACGTTTCGGACGATTTGTCGCGGGACGCCTTCGGCTTGCGCGGCGCGACGATCTTAAACTGCTGTTTGAACTTTTCGACGATCTGGCTGTAGCCGCTGCCGTGGAAACACTTCACGAGCAGCGCACCTTCCGGCTTCAGATGATTCTGCGCAAATTCGAGCGCCAGATCGCACAGATGCTCGATGCGCGCCGCGTCCGCCGAGGCCACGCCCGAGAGGTTGGGGGCCATGTCCGAAATAACAAGGTCCACCGAGCGGCCTTCGAGCACTTCCTCGAGCCGGTGAAGGACCTCGTCCTCGCGGAAGTCGCCCTGGAGGAAGTGGACGTCGGCGATCGGTTCCATCGGCAGGATGTCGAGCGCGACGATCGTGCCGTCGATGCCGCCTTCGCGCTCCGCGTCACGCTTCTTGCCCTGCGCGAGCTTGTTGCGGGCATACTGGCTCCAGCTGCCCGGCGTCGCGCCGAGATCGACGATCACCTGACCCGGACGGATCAGCTTGTCCTGCTCGTCGATTTCCTTCAGCTTGTACGCGGCACGCGCGCGATAGCCCTCCCGCTGCGCCATTTTGACGTACGGGTCGTTGATGTGGTCGTGCAGCCAGTGCTGGTTAAAGCGGTTTTTTGCCATTCGAGAGAGAGATTGCTGCTATTTGCTTCGTGAAGCCGTGCTTTTGGCGGATAATACGCGTCTTCTTCGCGCGGCTGCGGCCCCTTCCGGGCCCAAGCCGCGATTTTACGTGGTTTCGGCGCGCGGCTGATGCGGTAACTTCCCGCGATTCGCTTCTGATGCAGCGCGCCCCTATTTAGATTTCGACATTTCCATGCCCGCCCTTTCGCTTTCCCCCGCCGAGCGCTCCGCGCTGCGCTCCCAGGCCCATGCGCTCAAGCCCGTCGTGCTGATCGGCGCCGACGGGCTGACCGACGCCGTGCTGAAGGAAATCAAGGTGCACCTTGCCGCGCACCAGTTGATCAAGATCCGCGTGTTCGGTGACGAGCGCGACGAGCGCGTCGCCATTTACGACGAGATCTGCGACCGCCTGAACGCGGCGCCGATCCAGCACATCGGCAAGCTGCTGGTGATCTGGAAGCCCGAGGCTGCCGTGGCGGCCCCGGCCCGCGGCCGTCGTGCCGGCGCGCTGCCGAGCGCGGCCGAAGCCGTCGACGACAAGAAAGGCCGTGCGCCGCGCACCGTCAAGGTCGTCAAGGTGTCGCCGAACGCGAGCCCCGTGCGCCGTCCGAGGCCGGTAAAGGTCACGGTGCGCGGCAACGAGCGCGTGACGGCGGGCGGCACCGTGAAGCGTGCGAAAAAGCGTCAGGCCAGCACGAAGCGGCCGCACCAGGGCAAGTAATCCTGCCGCGCGGCACGGGGCACCCCGTGCCGCCCTGCCGATGCGGCGCACACGCCGTTCAGGCGTCTCGCGCCGGCAAACGCCAGATCAGCATCAGCCCCAGCACGCTTTCGACGAGATAGAACAGGCTCGAAACGCCGTGCAGCATCCCGAAGCGGCTCGCATACGGCGAGTTCGCGATATCGGTGCCCGCCTCCATCGCGGCCACCCGCAGCGCGTTCATGAACGGCTGCAGCGCAAAATACCCGACCAGCACGCACGCGACCATCGCCGCGACGATCCAGCGCACGCGCCGGTAATCGCCGCTGCCGCGCCGCACCTGCTGGTTCGACAGCGCGAGCAGCAACACGCCGCATACGACACCGAGGATCGCCTCGATGCGAAACAACTGGGCGGCGACCGAGCCGGCCGTCATCCGCTCCAGCGTCTTGAACAGCACGGGCGCGACCGCATACCCGATCGTCAGCAGGCTGCCGACCCACACGGCCGACAGCAGACGGAACACGCGATGCGGCATCACGTCGCCCCGCTTCAGATGTAGCTGACCGAGATAATTTCGTATTCGCGCACGCCGCTCGGCGCCTGCACGGCCGCGACGTCGCCTTCGGACTTGCCGATCAGCGCGCGTGCGATCGGCGAGCTGACCGAGATCAGGCCGTGATCGATGTCGGCTTCGTCGTCGCCGACGATCTGGTACTTGACGGTATCGCCGGACTCGAGATCCTCGAGTTCGACCGTCGATGCGAAGACCACGCGGCCTTCGGCGTCGAGCACGGTGGGATCGATGACCTGCGCGGCCGAAAGCTTCGATTCGATTTCCGCGATGCGACCCTCGATGAAGCCCTGCTTTTCTTTCGCAGCGTCGTATTCGGCGTTTTCGGACAGATCTCCCTGTGCGCGGGCCTCCGCGATCGCGTTGATCACGGCCGGCCGCTCGACGGACTTGAGGCGCTGCAATTCATCGCGCAGTTGCTCTGCGCCACGCTTTGTCAACGGAATGGTGCTCATAAACGGCTCAATCGCTAAAAACGGCTATAAAAAAAATCACCGCGATTAAGCGCATTTCCGGCGAACCGGAAACACCGCTTAATCGCGGCACGTGTTGCTTCGACAGGTAACTGAACGCTTAGTTTAGGCGAGCATGAAGACCTTGTAAATCATAGACTTCCAGATCCTTCAGGTAGCGCAAGCCTTCGACGGCCGCGCGCGCGCCCGACATCGTCGTGTAGTACGTGACCTTGTGCGCCTGCGCGCTCATGCGGATCGAACGCGAATCGGCGATCGCCTGACGCGTCTCGTCGACCGTCGTGAACACGAGTGCGATCTCGCCGTTCTTGATCATGTCGACGATGTGCGGACGGCCGTCCTTCACCTTGTTGACGACCTTCACCGGCACGCCGGCCGCTTCGATCGCGGCAGCCGTGCCCTTGGTCGCGACGATCGGGTAGCCGAGGTCGTGCAGCATGCGCGCGACTTCGACCGCCTTCGGCTTGTCGGCGTCCATCACGGTCAGCAGCACCGTGCCCGACTCCGGCAGGCGCGAACCCGCCGCGAGCTGCGACTTGAACAGCGCCTCGCCGAACGTCTGGCCGACACCCATCACTTCGCCGGTCGAACGCATTTCAGGCCCGAGGACCGGATCGACGGTCGGGAACTTGACGAACGGGAACACCGCTTCCTTCACGCTGAAGTACGGCGGCTCGACTTCCTTCGTCACGCCCTGCTGCGCGAGCTTCTGGCCGACCATCGCGCGCGCCGCGATCTTCGCGAGCGGCAGGCTGGTCGCCTTCGACACGTACGGCACCGTGCGCGATGCGCGCGGGTTCACTTCGAGCACGTAGATGATGTCCTGCTTCGAACCGTCCGCCTGCGGCACCTGCTGGATCGCGAACTGCACGTTCATCAGGCCGACCACGTTCAGCGCCTTCGCCATCGCGCCCGTCTGGCGCTTCAGTTCGGCAACCGTTTCTTTCGACAGCGAGTACGGCGGCAGCGAGCATGCCGAGTCGCCCGAGTGGACGCCCGCCTGCTCGATGTGCTCCATCACGCCGCCGATGAACACCGACTCGCCGTCGCAGATGCAGTCGACGTCGCATTCGATCGCGTCGTTCAGGAAGCGGTCGAGCAGCACCGGCGAATCGTTCGACACCTTCACGGCCTCGCGCATGTAGCGTTCGAGGTCGCGCGGCTCGTGGACGATTTCCATCGCGCGGCCACCCAGCACGTACGACGGGCGCACGACGAGCGGGTAGCCGATTTCGGCCGCCAGTGCGAGCGCTTCTTCTTCGGCGCGTGCGGTGCGGTTCGGCGGCTGGCGCAGGCCGAGGTCCTGCAGCAGCTTCTGGAAGCGTTCGCGGTCTTCGGCCGCGTCGATCATGTCCGGCGACGTGCCGACGATCGGCACGCCGTGCGCCTCGAGGTCGAGCGCGAGCTTCAGCGGCGTCTGGCCGCCGTACTGGACGATCACGCCGACCGGCTTTTCCTTGTCGACGATCTCGAGCACGTCTTCCAGCGTCAGCGGCTCGAAGTACAGGCGGTCGGACGTGTCATAGTCGGTCGACACCGTTTCCGGGTTGCAGTTGACCATGATCGTTTCGTAGCCGTCCTCGCGCATCGCGAGCGCCGCGTGCACGCAGCAGTAGTCGAACTCGATGCCCTGGCCGATCCGGTTCGGGCCGCCGCCCAGCACCATGATCTTCTTGTTGGTGGTCGGCTGCGCCTCGCACTCTTCCTCGTAGGTCGAGTACATGTAGGCCGTCTTGGTCGCGAACTCGGCCGCGCAGGTGTCGACGCGCTTGTAGACCGGGCGCACGTTCAGTTCGACGCGGCGGCGGCGGACGTCTTCCGGCGTCGCGCCGAGCAGCTTCGCGAGCCGGCGGTCGGAGAAGCCGCTCTGCTTCAGGAAGCGCAGCTCGTCGAACGTCAGCGATGCGAGCGTGCGGCCCGCGAGCGCCTTTTCCTTCAGGATGATCTGCTCGATCTGCTCGAGGAACCACGGGTCGATCGCGGTTTCCGCGAAGATTTCCTCGGCCGTCATGCCGATGCGGAAAGCATCGCCGACGTACCAGATGCGGTCCGGGCCCGGCTCGTGGATCTCGATCGCGATCTCGTCGCGGTCGGTCGACTTCTCGTCGAGACCGTCGACGCCGACTTCGAGGCCGCGCAGCGCCTTCTGGAACGATTCCTGGAACGTACGGCCGATCGCCATCACTTCGCCGACCGACTTCATCTGCGTGGTCAGGCGCGAATCGGCTTCGCGGAACTTCTCGAACGCGAAACGCGGGATCTTCGTGACGACGTAGTCGATCGTCGGCTCGAACGATGCCGGCGTCTGGCCACCGGTGATTTCGTTCTTCAGCTCGTCGAGCGTGTAGCCGACCGCCAGCTTCGCCGCGACCTTCGCGATCGGGAAGCCGGTCGCCTTCGATGCGAGCGCCGACGAACGCGACACGCGCGGGTTCATCTCGATGACGACCATGCGGCCGTCCTTCGGGTTGATCGAGAACTGCACGTTCGAGCCGCCGGTGTCGACGCCGATCTCGCGCAGCACCGCGAGCGATGCGTTACGCAGGATCTGGTATTCCTTGTCGGTGAGCGTCTGCGCCGGCGCGACCGTGATCGAGTCGCCGGTGTGCACGCCCATCGGGTCGAGGTTTTCGATCGAGCACACGATGATGCAGTTGTCGGCGCGGTCGCGCACGACTTCCATCTCGTATTCCTTCCAGCCGAGCAGCGACTCTTCGATCAGCAACTCGCGCGTGGGCGACAGGTCGAGACCGCGCTTGCAGATCTCTTCAAACTCTTCGCGGTTGTATGCAATGCCGCCGCCCGAGCCGCCGAGCGTGAACGACGGACGGATCACGACCGGATAGCCGCTGCCACCGGTGCCGGCCATGATCTCGGCATGCACCTGGGTCGCTTCTTCCATCGAGTGCGCGATGCCCGACTTCGCGGAGCCGAGACCGATCTTGGTCATCGCTTCCTTGAACTTCTGGCGGTCTTCCGCCTTGTCGATCGCTTCCGGCGACGCGCCGATCAGCTCGACGCCGAACTTCTCGAGCACGCCGTGGTGGTGCAGGTCGAGCGCGCAGTTCAGCGCGGTCTGGCCGCCCATCGTCGGCAGGATCGCGTCCGGGCGCTCCTTCTCGATGATGCGTGCGACGACTTCCCACGTGATCGGCTCGATGTAGGTGACGTCGGCCGTGTTCGGGTCGGTCATGATCGTCGCCGGGTTGCTGTTCACGAGGACGACCTTGTAGCCCTCTTCACGCAGCGCCTTGCAAGCCTGCGCGCCCGAATAGTCGAACTCGCAAGCCTGGCCGATGATGATCGGGCCGGCGCCGATGATGAGGATGCTTTTGATGTCTGTGCGTTTTGGCATGGCTTGTGAATTCAGTAAGTAATCTTTGTCGTGGCGTTGTCGCGGATCGGCGGCTGCGCTCAGCTCATGGTGGCGAGCGCGAGCTTCACCGAGAAACCGATGAACAGGCCGCCCACGCTGCTCGCCGCGCCCGCCGCGAGCTTGCGGCGGCGGCGGAAATGCTCGGCGAGCCGCGCGCCCGCGAAGATCAGCGTGCTCAGGTACAGGAAGCTCGCGCATTGCGCGATCGCCCCGAGCACGACGAACGACAGCGCGGGATGCGGGAACGCCGGGTCGACGAACTGGATGAAGAACGAGATGAAGAACAGGATCGCCTTCGGATTCAGGAGGCTCACGATCAGCGCCTTGCGGAACGGCCGCTCGCCGTCGACCGCACGCGGTGCATCGGCCGGCGCATCGGCTCGCGCGCGCAGCTTTCGCCACGCGCCGCGCAGCATCCCGGCACCGATGTACAGCAGGTACGCGGCGCCGCCGTACTTGACGACGGAGAACAGCAGCGGGTTCGCCTTCAGCAGCGACGCGACGCCCGCGGCGGACAGCACCATCAGCACCGTGTCGCCGAGGAACACGCCGCAGGCCGCGCGATAACCGGCCTTCACGCCGCGCTGCGCCGCGAGCGACAGCACGTACATCGAGTTCGGCCCCGGCAGCAGGATGATGAAGATCACGCCGAACACGTAGGTCCAGATATCCGTGATGCCGAGTGCGTGGCCGAACATGATGCGAATCTCCCGTTCTTCGGTTGCTTCAGTTGCGTCAGGCGTTGCGCTGCTTCGCCGCGTCCATCAGTGCGGTGAAGCGGTCGAACAGATACGCGATGTCGTGCGGGCCGGGCGACGCTTCCGGGTGGCCCTGGAAGCAGAATGCCGGCTTGTCGGTCAGCTCGAAGCCCTGCAGCGTGCCGTCGAACAGCGACACGTGCGTCACGCGCGCGTTGGCCGGCAGCGAATCCGCGTCGACCGCGAAACCGTGGTTCTGCGACGTGATCACCACGCGACCGTCGCCGAGATCCTTCACCGGGTGGTTCGCGCCGTGGTGGCCCGTCTTCATCTTCAGCGTCTTCGCGCCGACCGCGAGGCCCATGATCTGGTGGCCGAGGCAGATGCCGAAGGTCGGCACGCCGCGCTCGATGAATTCCTTGGCCGCCGCGATCGCGTAGTCGCACGGCTCCGGATCGCCGGGGCCGTTCGACAGGAAGATGCCGTCCGGATTCAGTGCCAGCGCGTCGGCCGCGCTCGCCTCGGCCGGCAGCACCGTCACGTGGCAGCCGCGCTCCGCCAGCATGCGCAGGATGTTGTACTTGACGCCGAAGTCGTACGCGACGACGCGGTACTTCGGCGCTTCCTGCATGCCGTAGCCGCTGCCGAGGCGCCATTCGGTCTGCTTCCACTCGAACGGCTTCGTGGTCGACACGACCTTTGCGAGATCCATGCCCGCGAGGCCCGGGAACGAGCGCGCGAGTTCGATCGCCTTCGCCTCGTCGTTCGAGCCGGCCAGGATGCAGCCGTTCTGCGCGCCCTTGTCGCGCAGGATGCGGGTCAGCTTGCGGGTATCGATGCCGGCGATCGCGACGACGCCTTCGTCGCGCAGGTAGTCGCCGAGCGTGCGGTCCATGCGGAAATTCGATGCGAGCGTCGGCAGATCACGGATGATCAGGCCGGCGGCATGGACTTTCGTGGCTTCGACGTCTTCGGCGTTGACGCCGACGTTGCCGATATGCGGGTAGGTGAGCGTGACGATCTGACGCGCGTAGCTCGGATCAGTCAGGATTTCCTGATAGCCGGTAATCGCGGTGTTGAACACGACTTCACCGATCGTATGGCCTTCGGCCCCGATCGAATAACCACGAAAGACCGTGCCGTCGGCGAGTGCAAGCAAGGCGGGAGAAAAAGACGGCAACACGGGAGGCTCCTTGGGGAACACCCTGCTGCCGACCTGTTTACCCTGCCGCGCGAGCGCCGCGCTGCGTAGGCGCGCGGAGTCGCTAGCTGGACGCGACCTGCGGTGTCGGCACGCGAACCCGGCGCGTGGCGCACGAGGCTTCGCGGCATCGCCCGACAGGCGGCGTGCGGCGGATGAACGGGATGAGTGAGGTAGGCGCTAGGGTGCGAGGTTGATCAGCACAAACTTTCAAATTATAGCCCGAAAATGGCCTTATCTTCAATCGATATGGCCGTCCGATCACGCATGCGGCGCGCGCAATGCCGTGGCGTCACGCGCGCCGTTCGTTGCTGCGGCCCCGTTTCCGCAGCCGCCCTACCCGTCAGCGTACCGCCGGATCAACATGCTTGCCAGCGCTGCGCGCGGGCCATACGTACCAGACCGCGCTTGCGAGTTGCAGCACGAGCAGCATGCTCCACGCCGTGACGTGCGCGGCAGCCGGGTAATGGCCGTCGACGGCCGGCCAGTGCGACAGCACCGCGCCGATACCGATCTGGAACGCAAAGATCAGCACGAAGATCACGAGCGTCAATGTCGTATTCGCGCGGCCGATCAGTTGGGCCGGGAAGTGGCCGGCCAGCACGGCATAGGTCAGGATTCCGACGCCGCCGAACATGCCGTAGGCCGCCCACAGCACGGCCGGCGGCAGCGGCACGCGCGCGACGATCGCGATTTGCGTGACGACGAACAGCGCCATGCCGACGCCGCAAAACGCCTGGACGGACACGCCGCGACGCTCGAGCACGCGCGCCGCCGCGCCGAAACCGACACAGCCGGCCATCATCGCGAAGCCGAGCACCGACACGAGCCGTGCGGCGTGCTGCGCATCGAACCCCGCGACGTCGCGCAGGTACGGACCGACCCACAGCGACTGCATCGCGTAGAACACGCCCTGCGTGACGATCGAGAACGACGAGATCTTCCAGAATGCACGGCTGCCGAGGATGTGCCACGTGCCCTTGAACTGGCTGACGAGTCCGCCCTGATGGCGCGGCCGCTCGGCGTCCGGCGCGCCGAAGCCGATCGCGGCCGCGACGACGATCGTCAGCACCGCGAGGCCGCCGCAGATCACGCGCCAACTCGTCACGCCGAGCAGCCAGGTCAACGGCGAGCCGACCGCGACGCCGCCCAGGCCGCCGACAGCCATCACGAGACCGTTGACGAGCGGCAGCCGGCCGACCGGAAAATGCTGCGCGAGCGCCTTGAATGCCGCACCGAGACAGACCGATACGCCGACGCCGATCAGCAGCCGGCCGACCATCATCGTGCCAAGGTCGTGCGCGACGCCGAACACGGCGGCGCCGGCAGCCGCGAACAGCAGCATTCCGGCCGTCACGCGGCGCGGGCCGAAATGGTCGAGCAGCACGCCGGCCGGAATCTGCGCGCCGGCAAAGCCGAGAAAATAGAGACTGGTGAGCAGCCCGAGATCGGCGGCCGAGAGCCCGAGCTCGTGCGTGACGAACGGCGCGAAGCCGAGATTGACGCCGCGGAACACATACGACACGAAATATCCGACCGCAAACAGCGCGAGCACCCTCACCTGCACCGACGACATCGCTCCTCCTCGTGATCCGATCCCGGCCGCGCGAAGCAGCGCCGCCGCTGCCGCGCACAAACGAAAACGCCGTCACCTCGGTGACGGCGTTGCTTCGTGTTTCATCGGATGATAACGCAAGCGCACGATCCGGCCGGACCGCCGCGCTGCAGCCGCAACCGCGTTACTTCTTCTTGCCCTTGTTTGCAGCGGCCTTCGGCGCGGCCTTGGCCGGCGCCGCCTTCGCGGAAGCAGCCTTCGTCGCGCGGGCCGCCGGCTTCGCGGCACCGTGCTTCGCACCACGCGACTTGCCGCCGACGGACAGGCTCGCGCGCTCGATACGCGCGCCGGCGGTCGATGTCGCGATCCGCTCCGGACCCGGCTCGGCCGGCACCGCGCGGCCGACCGGCACGTGCAGCACGAGCGCCTGGCCCGGCATCGCGAGATCGCGATGCGTGCGGTTCCATGCCTTCAGCTGGCTGACCGACACGCCGTAGCGGCCGGCGATCGCCGCCATCGACTGCTTGCGGCGCACGCGGATCAGCATCTTGCGCGTGTCGGGCACGTCGGGCTCCATCGCGAGCACGCCGTTTTCCGCAACGTCCGCGCTGATGTCCTCGTCGTCGTCATCGCCGCGCGGCACGACGATCGTCGAGCCCGGCTTCAGGCGCATGCCGGCGGGAATCTTGTTGACCGACATCAGCGTGTCGGCGTCGACACCGATCTTCTCGGCGATCGCGGCCGGGCGCGCGCGCTCGCTGACCGTATAGGTGGTCCACGTCGACAACTGGCCGTTGTAGGCCTTCAGGTTCTTCTCGAACGCTGACGCGTTGTCGAACGGCAGCAGGATCTGCGGCTCGGTCGCGCCGAGGATCACCGGCTTCGAGAACGACGGGTTCAGCGAACGGAACTCGTCGAGCGACAGGTTCGCGAGCTTCGCGGCCACCGCCACGTCGATGTCGCGCGACGTCGTGACCGTCACGAAATACGGGTGGTTCGGGATCTCCGGCAGCGCCAGGCCGAACTGCTGCGGATTCGCGATGATGTTCTTCACAGCCTGCAGCTTCGGCACGTAGTTGCGCGTCTCGTTCGGCATCCGCAGGCTCTGGTAGTCGGTCGGCAGGCCGGCCGCCTGGTTGCGCGCGATCGCACGCTGCACGTTGCCCTCGCCCCAGTTGTACGCGGCCAGCGCCAGATACCAGTCGCCGAACATGTCATGCAGGCGCGACAGGTAGTCGAGCGCGGCGCTCGTCGACGCGAGCACGTCGCGGCGCTCGTCCTGCCACATGTTGCGCTTCAGGTTGTACGTGCGGCCCGTACCCGGCATGAACTGCCACATGCCGGCCGCCTTCGCGACCGACAGCGCCTGCGGGTTGAACGCGGATTCGATGAACGGCAGCAGCGCGAGCTCGGTCGGCATATGGCGCGCCTCGAGTTCCTCGACGATGTGATACAGGTACTTCTGCGAGCGCTCGGTCATGCGCTGCACGTAATCGGGACGCTGCGTGTACCAGGTCGTCTGCATGTCGACGAGGTCGCTTTGCAGATCGGGCATCTGGAAGCCGCGACGGATGCGGCCCCAGAGATCGGAATCTGCACTGGTCAGGTCGCCGACGGATTGCTTGTCGACGTCGACAGTTTCTTTGGCGGTGGCTGATTTACGGAGGTAGTTGGACGCCGCCTGCGAATCGGCGGCGTTGTTGGCGACAGGAGCCTGGCTCGCACAAGCGGCGAGCAGCAGGACCACCATCGCACTCAATATAAGTCGCATGAAAATCTCGGCTTCCGACGGCTGGAAATTGCTGGCGATACTACGGAAGTGCGTGCTTCACGTCAATAAAAACACCGAAAACTCAGCCAAATCCTACATTTGGAGCAATTTTTACAGACTCCGCTTGAGCTTTTGGAGTCCTCCGGAAATCGTCATCGGAACCGGTTTTTCCACTCCCGCATCAGCGTAAACGCCGCGAGGCGATCCGGCACCGTTTCGTGCAGCTCGGCCTCGAGCGTCGCATGGATGGCCGGGCTGTCCGACCGCATGAACGGGTTGACGGCGCGCTCGTGCGCGATCGTGGTGGGCAGCGTCGGCACGCCGCGCGCGCGCAGCGCCTGCGCGTCGTCGCGCCAGGCGGCGAGCGCGGCATTGCCCGGTTCGCACGCGAGCGCGAAACGGATGTTCGACAGCGTATATTCGTGTGCGCAATGCACGCGGGTGTCGCCGGGCAGCGCCGCGAGCGCGTCGAGCGACGCGAGCATCTGCGCGGGCGTGCCTTCGAACAGGCGGCCGCAGCCGCACGAGAACAGCGTGTCGCCGCAGAACACATGAGGGGTCGCGGCGCCCTGCCCGGCCGCCTGGAAATAGGCGATGTGACCGCGCGTATGCCCCGGCACGTCGAGCACGTCGAACGTGAGCGCCGGCGCGTCGAGCGTCACGCGATCGCCGCCCGCGAGCGGCCGCATGACCACGCCGATCGCCTCGGCCGCCGGGCCGTAGACGACCAGCGGTACATCGTCCGGTTGGCCATCGCGCAGCGCGGCGACACCGCCGACATGGTCGGCGTGATGGTGCGTGAGTAAAATAGCGGTCAACCGCCAGCCGCGTTCGGCAAGAACACGGCGTACGGGCGCGGCTTCACCCGGATCGACGGCGATCGCATCGCGGCCGTCCGAGACGAGCCAGATATAGTTGTCTTCGAATGCCGGAACCGGCACGTATTCCAGCTCGTTCATGGGCGCGCAATCATCGTTATGTCCGATCGTCAAATTATAGACTGGCCCGCCTGGACCGACTCGCCGCCCGGCCGCTACGTGCTGGACTGGGAGCAGGCGCAGCTCGACCGGATCGTGTCCGACGTCTTCGGGTTTCACGCGCTGCAGCTCGGCCTGCCGCAGCTCGATGCGCTGCGCGAGAACCGCATGCCGTATCGCGGCCTCGTGCTCGATCCGGCGAGCGGCGCGAGCGCGCCCTACCAGTATCCGTGGGCGCGCGAGGCGCACGCGCCCGAACATGCGCCGGCCGGTCGCAGCACGACGTGGAGCGATCTGCTCGACCTGCCGTTCGAGTCGCAGAGCGTCGACCTGATCGTGATGCCGCATACGCTCGAATTCACGTCGGACCCTCACCGCCTGCTGCGCGAAGCCGAGCGCGTGCTGATGCCCGAAGGCCAGCTCGTGATCACCGGCTTCAATTCGCTGAGCCTGTGGGGCATGCGGCAATCGTTCGGACGCATGGCGAACCGTCCGTTCGTGCCGGCCGCGCGCGACCAGATCGCGTTCATCCGGCTCAAGGACTGGATCAAGCTGCTCGGCTTCGATCTCGAGCGCGGCCGCTTCGGCTGCTACCGGCCGCCGCTCGTCACCGACAAATGGCTTGCCCGCTACGGCTTCATGGAAGCCGCCGGCGACCGCTGGTGGCCGATCTTCGGCGCCGTCTACATGGTCACGGCCGTCAAGCGCGTGCGCGGCATGCGCCTCGTCGGCCCGATCAAGATGAAGAAGCCCGTGCTCGCGCCGGGCCTCACGCCGGCGGCCACCCCGACCACCCACCAAGAACACTCATGACCACCGACACCATCGACATCTATACCGACGGCGCCTGCAAGGGCAATCCCGGCCCCGGCGGCTGGGGCGCACTGTTGCGCTACGGCGACCGCGAAAAGGAGCTGTTCGGCGGCGAGCCCGACACGACCAACAACCGCATGGAGCTGATGGGCGTGATCGCCGCGCTCGAGGCGCTGAAGCGGCCGTGCCGCGTGATCGTCCATACCGACTCGCAATACGTGCAGAAAGGCATCAGCGAGTGGATCCACGGCTGGAAGAAGAAGGGCTGGGTCACCGCGGCGAAAACCCCGGTGAAGAACGCCGACCTGTGGAAGCGCCTCGACGCGCTCGTCGCGCAGCACGAGGTCGAGTGGCGCTGGGTGAAGGGCCACGCAGGCCACCCCGAAAACGAACGCGCGGACGCGCTCGCGAATCGCGGCGTCGAATCGCTCGTGGCCTGAACGCAGGCCGCCCCACTGTCTTTCCCGATTTATCCGACATGCGCCAGATCATTCTCGATACCGAAACCACCGGCCTGAATCCCCGCACGGGCGACCGCCTGATCGAAATCGGCTGCGTCGAGCTGCTGAACCGGCGGCTCACCGGCAACAACCTGCACATCTACGTGAACCCCGAGCGCGACAGCGATCCGGGCGCACTGGCCGTGCACGGCCTCACGACCGAATTCCTGAGCGACAAGCCGAAGTTCGCGGAAGTCGTCGACCAGATCCGCGACTTCGTGAAGGACGCCGAGCTGATCATCCACAACGCGCCGTTCGACCTCGGGTTTCTCGACGCAGAATTCGCGCGGCTCGACCTGCCGCCGTTCACCGAGCATTGCGGCGGCGTGATCGACACGCTCGTGCAGGCCAAGCAGATGTTCCCCGGCAAGCGCAATTCGCTCGACGCGCTGTGCGACCGGTTCGGCATCAGCAACGCGCACCGTACGCTGCACGGCGCACTGCTCGACTCGGAACTGCTCGCCGAAGTCTATCTCGCGATGACGCGCGGCCAGGACAGCCTCGTGATCGACATGCTCGACGACGCAGGCGCCGACGGCGGCGCGGCGAACGGCCAGCGCGTGTCGCTCGCGTCGCTCGACCTGCCGGTTCTCGCGGCGAGCGACGACGAACTCGCCGCCCACCAGACCCAGCTCGACGAACTCGACAAATCGGTCAAGGGCACCTGCGTGTGGCGCAAGTCCGCCGACGCGGACGCCGCCGAGGCCGCCTGACGCGGCGTCTCCCGACCGGCGCCGGCAGCCGCGCTCACGCGCGCGGCTGCAGCGCGATGATGGCCATCCCGCCGAGCGCGAGCACCGCGCCCGCCACGTCCCAGCGGGACAGCGCGATGCCGTCGACCACCCGCAGCCAGATCAGCGCCACCGCGATATACACGCCGCCGTACGCCGCATACGTGCGCCCCGCCGCGCTCGGATGCAGCGTCAGCAGCCACGCGAACAAGGCGAGCGACAGTGCGGCCGGCACCAGCAGCCATACGGGCCGGCCGCCCTTCAGCACGAGCCACGGCAGGTAGCAGCCGACGATTTCGGCCAGTGCAGTGACGGCGAACAGCGCCGCAATCCTGATCAGTTCGGTCATCCGGTTCCTCGCAGATTCGGCCCCCACCCGGCGGGCCGCGCGACCCCGCCGCGCGCCGCCGATCATACCGGAGCCGGCCTCGCCGGAACCGCCGCCAGACCGGGGATTCCGGGCAATTTGCACGATCGTCTGTCATCGTGCTATCATGTCGCCTGTTTCAACATTCAATCTCTTTCTACTCAATTTCGGAAGAAGTCCGTCCGCGCGTTGCGGGCCGGTGCTTCGACCGGAATTGCATCCACAGGAAAGCCCGCCCGACAGGCCCGCTTTTCTCGTTTCGTTGCCCCTCCGGGGCGCTTGCCGGATCGCCGGACACGTCCGCGCCGGCATCTGCCGCTCGCATCACGCGGCCCATTCTTCATGAGCGCACCGTCGTGACGGCCCATCGGGCCCGCGTCGAAGCAGTCCCTTACGGCCCTTTACCGCCTCATGTGCAGTAAGCGCTTAAATGGCCTGCCCCGACGCGCAGCACGCGACATCGCGCTCGCCGGCAAACCGTGTCGGACGGCCCGCCCGTTCCGGCGCAGTCAAAGGAGTGCATGACCTTGACCGCAACACACGTCAGCCCGACCGCTGCTTCTTCCTCCACGTCGTCCGGCGAGGCCCCGCTCGCCGCGGACGACATTACCGTCGTCGACCAGAGCCTGCTCAAGCGCGCCGTCAGCGCGATGGCCATCGGCAATGCGATGGAATGGTTCGACTTCGGTGTCTACAGCTATATCGCCGTCACGCTCGGCAAGGTGTTCTTCCCGTCCAGCAGCCCGTCCGCGCAGCTGCTCGCGACCTTCGGCACGTTCGCCGCCGCGTTCCTCGTGCGCCCCCTCGGCGGCATGGTGTTCGGCCCGCTCGGCGACCGCATCGGCCGCCAGCGCGTGCTCGCCGCCACCATGATCATGATGGCCGTCGGCACCTTCGCGATCGGCCTGATCCCCAGCTATGCGTCGATCGGCATCATGGCGCCCGTGCTGCTGCTCGTCGCCCGCCTCGTGCAGGGCTTCTCGACCGGCGGCGAATACGGCGGCGCCGCCACCTTCATCGCCGAGTTCTCGACCGACAAGCGCCGCGGCTTCATGGGCAGCTTCCTCGAATTCGGCACGCTGATCGGCTATGTGATGGGCGCCGGCGTCGTCGCGCTGCTCACCGCGTCGCTGTCGCAGGAAGCGCTGCTGTCGTGGGGCTGGCGCGTGCCGTTCCTGATCGCGGGCCCGCTCGGCCTGATCGGCCTGTACATCCGGATGAAGCTCGAGGAAACGCCGGCGTTCAAGCGCCAGGCCGAAGAGCGCGAAGCGCAGGACAAGGCCGTGCCGAAGGCGCGCTTCCGCGAAACGCTGATGCGCAACTGGCGCGCGCTGCTGCTCTGCGTCGGCCTCGTGCTGATCTTCAACGTGACCGACTACATGGTGCTGTCGTACCTGCCGAGCTTCATGTCGTCGACGCTGCACTTCGACGAGTCGCACAGCCTCGTGCTGGTGCTGATCGTGATGGTGCTGATGATGCCGCTGACGCTCGCCGCCGGCCGCCTGTCGGACAAGATCGGCCGCAAGCCCGTGATGCTGTCCGGCTGCGTCGGTCTGCTGGTGCTGTCGATCCCGTCGATGATGCTGATCCACGCGGGCACCACCGCGTCGGTGTTCGGCGGCCTGCTGATTCTCGGCGTGCTGCTGTCGTGCTTTACCGGCGTGATGCCGTCGGCGCTGCCGGCGCTGTTCCCGACCGAGATCCGCTACGGCGCGCTCGCGATCGGCTTCAACGTGTCGGTGTCGCTGTTCGGCGGCACGACGCCGCTCGTCACGGCATGGCTCGTCGACGTGACCCATAACCTGATGATGCCCGCGTACTACATGATGGGCGCCGCCGTGATCGGCATCGTGTCGGTCGTCGCGCTTGCCGAAACCGCACGCCAGCCGCTCAAGGGCTCGCCGCCGGCCGTCGCGACGCGCCGCGAGGCGCATCAGTTGGTGCGCGAGATGCGCGAGAACGACGACGACGCGGAAATCTACGGCGTCGTGTCGACTGCACGCGCCTGAGCATCGCCCAAGAAAAAGCCCCGGCACAAGCCGGGGCTCGATCGAACCCGATCCGCCCGACCGGCTTGCGCCGGCCGGGCTTTTTTTCATCTGTTGGCTGGATGCGCGATCATGCGTGCGCTTCGCAGTGGCGGCAGAAGATCAGCGCCCGCGAACGCGACACCGCAGCCTGCGCACCGCGCGCCGCGACGATCAGTCCGACCTGGCCGAGATTGAAATCGCGCTCGACCATCAGCTGCGTCAACGCGGCAAGCGGCAACACGACGGACGGGTGGTACAGACTCGATTCGATCAGCGCTCTCATTATCGGCTCCATCAGGCAATGCATATTCGATGGAGTGGATTCTAGGGATCGGCCGCAACCGGATAAACAGCGCGAATGCGAAGTCACTTGTCAGCGATGGAGAACAATCGGCCGGGCCTTTGGCGGACGGGCCGAGCGGCTGGCGGCGGACGGCCCGGGGACGCAAGACGGAGCGTGCGCGACAGGGTCTTGAGGACGCCACACCAGGCGAAAACGGGCGACCACGCGGCCGATGGCGGCGGAGTCGATCCGTGCCGGATGCCAGCCCGAGTCCCGGCGAGATCACACGCCGGTTGCGTCGCCCGCCGCCCTCGCTCCCGTGCCGACGCGACAGCCGCCGGGCTTCAGTCGAGCGGCGTCTCGACAAACGCCGGCAGCGCTTCCGCCCGCGCCGAATGTGCGGCGAGCGCCGGATAACGGGCCGGATCGATCCGCGCGAGCGCCGGGTACTCGGCGCTCGTGAATTGCGTGAAGCGCCACGCGACGGCGACGGTCACGTCGGATTGCAGCAGGCGCGCGCCGCCCAGCCAGCCATTCGCGGCCGCGACGAGCGGCTCGAGCTTGTCATACGCGGCCTCGATCTGGCCCAGCACCCGCTCGAGCCATGGCGCGTGCTGCTTCTCGGCCGGCCGCAGCGCGTGCTCGTAAACCACCTGCACGGTCTTCTCCGCCGCCGCCAGCGCGAATCCGACTGGCACGAGCGTGCGCAGCCGCGCGTCGGCGGCGTCGGGCAGCAGACGCCGCTCGGGTGCGACGCGATGGTCGAGATAGTCGACGATCAGCGACGAATCGATCAGCGTCGCGCCGTCGTCGGTCACGAGCGTCGGCGCCTTCACGACCGGGTTGAATGTCTGGAACTGGTCGAACTGACGGAACACCGAGATCGACTCGTGTTCGAACGGCAGGTCGAGCAGCTTCGCCGAAATGGCGGCACGGCGCACGAACGGGGAATCCAGCATGCCGATCAGCTTCATCGCGAACGCTCCACTTGAGGGAATGGAATCGACGACTGTAGCAGCGCCATATGTCGACGCCTAGGGCCCGGTCACGTTTCCGACACCCGCTGCGCGGCCAGAGTGACCATAATGCAGATTCACGCTCCCTCCGCCCAAGGTTCGCCATGTGGTACGCCGTCGTCGAGCAGCAGCGGGAATGGATGCGCGCCTGGCGCGCGGCGACGTGCCACGCGTTCGACGTGTGGCCAGCCGCGACGCTGGCGCACGCCGCGTCATCGTGCTACGACGACCTGTTCGAGCCGCTCCTCGGGCCCGCCGCCGGGCCGCCGCGCTTCGAGATTCGGCGCGCGGCGGTCGACGAGCGGATCGTCGCGCGCACGCCGTTCTGCCAGCTGCGACGCTTCGCGCGCGACGACACGCGGCGCACGGTGCTGCTGTGCGCGCCGCTCGCCGGACATGCGGCCGTGATGATGCGGGAGACCGTCGAGGCGCTGCTCGCGGACGGCGACGTCTGCGTGACCGACTGGGTCAATGCGCGCGACGTGCCGCTCGCGGCGGGTCACTTCGGGCTCGACGAATACGTGGCGACGCTCGACGGCTTCGTCGACGCGCTCGCCCGCGACGCGCGGCCGCTGCACGTCGTCGCCGTGTGCCAGGCCACCGTTCCCGCGCTCGGCGCACTCGCGCTGCGCGCCGCGCGCGGCCTCGCACCGCCCGCGAGCGTCACGCTGATCGGCGGGCCGCTCGACGCGCGCGTCAACCCGACCACGCTCGGCACCACCGCCGCGTCCCGGTCGCTCGCGTGGTGTCGCCGCCATCTGATCGACATCGTGCCGCCGCGCTTCCCCGGCCGTGGCCGGCACGTGTTCCCGACCTATCTTCAGCAAGGCGAGATCGCGCTGCTGTATCCGCAACGCTTTCTGACGCTGATCGAGGACTACGCGCGCGCGGCGTCGCATTTCGACCTGACGGCGCTGGCGGACGCGCGGCGTGCGCTGCGCGAATACACGGCGCTGCTCGACATGCCGGCCGAGTATTTCCTGGATACCGTCGATATCGTGTTTCAGCGAATGTGCCTCGCGAACGGCACGTGGGACGTCGGCGGACAGCGCGTCGAGCCGGCCGCGCTGCGCGGCGTCGCGCTGCTGACGGTCGAAGGCGGTTGCGACGCCGTCACGGGCACCGGCCAGACGCATGCGGCGCTCGCCATGTGCCGCGGCCTCAAGGCCGGCGAGCGCCAGCGCCTCGATGTCGACGACTGCGATCATTACGGGTTGTTCACGGGCGCGCGCTGGCGCAGCGAAGTCCATCCGGCGCTGCAGCGCGTATTCGCGCAGGCCGAAGCCGGACGCCCGGGATCGCGCCGGCGCCGTATCAGACGGACGTGACGTCGTCGTCCGGCGCGCGGGCCGCATCGAGGAGCGCACGCACCTCGTCGTCCCCGGTCTGGTCGAAACGCGCGTAGAACTGGCTGATCCCGAAGAACGACAGCGGCTGCAACACCGTCACGAACGCGTCGGCCAGATCGTCGAACGCACGCCCGGCACCATCCGGTGCGACGGGTACGGCGGCCACGATGCGCGCGGGATGGCGCTCGCGCAGCGCCTGCAGCGCGACGCGCATCGACGCGCCGGTCGCGACGCCGTCGTCGACGACGATCGCGATACGGCCGTCGACCGGCAGCGGCGGCCGGGCGCCGCGATACAGCGCTTCGCGGCGCTGCAGTTCGGCCGTCTCGCGCGCGATCACGTCGGCCAGTTGCGCATCGGTCACGCCCATCGCGCGGATCGCCGAATGCTGCAGGTGGATCGCTCCGCCGGTCGCGATCGCGCCGATCGCGAATTCCGGATCGGACGGCATGCCGAGCTTGCGCACCACCAGCACGTCGAGCGGCGCGCGCAGCGCCTGCGCGACCGGGAATGCGACCGGCACGCCGCCACGCGGCAGCGCGAGCACGACGACGTCGCGACGCCCCGCATAATCCTGCAGCGCGTGCGCAAGCCGGCGACCCGCGTCGGCGCGATCGACAAAACATTCGGTCACGATCGGCTCCCTGCCGTTGCGCCGGATGCGCGACACCCGCACCGGCCCCTGTTCAACGAGCATGGTTCATCGGACGCGCCGATGCAAGCGGGGTCATACCGGCGCGCGCGGCATGCGGATCGTGGCGGAAAAGGATGGATGGCGTTCGCCCGGGCGGACCGCCGTCAGGCGCTCAGAGCCCGCCGGCCTGCCGGTACAGCCGCCAGAACGACTGCGCGTACGACTGCGCGAGTTCCGGTGCGCGCTGGAACACGTTCACCGTTTCCGCGTGCGCGGGCGCGCCGTCGGACAGCGTCGTCAGCGCGACGCTGTCGTCGACGATCACGAAGCGCGGCGCGGGATCGCCATGCCGCGAATCGATCGCGACGTCGATGCCGGCCGATTTCAGATAGCCCGCGCCGCTGTATTTGCCCGCACGCGACGAACGCACCAGCACGACGCGCACTTCGATGCCGCGCGAACGCGCGTCACGCAGCGCCGCCGCGACCGCGGGCGGCACGTATGCGTAGCCGGCCAGCAGCACGCGGCGCTGCGCCTGACCGATCAGGTCGACGGTCGCGTCGGCCGCCGCATTGTCATACGAAAAGTACGTGCCGACCGATGCGGCATCGGACGGAATCGGGCTGGCGTGGGCGGTCGCCGCGCAGCAAAGCACGGCGAGGAGGAAGGCGGCGGATCTCATGGCGGGCGCCATTGTAGCGACGCCAATTCGCGTGGCAAGCGCCTGCTGCGACGCTGCTGCGCCGGCGCAACACCCGATGCGCAACACGCGCCCGGCGGGCCGGTTCCGGAATCGGTGTTGCCGGGATTTCGGAGCGTTTCCGGGCCGCTCGCATGCTGCCCGTCAGCCAGCCGCGACGCGTGCGAGCCAGCTCGCGATACCGTCGACGGAACGAAAATCCGCGACGCTGCGTGCCGGCAGCGCCGGATACGCGCCGCCCGCCATCTCGGTCAGCGCGCGGCCCGGGCCGAGCTCGAGAAACGCGGTCGCGCCGGCCTCGACGCATGCGGCCAGGCCGGCCGCCCACTCGACCGGCTCCGCGATCTGCCGTGCGAGCTTGTCGAGCCCCGTGCCGACATCGAGCACCGACGCGCCGTCGATCCCCGAAAACAGCCGCGTACCGGGCAATGGCCGGCGCACGTTCACGGCAGCCAGCGACGCGCGAAACGCGGGCACCGCCGTCGCGAGCCGGCGCGTGTGCGACGCGATCCGCACGCACACGGGCGCGACGCGCAGCGCACCGTCGCGTGCCGCGTCGTCGGCCACCGCGGCGACGTCGGCCTGCCGTCCGGCCACCATGAATGCGTCGCCCGGATTGGCGATCGCGATCGCCGCATCGCGGCCGTCGCACAGTTGCGCGAGCTGCGCGCGCGTCAGCCCGCGCACGAACGCCATCCGTTCGTCGCCGCCGCTCGCGGCGTCCATTGCGCGTGCGCGCGCATCGGCCAGATCCAGCGCGTCGTGCGGATCGATCATCCCCGCGACGCTCCACGACGCGACTTCGCCGACGCTATACCCGGCGACGCAGCGCCGACGCGGCCACACCGCGTCGAGCAGCGCGGCCGCCGCGAGCGCCTGCACCGTGCAAAGGATCTGCGCGGCGCGGTTCTCGCGCAGCGCATCCGGTTCGGCGTGCCGCACCCAGTCGCGCGGATCGTCGCCAAGGAGCCGGCCCGCATGCTCGAACAGCGCATCAGCCTGTGGCGCGGCACCGGTCAACTCGAACATGTCCGCCCGCTGCGCGCCTTGCCCCGAACACAGGATCGCCAGCGTCATCGCCCCACCCCGGCCGCTTCGAGTGCGTCGACGAACACGCTCATCGCCAGCAGGTCGGCCGCGCCGCCCGGGCTCAGCCGGCGAGCGACGAACGCATGGTGTGCGGCGGCCGCGCGCAATCGCCAGTCGCGAGCGCGTATGCCGCCGCGGGCGACGAACGCGCGCGCCGTGGCCCGCGCGAAATCGAGGCCGGCCTGCCCGCCCCGGTGCAGCAGATTCGTATCGTCGAGCGCGGCGATCAGCGCGAAGCATGCGTCGACGCGCGCGGCCTCCGGATCGTCCGGCACGCGGCGCTGCGCGCGGCGCAGTGCCGGCAAACCGACGCCGTACACGGTCGCGAACCCGTCGGCCGCCTCGCGACGCGCGCCGCCGACGCCGTAGCGGCGGCTCGCGCGCTCGCCGTGGCTGTCGGGCAGCCGCGGGCCGCCGAGGATCTCGGCGCCCCACCGCCGCGCGACGAACGCGCCGAGCGTCACCGTGCGTGCCGCCGAGCCGGGCACCGCGCGGCGGCCGGCGGCCGCGCACAGCAGCCCGAGCCCGAAGATCGCGCCGCGATGCGTGTTGACGCCGCCGGTCGCGGCGAGCATCGCGTGTTCCGCGCGCAGCCCGATCTTGCGCAGCACGGCCATGCCCGCGTCGCGCGCGCCGGCGTCGGCGAGCTCCGCGAAGTACGGCCGCAGCACGGCCGCGCTGCGCGCGAACGTCGCGGCGTCCATGTCCGCATGGCTGCCGGTGTCGACGTGACTGACGAGGCCCGGTTTCGGATATGTCTCGATTTCGAGCACGAGGCTGCGCTCGGCGAGTTCGGCGATGCGCTCGGCGTCGGACGGCGCCGCCGCGCGGCAGGCGGCCCATGCACTCATCGCGTGCCTCCCGTGAATGCGTCGGCAGACATCAATGCGACCGCCACCGCCGTCTTGACCGCGACTTCAGGCAGCCGCGCATGCAATTCGCGCCAGTTCACGCCCGCGCCGTCGTCGCGCAGCAGTTCGCCGTCGATGCGCATCGGCGCGCGCGCGTCGAGTTCAGCCAGGCCATCGAGCAGCGCGGCAAGCGACGCGGCGTCCGGCAGCGGGAACACGATGTCGAGATCGGAGGACGTGCTCAGATAGCACTCGTCCGTCAGCGCCTGCCACGCGAGACTGCCGAACACGCGACCCTGCACGCCGCAGCGCGTGCCGAGCGCCTCGAGCTCGCGCAGCGTCGCGTGCCAGGCGTCGGGCGCGGCGACCAGCACGTCGGCCAGCGTGGGCAGCGGGCCGACCGACTCGACCGCGTCGGCGGCGACGTTCAGAGCGATGCGCCGCTTGCCCGCGGAAGGCGGCAGCGGCAAGCCGAGCGGCACGCGCCGCGCATCGGCCTCGTCGGGCGACGCGCGGCGCACGATCAACGGCCAGCCGCGCGCGGCCCACGCCTGCACGAGCGGATCGGCCGCCAGCGCGGGATCGCGCGCGCATGCGCCGCCCCACCCGGCCGCCGTCAGCGTGACGAGCGTGTGGCGGCGCAGCGGCGTGTCAGCGTGCGGCACGCGCGAGTGCCTCGACGCGCCGCGCGACGTCGGCCGCGACCGGCCGGCCGCGCGCAGCACGACCATCGGTGCGGTCGGCCGGCTGGCCGAGCCATTCGCCGACCTGCGCGTCGAGCGCACGGGCCGGATCGAGCACGGCGTCGACGGCGCCCATCTTCACGAGATTGTCGAGTCCCGGCGCGAACACCGGCGTCGAGCGCGCCATCTCCTTCAGCACGTCGATCGGCAGCTTCGTCACGCGCGACATCGACGGCAGGTCCATCACCTCGGGCTCGGCACCCGGTACCGCGAGCAGCGTGCGCGTCGCGAGCGCGGTCGCGATGAACGCGCCCGCGGCCGTATGGCCGTACAGCAGCCCGATCGTCCGGTGCCCGGCGAGCTCCGCATGCATCAGGCATTTCGCGAGATGCGACAGCCCTTCGTTCAGGCCGAGCAGTTCGTCGCGCTTGCTCATCCGCTGGCTGTCGCTGTCGACGAGCACGAGAAGCGGCGTGCCGCCGCCGCGCTCGATCGTGTCGAGCACGTGCGACGCGAGCGTGAGGGCTTCGTCGATGCCGAACGGCAGGCGGTCGGCGACGCCGATCACGTCGACGCGCGTGCCGGTCAGTTCAGCGTGGCCCGTCAGCAGGCCGCCGTTTCGCCCGATCGAATGGCCCTTGGGAAACAGCGAGTTCAGAACTTCATCGAGCGTCATGCTGCGGCTCCTGTAACTGGTCGGCGAGCTTCGCGAATTCGTCGTCGGACATGCCGGGAATCGCTTCCGGCTCGCTCGCGCCGAGCGCGCGCCACACGTCGAGCGCATCCTTGCACGTGCCGAACCGCGCGACGCGCGCTTCGAGCCGCGCCTGCTCCGCGCGCAGCATCGCCGTGTCGAATGCCGGCGCACGGCCGATCAGGTCGAGCGCGGCCGCGCGAAACGCATCGGGCGTATCGGCCACGTAGCGATCCGCGCCGCCGATCAGCCGACGATGCTTGCCGCCCATCGTGCGCCAGATCAGCGCGCGGTCCTTCGCGTCGAACTCCTCGACGCCGCGGTTGGTCTCGATCACCTCGGGCCCCGACACGCTGATGCGCCCCTGCTCGGACACCGCGAGCGCCGAGCAGCACGCGGCGAGCAGCCCGCCGCCGCCGTAGCAGCCCGCGCGCCCGCCGATCAGCCCGATCACCGGCACGCCGGCCGCGCGCGCCTCGACGAGCGCACGCATGATCTCGGCGATCGCGAGCTCGCCCGCATTCGCTTCCTGCAGCCGCACGCCGCCGGTGTCGAACAGGATCAGCACCGGCGTGCCGCGTTCGCGCGCCGCACGCAGCAGCCCCGTGAGCTTCGCGCCGTGCACCTCGCCGAACGCGCCGCCCATGAAGCGGCCTTCCTGCGCGGCGACGAACACCGCCTTGCCGTCGAGCCGGCCGTGGCCGACCACCATCCCGTCGTCGAACTGCTGCGGCAGGTCGAACAGCGGCAGGTGCGGGCTCGTCACGCGCTCGCCCGGCCCGAGAAACTCCGTGAAGCTGCCCGCGTCGAGCAGCCCGTCGACGCGCTGGCGCGCCGACGCCTCGTACCAGCTCGCGGCGTTCGCGACGAACGCCGGGGCGTCGTGGATCGCGTCCGTCATCATGCCTCCCCCTCGATCGCGCGCACGGCCTGCGCGAGCCGCAGCGACACCATGTCGGGCCGCGCGCCGCCGTCGTTGATCGACAGCTTCAGGCCGCCCGGCGCGCGCCGTTCGACGAAGTCCGACACGACCGCCTGCCACACCGCGCCGAAACCGACCGCCGCGGTGCGGATGTCGATCTCGCATTCGTTGCCCGGCAGCACGCGCTCGACGAGCACTTCGAGATTGCCGGACGCGACCACGCCGACGAGCGCCGTGGCCAGCTCGCCCCGCGCACGCCCGCGCGCGGTGAAGCGATAGTTCAACTGTTCCATGCCCTCTTCCTCACCAGTTGCGGAACCGGGCCGGCGGCGCATACAGGCCGCCCGACCAGTGCACGAGATCCTTGATCGAGCGCGCGGCGAGCCAGCGGCGGTCGGCGTCGAGCGGATCGATGCCGAGATCCTCCGGGCGGCGGATCACGCCGCGCTCGCGCAGCCGCTCGACCATCCTGCGGTCGCGGCCGCGGCCGACTTCCGTATAGCCGGCCACGCCGCGGATCGCGTGCTCGCGTTCGTCCTTGTCGCGGCACATCAGCAGGTTCGCGATCCCTTCCTCGGTGACGATGTGCGTGACGTCGTCGCCGTAGACCATGATCGGCGCGAGGTCGAGCTGCAGCTTGTCGGCGAGCTTCAGCGCATCGAGCTTCTCGACGAACATCGGCACGTTCTTGTCGCCGAAGGTCTCGCCGATCTGCACGACCAGCTTGCGGCCGCGCCTGAGCGCCGCCGGCGTGTCCGGGTCGGCTTCCGCGCCGGCCTTCAGCCACGGCTCGCTCGGGTGACGCCGGCCGCGCGCGTCGCTGCCCATGTTCGGCGCGCCGCCGAAACCGGCGATGCGCTCGGCGGTGACCGTCGACGAATGGCCGGACAGGTCGATCTGCAGCGTCGAGCCGATGAACATGTCGCACGCGTAAAGGCCGGCGGTCTGACAGAACGCGCGGTTCGAGCGAAGCGACCCGTCGGGACCCGTGAACCACACGTCGGAGCGCGCGCGGATGTAGTCGTCCATTCCGACTTCTGAGCCGAAGCAGTGGATCTGCTCGACCCAGCCCGATTCGATCGCGGGAATCAGCGTCGGGTGCGGATTGAGCGCCCAGTGCGTGCAGACCTTGCCCTTCAGCCCGAGCTTCGCGCCGTAGGTCGGCAGCAGCAGCTCGATCGCGGCCGTGTTGAAGCCGATCCCGTGATTCAGGCGCTTGATCCCGTACGGTTCGTAGATGCCCTTGATCGCGAGCATCGCGGTCAGGATCTGGGTCTCGGTGATCGCGGCCGGGTCGCGCGTGAACAGCGGCTCCACGTAGAACGGCCGGCCGGCCTCGACGACGAAATGCACGCGGTCGCCCGGGATGTCGACGCGCGGCACCTTGTCGACGATGCGGTCGACCTGCGCGATCACGATGCCGTCCTTGAACGCGGTGGCCTCGACGACGGTCGGCGTGTCTTCCGTGTTCGGGCCGGTATACAGATTGCCGTCGGCATCCGCGCTGACCGCCGCGATCAGCGCGACCTGCGGCGTGAGATCGATGAAGTAGCGCGCGAACAGCTCGAGATACGTGTGCACCGCGCCGAGCGCGATCTTGCCGCCGAACAGCAGCTTCGCGATCCGCTGCGACTGCGGGCCGGAATACGCGAAGTCGAGGCGCTTCGCGATCCCGCGCTCGAACACGTCGAGATGCTCCGGCAGCACGACACCCGACTGCACCATGTGCAGGTCATGGATCTTCGCGCTGTCGACGTCGGCGAGCGCCGTCGCGAGCAGGTCGGCCTGCTTCTGGTTGTCGCCTTCGAGGCACACGCGATCGCCGGGCCGCAGCACCGCTTCGAGCAACGCGACGGTGTCGCGCGCATCGACCCGCTTGCCGCGCGCGAAGGCCGCGCCGGCCGCGAGGCGTGCATCGCGCGCCTGCCGCGCGTGATTCCATCCCGTCATGAACAGTTCTCCCGCTTCGATGGTTCAGCGGCATTCTAAGCCTGGCGCCGCCGCCGATTGATGATGTTGACGAATCCGACTCAGAGGGCACCGCGATGGATGCGGGCCGCCGCGGCACCGCGCGCGCCGGCCGCATGCGACGCGCCATGCGCGGTCACGCGCCGACCAGCGCGCGCGTCGTGAAGAACAGCACCGACGGCCCGAGCAGGCAGCCGACGCCGGTATGGAACGTCGCGACCAGCGCGCCATACGGCACGAGCCGGCGATCGGTCGCGGCGAGGCCCGCGCTCACGCCGCTCACGGTGCCGGCGAGGCCGCCGAAGATCATCGCGGAGCGCGGCGTCTTCAGGCCCATGAAGCCGGCCGCGACCGGCGTGCCGATCATCACGATGATCGCCTTCACGAGGCCCGTCGCGATGCTGAGCGCGATCACGTCGGAGCTCGCGCCGATCGCGGCGCCGGTGACGGGCCCGACGATGTAGGTGACGGCGCCCGCGCCGATGGTCGTCATGCTGACCGCATCGGTGTAGCCGAACGCGCGCGCGATGCACGCGCCGACGATGAACGGCAGCACCGTGCCGAGCAGCAGCGACACGACGCCGACGAGGCCGGCCTTGCGCGCCTCGGTCGGCTGCACTTCGAACGCGGTCGCGACGATCGCGAAATCGCGCAGCATCGCGCCGCCCATCAGGCCGATGCCCGCGAACAGCGGCACGTCTGCGATTCCCTTCTCGCCCCCGGTGAACGCACCGCCGACATACGCGAGCGCAAGGCCGATCACGATCGCGATCGCGGAACCGTGCACGCGGCCGAAGGTGAGCTTGCGCGACGCGATCGACGACAGCCACATGATCAGGCCGACCAGCGCGAACGACGCGACGAGCCCGTTGTGGGCGACGGTTTTTTCGAGCATCTGCAGCATGGCGGCCTCCGTCACTGTTGTTCGAATTGCGGCACGCCCGCGAAGGCCGTGTCGTCGCGCCCCGTGCGCACGAGTACCGCGATGCAGCATGCGCAGATCGCGACCGCGCCGATGGCGGCGAGCAGCGCGACCGGCCCGCCCTTCAGCGCGGCGACCACGTTCTGGTTCGCGGCCATCGCGACGACGACGGGAATATACATCGCGCCCCAGAAACCGACGCCCGCCTCGGTTTCCTTCGGCAGCCAGCCGCGCCGGTGCAGCCACAGGCGCAGGCAGATCAGCAGCAGCATCGCGATACCGACGCCGCCGACGTTGGTCTTCACGCCGATCGCGGCGCCCAGCAGGTCGCCGAGGAACAGTCCGGCCAGATGGCAGAACGCCAGCAGCGCGGTTCCGTAGATGATCATGAGTCGTCTCCAGTCTCTTCGTGACGGGCGCCTGACGCGTGCGGAAGCCAGGCCCGCATGCCGATCCCGGGCGCGGACGGTCTGTCTCCCGCGGCGGTGCGCCGCGGCCCGGCGGCTCGTCGTGCGAGCGCGTTCTCGGGCGGTCGATGGGATGATGCGGTTTCGGATGATGCGGTTTCGGGCCGGACGCCGGATGGCTTAGACTGACCGATGCAGCCGACGGCACGACACGGGCAACGCGTCCGGTGCGCCCCGTTTGCATGGGCCGCACCGGGGCGTGATCCGATACTAGCGCCGCATGATCCGGGCATTTATGAAGTTGTCGAAACCGATTCAGTGGATTTAGCAATGCGTCCATTACCGCCCGAGCTGCTGCGCAGCTTCGTCGCCGTCGCCCAGTCCGGCAGTTTCACCGCCGCGTCCGAGCGCGTGAGCCTGTCGCAGTCGACCGTCAGCCAGCACATCCGCCGCCTCGAGGAGCTGCTCGACCGGCCGCTGTTCGAGCGCGACACGCGCAACGTGCACCTGTCGCAGCACGGCGACGCGCTGTTCCGCTACGCGGTGCGCATCCTCGAACTGATGGACGAGGCCGTCACGTCGGTGTGCGGCCCGCCGCTGTCGGGCAAGGTACGGCTCGCGATGTCGGAGGATTTCGCGTCCGCGCACCTGACGGCCGCGCTCGCGAGCTTCGTGCAGCGCAATCCGGAAGTCGAACTCGCGATCTCGACGGGGTTGTCGGGCGACCTGTTCGACGCGCTCGACGAAGGCCGCCACGATCTGGTGTTCGCGAAGCGCGTCGCGGGCAGCCGGCGCGGCCGCGTGATCCGCAGCGAACCGCTGTACTGGTGCACCGGCCCCGATTCGCGGATCACCGGCCACGAGGCCGTGCTGCCGCTCGCGATGCATCCGGAGCCGAGCGTATCGCGCCGCCGCGTGCTCGAGTCGCTCGAGGCGGTCGGCCGCCCGTACCGGATCGCCGTCGTGAGCAGCAGCATCGCGGTGCTGCGCGCGGCCGCGAGCGCGGGGCTCGGCGTCAGCGCGTTCGCGGGCTACGTGATTCCGGCCGGGCTCGCGCGGCTCGACGCGGGGCTCCCCGAACTCGGCGAACTCGAATACGTGATCGACCGGCCGGCGGCCGCATCGCGCTCGACGCTCGCGCTCGAGGCGACGCTGATCGCGGCGGCGGCCGAGCTGTAGCGATCGCCTTCGCCGTGACGCCGACGCCGCCCCGCCGCGGCGTGAGCGCGCAACTGACAATCTTGCCCGGAACGCGTCAGCGTCCGCGCAGCACCCGCTCGCGACAATGGGACCCATCGGAACGCACGGCAATGTGCCGCGCAGCCGCCATCCCGTCCCCTTGATCGGAGCACACCATGAACGTCTTGCGATTCGCCGTCGCGACCGCCGCAGCCGCGCTGCTGTCCCCCGCCTTCGCGCAAACCGATGCCGCTGCCCCCGCGCAGGGCCTGACGCGCGCGGAAGTCGTCGCGCAGCTGAAGCAGGCGTACCTCGACGGCGAACTGCCGACCAACGACGGCAACTATCCGCCGAATGCCGCGACGCGCGCGCGCAATCGCGAACTGGTGCAGGCCGCGCAGCCCGCGTGGCTCGCGCAGACGCCGCGGGCACCGCAAGCGGCCGTCCAGCAATAGCCGTTCACGGCGCGACCGGAACGCCGCGCGGCGCCGCGCTCAGGGCAGGAAGCTGCGGCGCCGCGCGTCGATCAGCTCGACGAGCAGCCGGTCGCGCTCGGCCGCCAGTTCCTGCATCGAGCGTTCGCCCTGGATCGCGCGCAGTTCGTCGTTCAGCTTGCGATCGACGGCCGGATCGAACGACGGCGTGCCGAGGTCGTCCCACCACGTCGTGATCGGCCCGGACAGATGTTCGAGGAAGTGCGCGATCCCGCCCGCGCCGCCGCCGAGGTGATAGGTCAGGCACTGCCCCATCAGCCCCCACCGCAAGCCCGGCCCCCATGCGACTGCCTTGTCCGCATCGGCGACGCTCACCACGCCTTCGCCGACGAGGTGATACACCTCGCGAAACAGCGCGGCCGCGAGCCGGTTCGCGACGTGGCCGGTCATTTCCTTGTTGAGCACGATCGTCTGCTTGCCGAGCGCGTCGTAGAAATCCTTCACGCGCGCGATCACGTTCCGGTCGGTCGCGTCGCCGCCGACCAGCTCGACGAGCGGAATCAGGTGCGGCGGGTTGAACGGATGCGCGATCAGGCAGCGTTCCGGGTGCTTGTCGCACGCGGTCTGGATCTCGGACATCTTCAGGCCTGACGAACTCGACGCGATCGGCACGCGCGCGGGCAGCACGTCGTCCATCTGCCGGTACAGCGCGCGCTTCAGGTCGAGCCGCTCCGGGCCGTTTTCCTGCACGAAATCGACGCCGTCGAGCGCGCGCACGAGATCCGCATCGAACGACAGCCGCGCGGAAAGTTCGGCGGCCCGGTCACCGAGGAATGCGGCGAGCGCGTCGCGCAGACGCGCGTCGGCCTGCGGTGCGGGATCGGTCGCGACGACGTCGAAGCCCTTCGACAGATAGAAAGCCGCCCAGCTCGCGCCGATCACGCCAGCCCCGACGATCGCGATGCGTTGAATGTCCATGTCCGTCCCGTCTCCGTGGTCTGTGGAAAGCGCGACGATTGTCGCATCGATTCACGTCACGACGCGTCGAAGCAGGTCGCACTTCCCCTCTTGAAAACCGCCGCGGCGGCCTCTAATTACCGGTTGCCAGGCGGTGCCCGTCACACGCACCGCCCCCGTTTCGACTCGGCGGAAAACCGCGCATCGCACTCGCCATCGGCGTCGCGTCGGCGCGTCTTTCGCGTTTCATGTTCCGGAGGACCTTCATGAGCGGTATCCATTTCGGCCACGACCTGTTCGATGAATTCGCCCGCGTGCAGCGGCAGATGGCGAGCCTGTTCGGCGAGCTTCCGACCGGCATCCGCGCGGTGCGGCCGAGCGCGTTTCCCGCGCTGAACGTCGGCGCGACCGACGACGCGATCGAGATCGTCGCGTTCGCCCCCGGCATGGCCGCGGCCGATTTCGACGTCTCGATCGACAAGGACCTGCTGACGATCAGCGGCGAGCGCAAGCCCGTGCCGCAAGACGCCGGCGACGACGTGCGCACCTATGCGCAGGAGCGCTTTCACGGCGCGTTCCGCCGGGTGGTCGAGCTGCCGCAGAACGCGGACGCGGACAACGTCAGCGCCCGCTACGAAAACGGCTGCCTGCTGATTCGCGTCGGCCGGCGCGAGGCATCGAAGCCACGTGCGATCAACGTTCAGTAACCTTCAGGAGAACGACATGAATATGAGCCAGAACCTGACCGAACGCCAGGCCGGCGCCGTCCACGCGCCCGCCGCCGAGGCCGCACGCCGGCCCGCGATCGCGCCGGCCGTCGACATCGTCGAAGACCAACGGCGCGTCACGCTGCGCGCCGACCTGCCGGGCGTGCCGCGCGAGAATCTCGACGTGAAGGTGCACGACAACACGCTGACGATCGAAGCCGACACGCGCATCGACACGCCGGCCGACCTGCGCGTGCGGCATGCCGAAGTCCGCGCGCCGCGCTACGCGCGCACGTTCGTGCTGAGCCCCGATCTCGACACGTCGCGCATCGATGCGAGCCTGCGCGACGGCGTGCTCACGTTGACGATTCCGCGTCGCGAGGAAACACGCCCGCGCCGCATCGACGTGACGGCCGGCAACGCGTAAGCGCTGGCGCGTGCCGATCGCGCGACGCGCATGACAAAGCCCCGCCGGGCATGACACCCGGCGGGGCTTTTTTCCATCGTGCGGCGCGGTGCACGCCCGCCGTCACGCTCAATCGAAATCGAACAGGTCGAACACCGATTTCTTGCGACGCTGGCCGTCGTGGCGATAGCGGTCGTCGTGCGAGCGGCCGTCACGCCCCCAGCCGTCGTCACGCCCGCGCGGCGCCTGCGCATCGTGCCGCACGGGCGGCTCGTCGCGGCGCGGCGGCGCATCGCCGGTTTCGCGTGCGATCAGCTTGTCGAGCTCGCCGCGATCGAGCCACACGCCGCGGCACGTCGGACAGTAATCGATCTCGATCGACTGGCGCTCGGCCATCAACAGGTCGGGCGTCTTGCAGACCGGACATTTCATCGCGCTTCTCCTTTCGTTGAGCATTCCGAACCAAGGGCGGGCCCTCGCCCGCCCGCTTTCTCAGTGACCTTCGACCCGCGCCGCGCGCTTCGCCTTCGCACGCCGCGCCAGCATGTTCATGCCTTCGACGAACGCCGAGAACGCCATCGCCGCGTAGATATAGCCCTTCGGCACGTGCGAACCGAAGCCTTCCGCGATCAGCGTCATGCCGATCACGACGAGGAACGACAGCGCGAGCATCACGATCGTCGGGTTGCGGTCGATGAAGCGTGCGAGCGGCTGCGCGGCGAACAGCATCACGCTCACCGCGACGATCACCGCGACGAACATGATCGGGACGTGCTCGGTCATGCCGATCGCGGTCACGATGCTGTCGATCGAGAACACGATGTCGAGCATCACGATCTGGCCGATCGCGGCCCATACCGTCAGTCCGGCCGCGCCGCCGGACGCACCCGCGCCGTCGCCGTCGTGCGACACGTGGTGATGGATCTCGGTGGTCGCCTTCCAGACGAGGAACAGGCCGCCCGACAGCAGGATCATGTCGCGCCACGAGAACGCGTGATCGAACAGCGTGAATACGGGCTCGGTGAGACTCGCGATCCACGCGACGCTGCCGAGCAACGCGAGGCGCATCACGAGCGCGAGCGCGATGCCCAGGCGCTGCGTGCGGGCGCGCTGCGCTTCGGGCAGCTTGTTGCTGAGGATCGAGATGAAGATCAGGTTGTCGATGCCGAGCACGACTTCCATCACGACGAGCGTCAGGAGCGCGGCCCAGACGGCGGGGTCGGCGGCAAGCGTCAGCAGGTAGTCCATGAAAAGGGCCGATTCGAATGTGGAAAGCCCGATGATAGGTCACCCCACGACTTCGAAAAAATCAGAGAGAATCTGATCTTTGGTTCGGTTTTTCCGAAATATCGATCCGATGCTGAATTTTCGCCATCTGTACTATTTCTGGGTCGTCGTGAAGGAAGGCGGTTTCGCGCGCGCCGCGGAGCGGCTCGACATGGCCGTGCAGACGATCAGCGCGCAGGTCCGCGAACTGGAAAAGGCGCTCGGCCACCAGCTGCTGCGCCCCGTCGGGCGCGGCGTCGCGATGACCGATGCGGGCCAGGCCGCGTATGCGCGCGCCGAGGTCATCTTCGAGATGGGCCGGCTGATTCCCGACGAGGTGCGCGCGGCGGCCAGCCAGCCGACCGTGCGGCTCGCGGTCGGCCTGGCCGACGGGATCTCGAAGCTCGCCGCGCATGCGATCCTCGCGCCGGTGCTCGACACGCCCACGCTGCGGCTGCTGTGCCACGAGGGCGAGCACGACGCGCTGCTCGCGGAACTGGCGCTGCATCACCTCGACCTCGTGCTGGCCGGCCAGGGCGCGCCGTCGGGGTCGAATCTGCGCGTGACGAGCGAGCGGCTCGTCGCGTCGCCGGTCGACTGGTACGGGCCCGCGGCGCTCGTCACGACGGCCGCGCGGCAGCGCTTTCCGGAGTGCCTCGCCGAGTTGCCGGTGCTGCTGCCGACCGCCCACTCGGCGCTGCGCGCACGCCTCGACCTGTGGCTGGAACGGGAACGGATCGTGCCGCGCGTGGCCGGGGAATTCGAGGACAGCGCGCTGATGGCCGTGTTCGCGGCGCGGGGCCTCGGCGTGTTTCCGCTCAGCGAACTCGGCGCGAACGACGCATCGCTGCTGCGCGGGCTGCGCCGGCTCGGCCGGGCGGGCGACGTGACTGAGGAAATCCACGCGATCCGCTCGCGGCGCGGTGAACACCACCCGCTGGCATCGCGACTGCTCGCCGCCGCGCGGCCTGCGCCGGCCGCCTGAAGCGAGCGCGACATCAAACGAAACTATAATGACGCCCCGGCCATACGAGATTGCCACGCGCATCGCACCGGCCCCGCCGCTGCGCCCGCAGCCCCGCGCGGCATCTCGCCGAGCCTTTTGAAAGACGCCATGCACAACCGATTTCGCCTGTTTTCCGTTTCGTGCGCGCTCGCGGCCGCGACCGTGCTGGCGGCGTGCTCGTCGCCGCCCAAGCCGATTTACCAGCAGGAGCAGTTCGACGCGACGAGCAGCCCGTATGCGCACACGTTCCGCTCGAAATCCGACGCGGCCTGCGAGGCCGCGCGGCGCGCGCTGCTGAGCCAGGGCTACGTGGTGTCGTCGTCGCGCAACGATGCGGTCGACGGCAGCAAGAATTTCCAGCCGAGCAACGACATGCACGTCGTGATCGAGTTTCACGTCGTGTGCGCGGACGCGAATGCCGACGGCTCGTCGAGCATCGCGTACGTGAACGCGGTGCAGGACCGCTACACGCTGAAGAAGTCGAATACGTCGGCGAGCGTCGGGCTCAGCGTGTTCGGCTCGCTGTCGCTGCCGATCGGATCGAGCGACGACGCGCTCGTGAAGACCGCGAGCGAGACGATTCCCGCCGGCGTGTTCTACGAGCGCTTCTTCAATCTCGTCGAGCATTTCCTGAAGATCGATCCGGCCCGCCGCGATCGCGCGACCGTGAAGGCGGCCGAGAAGGAACCCGTCACGCCGCTGCCCGAACCCGCGCCGACGCCGCAGGGCGAGCCGATGAAGATGACGACGCCGGTCGTGCCGACACCGCCCGCCGCACCGGTGCCGCTGTCGGGGCCGGGCGTCGCGCCGGCTTCGGGCGCGTCGGCCGTGCCTGCTGCGCCTGCCGCGGCATCGGCCGTGGTCGCGCCGGGGGCGATGCGGGGTGGCGTGCCGACATCGGCTTCGGCACCTGCGGCGGCTTCGGCCGCAGTCCCGCCTTCCTCCTCGGCATCGGCTCCGGCATCCGCGTCGGCGGCCGTGCCTGCTTCGACACCTGCCGCCGTCATGCGGGCTGCACCCACATCGGCATCGGCCGTGCCCGCGCCGGCAGCCTCCGCACCTGCCTCCGCGAACGCTGCTCCGGCATCGGCGGACAAGACGCCCGCGCCCGCTGCCGCCGATCCCGTCGCGTCGTCCGCACCGACCGGTGCCAGCGCGCCGACCGCGAACTGATCGCGAGACCATCTCTCCGCGTCGTGCGCCCGTCGCGCGCGGCGCGCCATGTGCACCCTTCCCCGACGCCCCGCTTGATCGCCGCACACCCGAAGGCCGGTTGCGCATGCGCGCCGTGACGTGACCGGCGATCGAGCGCAGCCCGTCGCGACGAACCACACGAATCCCGACTCCCGCCGACGCCCGCGATCATTCCCGCCGCGCGATCACTCCGTCGTTACGTCTTCACCCCCGCAGCGCCGCCCGGCCGCGCCGCGGCACGCGCGCTGGCGCGTTACCGCAACGTCGCGTTCAGCGCCTGCAACTGCTCGACCGTCGCCGTCACGCCGCCGCATACGATCACCGCGATTTCCGACGCCGAAGCAAGCGCCGGCACCGACTGTTCGAGCGCGGCCAGCGCGGCGCCGCACGCCGGCTCGACGACGATCCGGTGCTCGTCCACGAACCGCAGCGACGCAGCCACCGCCTGCGCATCCGACACGACGACCGGATGGATCGCATGCCGCTTCGCCCACTCGACCGCCGCGTCGCACGGCCGCTTCGCGCCGAGCGACGTCGCGATGCTCGTGATCGCCGGCAAGTCGACCGCATGCCCCTGCGCGACCGAGCGCGCGTAGCTGTCCGCGCCTTCCGTCCCGACCGCGACGACCGGCACGTCGTGCCAGCCGTTGCGTGCGAGCCCCTCGAGGACGCCGCACAGCAGCCCGCCGCCGCCGACCGCGAGCACGACCGCGTCGGGTTTCGGGCCGGCCGCCGCCATCTCGTCGATCATCGTCGCGTGCCCCTGCCACAGCACGGGGTCGTCGAACGGATGCACGAACGCGTCCTGCGCGCCGACGGCCGACAGCGCGTACGCGTTCGCCTCGGCCCAGCTCGCGCCGTGCACGACCACCTCCGCGCCCTCCGCGCGGATCAGCGCCCGCGCGCGGGCCGACGCGGTTTCCGGCACGGCGACGAGCACCGGCACGCCGAGCTCGCGACCGCAATACGCGACCGCGATGCCCGCATTGCCGCCCGACGACGACACGAACCGGCGCGCGCCGGCCGCATGCCGCGCTTCGCACACCGCGCCGATGCCGCGCAATTTGAATGAACCGGACGGCTGCAGCGCGTCGAGCTTCAATCGGATGTTCTTGCCGAGACGGCGCGACGCGATTTGCGAGCGGACATAGGGGGTCGGGATATGTAGCGGCATGGTGCGGGACACGGTCGGGACAAAGGGAACGCACGCGGCCCGCGAACAGGCCCGGCAACGTCGATCATCGTACGGCACACCCGTCATGCTTTTCCAATACCATCGAATGGTGCCTGCCATGCTTGGCAGGCATATCCACCGAATCAAGACCGACAACCGGAGTCGACACCGCATGCGCCAGATCGAACTACGTCACCTGCGTTACTTCGTGGCCGTCGCGCAAGCCGGCAGCGTGATGGCCGGCGCCCGCGCGGCCGGCATCGTCCAGCCCGCGCTGTCGCGGCAGATCCGCGAGCTCGAGGATGCGATCGGCACGCCGCTGCTGATCCGCCGCACGACGGGCGTCACGCTGACCGCGGCCGGCGCGAGTTTCCTGCAGGATGCGACGGGCCTGCTCGCGACGTTGCAGGACAGCCGCGAGCGCGCGTTGCGCAGCGCATCCGGCCAGCTCGGCGAGCTGCGCCTCGGCGCGCTGCCGAACTGCCTGCCGCTGCCGGTCGTCGCGAACGTGCTGAAGGCGTTTCGCGACGCGTGTCCGGACGTGAAGTTGTCGATCGCGCCGATGCTGTCCGCCGAACAGGCGACAGCGCTGATGCGCGGCCAGCTCGACGGCGGCATCATGGCGTGGCGCCGAGACGAAGCGCCGCATCTGTCGGGCGTGCGGCTGCTGAGCGACCGCTTCGTGCTCGCGATGCCCGCGCCGCCCGGCGGCCGCTTCCGCGCGCCGCGCACGCTAGCCGACGTCGCGCACGAGCCGTTCGTCTGGTTCGACGCGCAGCGCTCCGCCGCGCATCACCGCTTCCTGATGGCGCAGTGCGAACGGGCCGGCTTCACGCCGCGCATCGCGCAGGTGGGCAGCGACATCCCGACGCTGATCGGTCTTGTGGCGGCCGGCATGGGCTGCGCGTTCGTGCCGGAAAGCGCGTCGCCGACGTGCCCGCGCACGGTCCGGCTCGTCGCGCTCGACGAACTCGCGAGCCGCTTCGATATCGAGTTCGTATTCGACGGTGCGGCGGTGCCGGCGTCTCCCGTCGTCGCGCGGTTTCTCGAAGCGGTGCGCGACGCGGCCGGCCAAGCGGAATGATCGATCGACGGCACGCGCGATCCGCGCGCCGACGGTGGATTCAGTCGGCTTCGCCGTCATCGCGCACTAAACATTGGCTCGGACAAACGAAAAATCTTTCAGATCGATAACGGACGACGCAGTCACGTCGGAATTTTTAAATTGGCACCAAAAGAGGCCGTTTAACGTCATTTCGAAATGTTATGCCCCGAAATATACTGCGCCCGCATCCAACCCTCGTGCCAAAGAGAGGATGCTTTTCGCCCCGGTCACGGCCCCCTGTGACCGGGGCTTTTTTCATCGGCGAGCCGCGCCGGCGAATCGCCGAAACCGCGCCACTCGGGCCGCACACGCATGCCGGCTCGACTCCGAATTATTGACATCGAATCAAGATAATTTCGCCCGAGCGCAGCTTTTTCCGCAAAAGTAACGCAGGCACACTTCGCCCTGTCCGCAATGGCCCGGTGCCGTTGCCCCATGCTTGCAGGAGCTCATCGCGTGAACAGCACGACCTCTTCCCCTTCCCGCCCGGGCGGCAGCGCCGCGCTGCCGCTGCTGGCGCTTGCCGCCGGCGCGTTCGGCATCGGCACGACCGAGTTCTCGCCGATGGGCCTCTTGCCCGTGATCGCCGACGGCGTACGCGTGTCGATTCCGCAGGCCGGCATGCTGATCAGCGCGTATGCGATCGGCGTGATGGTCGGCGCGCCGCTGATGACGCTGCTGCTCGCGCGCTGGTCGCGTCGCTCGGCGCTGATCGCGCTGATGTCGATCTTCACGATCGGCAACCTGTTGTCGGCCGTCGCGCCGGACTACACGACGCTGCTGCTCGCACGGCTCGTCACGAGCCTGAACCACGGCGCGTTCTTCGGGCTCGGCTCGGTGGTCGCGGCGAGCCTCGTGCCGCGTGAAAAACAGGCCAGCGCGGTCGCGACGATGTTCATGGGCCTCACGATCGCGAACGTCGGCGGCGTGCCGGCCGCGACCTGGCTCGGCCAGATGATCGGCTGGCGCATGTCGTTCGCGGCGACCGCCGCGCTCGGCCTGATCGCGATCGCCGGCCTGTTCGCCGCGCTGCCGAAAGGCGAAGCCGGCAAGATGCCGAACCTGCGTGCCGAACTGTCGGTGCTCACGCGCCCCGTCGTGCTCGGCGCGCTCGGGACCACGGTGCTCGGCGCCGGCGCGATGTTCACGCTGTACACGTATGTCGCCCCGACGCTCGAACACCTGACCGGCGCGACACCCGGCTTCGTCACCGCGATGCTCGTGCTGATCGGCGTCGGCTTCTCGATCGGCAACATCGCCGGCGGCCGCCTCGCCGACCGCTCGCTCGACGGCACGCTCATCGGCTTCCTCGTGCTGCTGATCGTGACGATGGCCGCGTTCCCGCTGCTCGCCCGCACGCATGTCGGTGCGGCGGTCACGCTGCTGGTCTGGGGTGTCGCGACGTTCGCGGTGGTCCCGCCGCTGCAGATGCGCGTGATGCGTGCCGCACACGAAGCGCCGGGCCTCGCCTCGGCCGTCAACATCGGCGCGTTCAATCTCGGCAACGCGGTCGGCGCGGCAGCCGGCGGCGCGGCGATCTCGGCCGGCTTCGGCTACGCGGCGGTGCCGCTCGTCGGCGGGCTGATCGCCGCGGCCGGGCTGGCGCTGGTTGCGCTGCAGATGATCCAGCGCCGCCGCGCGCCGGTCGCCGCGAGTTCGTAAGCACGCGGCGATCCGTACGGCTGCCGGCCGGCACGACGGGCGACGCGACGCGTCATTCAGTTCAGTGGTGAACCTCGCCGCGTTCGAGCGGCAGGATCAGGCGCTCGGGGATGCTGCGTCGCGACGCACGCGCGCCGACGTAGTACAGCCCGGCCGGCACGACGAGGCCGAGGATCCACGAGATGTCGGTGCCGCCGAGCGCGTCGACGAGCGCGCCCGTGTAGATGTGGGTCGACATGAACGGCAGCTGCACCAGGATGCCGACCACGTAGATCGTGATCGCCATCACGTTCCAGCGGCCGTAGCGGCCGTCCGGATCGGACAGCGCCGGCACGTCGTAGCGCGAGCGCGTGAAGCAGTAGTAGTCGACCAGGTTGATCGCGCTCCAGGGCGTGAAGAACGCGAGCAGGAACAGGATGAACGCCGTGAATTCCTTCAGGAACGAATGGCGGCCGGCGAGCGCGATCAGCGTCGACACGCAGATCATCCCGAAGATGTACACGAGACGGCTGCGTGACGACACCGCACCCTTGCCGCGGAAACCGCTGACGATCGTCGCCATCGACATGAAGCTGCCGTACGCGTTGAGTGCCGTCACCGTCACCTTGCCGAACGCGATGGTGAAATACAGCAACGCAGCCACGGCGCCCGTCGAGCCGAGCCCGACGATATACGACACCTCATGGTGCGCGAACTGGCTGCCTGCCAGCGCGGCCGCGAACACGCCGAACACCATCGCCGCCTGCGCGCCGATCACCGAGCCGAGGCCCACCGCGAGGAACGTGGCGACCGACGACGTCGAGCGCGGCAGGTAGCGCGAATAATCGGCGACGTACGGGCCGAACGCGATCTGCCACGACGCGGACAGCGACATCGACAGCAGGAAGCTCGCGAGCGAGAAGTGCCGGTTCGCGAGCAGCGCGCCGACGTCGTGGTTCGCGAACAGCTGCGCGAACATGTAGACGAATGCGACGATGCCGACCACGCTCGCGATCCGGCCGACGAAGTGGATCGCGCGATAGCCGAACACCGTCAGCACGACGATCACGGCCGCGAACAGCAGGATGCCGGCCGCGTCGTCGACGTGCAGCAGTTGCGCGACGGCCTGCCCGGCGAGCACCGAGCCGCTGGCGGAAAAACCGATATACATCAGGCACACGAGCACGATCGGAATCATCGCGCCGTAGACGCCGAACTGCACGCGACTCGAGATCATCTGCGGCAAGCCGAGTTGCGGCCCCTGCGCGCCGTGCAACGCCATCACCGCGCCGCCGACGAGCTGGCCGAGCAGCAGCGCGACCAGCGACCAGAACACGTCGCCGCCGAGCACGACCGCCAGCGCCCCCGTGACGATGGCCGTGATCTGCATGTTCGCCGACAGCCACAGCGTGAACTGGCTCAACAGGCCGCCGTGGCGTTCGGCGTCGGGAATGAAATCGATCGAGCGTACCTCGATCAGACCACCGGCTTTTCCACTGGGATTCGTTGACACGGGAAAATCTCCAAGATACTGAGGATCGCAAACGGTTTGGACGAGACGGGGAACGTGCCGAGCCGCCCTTTCGACTCGTCGGATGCGGCGCGCCGTGAATCGCCGGGACACGCGCCACGCACGGTCCGCACGCTGGCGCGCAGCCGGCACGCCCCGTGGCCGACAGTGCCAGCGGATGATCTTGTATATACAACCAGGCAGATATCGGTGATTACCCGGTGTCCGGCAGCCTTCCGGATCGGCCGGGAAAACGGAGCGCATCCGGCGATCGGAGGTGTCGGTCGACCGTATGAGAAATGCAGGGAAAACGAAACCTCAGGCGCCGGCGGGCGACGCCTGATCGGGTGCGGCGACCATGTCGCCGGCGGGAAGGAGCGTCAGCATGCGCCGCGCGGCCTCGATGTCGCGCGCGTGCAGCCATTCGTCGTAGTCGTCGCGGCGCAGGATCACGACGCCCCGCTTCTCGTCGCCGGGCCGATGCATGCGCGCGAACAGCGGATGATCGTCGGCATTGACCGTGAGCATCGTCATGCCGATCCGCTCGCGGCCGTCGACCGTTTCGTAACGCCGCCAGAGGCCGGCGACGCAGCACGGTTGCCAGCCGTCGACACCGATCCGGTGCCACACGTTGCGGCCCGTTTCGTAGCACGGCTCGAAGATCCAGCGCACCGGAATCAGGCAGCGCTGGCCGTTGCGCCAGGCGTTGCCGTAGAGTCGCGACGAACCGACCGTTTCCGCGCGCGCGTTCACCGTATCGAGCTTCTTTCGCTTGCGGCCATTCTCGTCGAGACGCTCGGGCTGCATGAACTTCGGCCAGAAGCCGAACACCGCGCTGACGACCGCGAGGCCGTCGCCGTCGGCGCGCGCGATGGGTGCCGCGTAATCCGGATATACGTCGGGTTCCCACGGCTCGCGGCGAAACAGGTCGCCAATGCCGATCCTCAGCTCGCTGATACCCGGGTCTTCATCGGGGGCGCGGTAGTGCGTGCACACGGTTGGGCAGATGATGGACGCGATGTCTTCATCGTAGGTCAGCGTGCGCGTCATACGTCCGCTTTTGCCTGGTGTGACGAAACAGTCTTACAACCGTTCGGCCCGCTCGATGGCGTCGTCGCCCGTTGCGGTTCAGGCCAACCGTTCCGATCCGATCACATGCACGCCCGGACGCGCCTCGAGCGCGGCGTCGAGCAGCGCGCGGGCAATGCGCGGCGCCGGATTCACGCGCCACTTCCGCGGCAGCAGCGGCCCGGCGACGCTCAACGCAAGCACCAGCATCCGTTCGCCGAACCGGAATTCGTCGCGGCTGCCGCCGATCAGGCCCGGCCGCACGCAGGTGAGCGACGCGAACCCGATGCCCGCGAGCGCGCGCTCGACCTCGCCCTTCACGCGGTTGTAGAAGATGCGCGAGTCTGGATCGGCGCCGAGCGCGGAATTCAGCACGTAGGTCGGCGTGCCGAACCGGTGCGCGAGACGCGCGACCGCGAGCGGATAGTCGTGATCGACGCGGCGGAATGCGGCCTGCGAGCCTGCGACGCGCATCGTGGTGCCGAGCGTGCAGATCACCGCGTCGGCCTGCCACCAGTCGGCCGCCTCGGGCAGGTGATCGAAGTCGACCTCCAGCGCGCGCATCTTCGGATGCGGCGTCAACGGCCGGCGCGCGAGCACGACGACCTGGTCCACCCGCGCATCGGCCAGCGCGGCTTCAAGGACGTGACGCCCGACGAGTCCGGTCGCGCCGACGAGCAACAGTTTCATGGCAAGTCATTCCGTGTGAGGCCGGTGAATCGGTGTGGAATCGACACGATGAACGGTCCGCGCGGGAGGGTCAACCGCAACCCGCGTCCCGCCCGTCACCCGCGCACGCAAAAAAGCCCCGCCGTGGCGGGGCTTCGAGCGGCCGCGCATGCCGACGCATGCTCACACATGCAACGCATGTCCCAGCGCGCGCAACGCCGCCTCCTGCATCGCTTCGCCGAGCGTCGGATGCGCGTGGATCGTGCCGCCGATATCTTCGAGCCGCGCGCCCATCTCGAGCGATTGCGAAAACGCCGCGGCCAGCTCCGACACGCCGCGCCCGACCGCCTGCCAGCCGACGATCAGATGCGTGTCGCGCCGCGCGACGACGCGCACGAAGCCGTCGGTCGCCTGCAGCGTCATCGCGCGGCCGTTCGCCGCGAACGGGAACGACGCGCCGATGCAGTCGACGCCGGCCGCCTTCGCATCGTCGGGCGACCAGCCGGACGTGACGACCTCGGGATCGGTGAAGCACACGGCCGGGATCGATGCCGGCGTGAACTTGCGGCGGCGTCCGGCGATCAGCTCGGCCACCATCTCGCCCTGCGCCATCGCGCGATGCGCGAGCATCGGCTCGCCGGCGACGTCGCCGATCGCCCATACGTTGCGCATCGACGTCCTGCATTCGTCATCGATGCGCAGCGCGCGGCCATTGCGATCGAGCGGCAGCGATTCGAGCCCGAAGCCGTCGACGCGCGGCCGGCGGCCGACCGCGACCAGCACGCGATCGGCCGGCAGCGTCTTCTCCGCGCCGTCGGGTGCCTGCACGCGCACCGCGCCGTCGCTCGCGAGGCCCAGCACCTTGTGGCCCAGCCAGAGCCCGACGCCGAGCCGCGCGAGCGAATCGGCGACCGGCTTCGCGAGTTCCGCGTCGTATGCGGGCAGCACACGCTCGGCCACCTCGACGATGCCGACGTCGACGCCGAGCTTGCGATACACGAATCCGAGTTCGAGACCGATGTACCCGGCCCCGACGACGACCAGCCGCTTCGGCAACGACGCGGGCGACAGCGCCTCGGTCGACGAGACGACGTGGCCGCCGAACGGCATCGACGGCAGCGCGACCGGTTCCGAGCCCGTCGCGAGCAACAGATGCTCGCAGGCGATCCGCGTCGTGTGGTCGCCGGCCACAACGTCGACCGTCTTGCCGTCGACCACGCGCGCGTCGCCGTGCAGCACGCGCACGCCGTGCTTCTTCAGCAGCGCGCCGACGCCGCGCGTGAGCCGCTCGACGATGCCGTCCTTCCACGCGACGCTTTTCGCGATGTCGATCTCCGGCGTGCGCACGCGAATCCCGAGCATCCCGTCGCCGGCCTGCCCGCACGCCTGCTCGAACGCATCGGCGACGTGGATCAGCGCCTTCGACGGAATGCAGCCGATGTTCAGGCACGTGCCGCCGAGCCGTTCGCGCTCGACGAGCACCGTCGGAATGCCGAGCTGCCCCGCGCGAATCGCGGCGACGTAACCGCCCGGCCCGCCGCCGATCACGAGCAACGTGGTGTGTTCGTTCTTCATCGTTCTCACTCCACGAACAGCAGCGCCGGACGCTCGAGCACGCCGCGCACGGCCTGGATGAATTCGGCCGCGTCCGCGCCGTCGACGACGCGATGGTCGAACGACGACGACAGGTTCATCATCTTGCGCGCGACGATCGCGCCGTCGTGGATCATCGGCCGCTCGACGATCCGGTTCACGCCGACGATACCGACCTCGGGATAATTGATGACCGGCGTCGACACGATGCCGCCGAGCGCGCCGAGGCTCGAGATCGTGATCGTCGAGCCGGTCAGCTCGTCGCGCTGCGCGCGATTCGCGCGCACCGCGTCGGCGAGCCGCGCGATTTCCGCCGAGATCGACCACACGTCGCGCGCTTCCGCATGACGCAGCACCGGCACCGTGAGGCCGCCGTCCGTCTGCGTCGCGACGCCCATGTGCACCGCGCCGTAGCGCGTGACGACACCCGCTTCGTCGTCGTAGCGCGCATTGATCTGCGGGAAGTCGCGCAGCGCGATCACCATCGCGCGGATCAGCAGCGGCAGCGGCGTGAGCCGGCCGCGCGTGTCGCCGTGGCGCCGGTTCAGCTCGGCGCGCAGCGATTCGAGCTCGGTGACGTCGATCTCCTCGACGTAGCTGAAGTGCGGAATGCGGCGCTTCGCCTCCTGCATCTTGCGCGCGATCGCGCGCCGCAGGCCGATCACCGGCACGTCGGTTTCGTCGTTGCGCTCGTCGTAGCCGCGCGCTTGGGATCCGCGCGCCGCGCTACCGCCCGTGCGTGCATACGCATCGAGGTCCGCGTGCAGGATCCGCCCGGCTTCGCCGGTGCCGCGCACGTAGCGCAGCTCGATGCCCATGTCCCATGCGCGCTGGCGCACCGCCGGCGACGCGAGCGGCCGTTCGCCCGGCGCCAGTGCCGCGCGCGGCGGCACCGCATGTTCCGCGCGGCGCGGCTCGGCCGGCGCGCGGGACGCGGCGTGCGGCATCGCCTTCGGCGACGCATGTGTTTCGGATCCCTCATCGACGGAAGACGACTCCGCACGCACATCGACCGCCGCCGGAGCTTGCGCCACCTCCGCGCCGGGCTCGCGCGCCTTCGCGCCCGGCTTCAGGTTGCCGTCGCCTTCGACTTCGAGACGGATCAACTCGCTGCCGACCGCCATCATCTCGCCGATCCGCCCGCCGAGCTCCAGCACCTTGCCGGCCACCGGCGACGGAATTTCCACCGCCGCCTTGTCGGTCATCACATCGGCGAGCGGCTGGTCTTCGGCGATCGTCTGCCCCGGTCGCACGTGCCAGGCCACCAGCTCGACCTCGGCAATCCCTTCGCCGATATCCGGCATCTTGATGACATGAATCCCCATCTCAGGCCTCCATCACGCGTCGCAACGCTTCGCCGACCCGGGCCGGGCCGGGGAAATACGCCCATTCCTGCGCGTGCGGATACGGCGTGTCCCAGCCCGTCGTCCGCTCGATCGGTGCTTCCAGATGATAGAAGCAGTGCTCCTGGACGAGCGACACCAGCTCGGCGCCGTAGCCGCAGGTGCGCGTCGCTTCGTGCACCACCACGCAGCGGCCGGTCTTGCGCACCGACGCGACGATCGTGTCGAGATCGACCGGCCACAGCGTGCGCAGGTCGATCACTTCCGCATCGATGCCGGTCTCCTCGGCGGCGGCCAGCGACACATGCACGGTCGTGCCGTACGTCAGCACCGTCAAGTCGTTGCCGGGCCGCACGACGGCGGCCGTATCGAGCGGCACCGTGTAATAGCCTTCCGGTACCGCGCTGCCCGGATGCTTGAGCCACGACGTGACGGGACGCTCGTGATGGCCGTCGAACGGCCCGTTGTACAGGCGCTTCGGCTCGAGGAAGATCACCGGATCGTCGTTCTCGATCGAGGCGATCAGGAGTCCTTTCGCGTCGTACGGATTCGACGGCATCACCGTGCGCAATCCGCAGACCTGCGTGAACATCGCCTCCGGGCTCTGGCTGTGCGTCTGGCCGCCGTAGATGCCGCCGCCGCACGGCATCCGGATCGTCATCGGCGCGGTGAACTGGCCCGCGGAGCGATAGCGCAGCCGCGCGCCTTCCGACACGATCTGGTCGGACGCCGGGTAGAAGTAGTCCGCGAACTGGATCTCGCAGACCGGTCGCAATCCATACGCGCCCATCCCGACCGCGGCGCCGACGATCCCGCCTTCCGAGATCGGCGCATCGAACACGCGCGACTTGCCGTACTTGGCCTGCAGGCCCTCGGTGCAGCGGAACACGCCGCCGAAGTAGCCGACGTCCTGCCCGAACACGACCACGTCGTCGTCGCGGCCGAGCATCACGTCCATCGCGGAGCGCAGCGCCTGGATCATTGTCATCGGCTGCGCCGATGCCGTCGTCGTTTCATGTTCCGCCATGATCACGCTCCCAGTTCCTGGCGCTGACGGCGCAGATGCGCGGGCAGCTCCTTGTACACGTCGTCGAACATCGAGGCCGGCGACGGAATCCGGTCGTCGGCCAGCGTCCCGAACTTCTCCGCTTCCTTCTGCGCGGCGATCACCTCGGCTTCCAGCTCGGCCGTGAGCGCGTCGTGCGCGCGGTCCGACCAGATGCCCTTCGCGATCAGGTGCTGCTTGAAGCGCGCGATCGGATCGCCGAGCGGGAAATGGGCCCAGTCGTCGGCCGGCCGGTATTTCGTCGGATCGTCCGACGTCGAGTGCGCGCCGGCGCGATAGGTCACCCACTCGATCAGCGTCGGGCCGAGATTGCGGCGCGCGCGTTCGGCCGCCCAGGTCGATGCCGCGTAGATCGCGAGGAAGTCGTTGCCGTCGACGCGCAGCGAAGCGATGCCGCAGCCGACGCCGCGCCCGGCGAACGTCGTCCCCTCGCCGCCCGCGATCGCCTGGAACGTCGAGATCGCCCACTGGTTGTTGACGACGTTCAGCACGACCGGCGCGCGATACACGTGCGCGAACGTCAGCGCGGTGTGGAAGTCGGATTCCGCGGTCGCGCCGTCGCCGATCCATGCGGACGAGATCTTCGTGTCGCCCTTGATCGCCGACGCCATCGCCCAGCCGACCGCCTGGATGAACTGCGTCGCGAGGTTGCCCGAGATCGAGAAGAAGCCGGCTTCGCGGTCCGAATACATGACCGGAAGCTGGCGCCCCTTCAGCGGGTCGCCTTCGTTCGACATCAACTGGCAGATCATCCGTTCGAGCGACACGTTGCGCGCGATCAGGATGCTTTGCTGGCGGTAAGTCGGGAAGCACATGTCGCCGTGACGCAGCGCCATCGCATGCGCGGCGCCGATCGCCTCTTCGCCGAGGCTCACCATGTAGAAGGAGATCTTCTTCTGACGCTGCGCGATCATCATGCGCGCGTCGAAGATGCGGGTCTTGAGCATCGCGCGCATCCCGGCGATCAGGCGCGCATCGTCGAGGTCCGGCGCCCACGGGCCGAGGGCTTCGCCGTGGTCGTCGAGCACGCGCACCAGGCTGCGGGCGAGATGGGCGGTGTCCGCCGGCGCAACGTCGATCGGCGGGCGGCGAACCGCGCCGGCCGGCGATAGATGCAGATAGGAAAAATCCGTCTTGCAGCCCGGACGCCCGGTGGGCTCCGGCACATGCAGACGCAATGGCTCTGACAGGCTCATCGTGTCGTCTCCACGCTCGATTGTGTCTCACGCTGATGGAAGCGCGCGGCCGGTTGCCGGCTCACGCGCGAGCTGGCGCGCGGATAAGCACGCCAACCTTGGAAATCTATGCCTTATGGCGCAAAACGTCGATGACCAACCCGCTCGCTCCGGATGAGCAGATTTGCCATGGCGGATGTCGACGGACGATCGATGGCGGCGGCCGCGCGAACGCAGGTCGCCCGTGCTGCGCTGCGTCAGCGGCCGATGGAGCGTGCGTATCGAGCCGGACCGATCGGTACACGCCGGTCATGTCGGACGATACGAAGCAAAAGACCCCGCGAAATCCTGGATCCCGGCGAGGTCTCGGTGCGTCGGGGCGCTTCCGCGCCCGCTGGGCCGTCCGGCTGGCCCGGCGGGCGATGAATCACGCGTCGGGACGCGCGATGTCGAAGCGGCTGTCGGGCGTCACGTGCGCGTAGGCCGACGGGCCGCCGGCGCGCAGGATGATGCCCGCGCCGAACGTGTCGAAGATGCCGTCCTTCAGCAGGTCATGACGAATATGCACGGCGATGACCTCGCCGAGCACCAGCGTCGCCGGCGTCTCGACGCCGCGATGATCGCGCAGCCGGATCACGTCGGTCACCTTGCATTCGAAGTTCACGCCGCTTTGCGCGACGCGCGGCACGTCGACGAGGCGCGACGGAATCGCGGTCAGCCCGCCGAGTTCGAATTCGTTGACGCCGTACGGGACCGCGGCACAGGTCTGGTTCATCCGTTCGGCAAGGTCGCGCGTCGCGAGGTTCCAGACGAATTCGCCGGTTTCCTGCACGTTGCGCAGGCTGTCCTTCGCGGCGGTGCTCGAAAAGCCGATGATCGGCGGACGATAGTTGAACGCGTTGAAGAAGCTGTACGGCGCGAGGTTGACCGTGCCGTCGGCGCCACGGGATGAAATCCAGCCGATCGGGCGCGGGCCGATGATCGCGTTCAGCGGGTCGTGCGGGAGGCCGTGGCCTTGTGCGGGTTCGTAATAGTGGTAGGTGGAATCGAGCATGGCGAGTGGCGTTGCGGCGGGGATATCCATTCGGGTCAATCGTATCCCGATGGTAAGCGAAGCGCTTGTCGCACTCGCACGGCGATGGCACCGCGTCCTGTCCGGCATGCTCGTGACGGCATCCTCCATCGAGTCGACTCCGCGCCCGGCGCGTGACGGAAATATCCGTTTGCGATCCGTCCTGGTGCAAACCCGCCGCGCCCCGCAGGAACCGGAAACAACAAAGCCCGCCGAAGCGGGCTTTGACATCGCGATTCATTTCACCCAGCCGTTTGCCTCGCGCAAATTTCCGCTTGCGCGCGACACCTGGTGCGGGCCTCGTTCGCGCTCATGCGCTGCCCAGGACTCGTGCAACCCTCAGCGGTTTATTGGCGACGCCACTTGGCCGGGGCCCGGCCCGGGAATGTCGATGTCGGAGAGTGCCATATCCAGGCAGGTCATGTACTCGTAGATATGCTGATAGCCAACCTGCGTCGAGAAATCCCGGATGTGTCCATTCACCGTACCGTCAAGCCGGTACTGCATCGCGGTCGTCACCGATGCCGAGAGATCGGACGTTCCCCATTGCGCGTAATCCAGGGGCCGGGTCGCCAGGGAAACCGCATCGACGGCAATCTTCGTATCGAGCGGGGTATCCAGCCCCGCATCGCTGTAGACATCCTTCACATGCAGAATGGTGTCCGCATTCCATGCCATCGGAACGATATCCCGAGCATTGAACACGCGCACCGCACGATCCCGCATTTGCCGGTTGAAATAGTCGGCAAATGCCGCATTGCCCGCTGTCGGGGCCGCAAATGTCTGGCAGTTGTACGTGTGGGCCTGCAAGCCACTCTGATGCTTCAGGTACAACACGATCGCGGATGCCAGGGCGCCTCCGAGGCTGTGCCCGATGACGTTGACCACCGACGTTGGCGGCACGCTCCTCAGGAAGTCTGCGAGCTTCACGCGACTTGAATCCGGCGTGTCCAGTACGAAAAACAGCGCTCCGTTGGTACCCGCCGATATGCGTGCGTCGGGCGGGCAGTCCGGCACATACGCGCTGAACGGCTCGAGGGTGCTAAACGAAAAGTCGCCCAGGAGATCGAGCGCAGATTTGAAATTGGTGCCGCTCGTCACCACCGAATATTCGCCGGTGGCGGTCGATTGCAAGACGGCCGTGATATTGGCGGCGTAGCCATCGGTCTTGTCGTATACGATCGCAGGCCCCCAAACGATCTGGAACTGATCGTTCCGGGTCATCCGCGATCCGTTCAAGCGATCCACGATGATCTTTTTCACCTGCGGGGCTGTCGGCTGCGGGATGCCGTGTCCGAATTTGTCCGTCGCCGCGTTGTTCAGCACATAGGCCAACGTGAGGTTGACCTGCATTTGCCCGAGTTTGCTGGATGTCATGGTTCGTCGCCTCGTCGTCGCACTGCGGAAGGGAATCATTGCGAGTAACGCCGGTTCCTGGCCGCTTGCGCCGGCGCGAATGCAATTCGATGCGCAACGGCGGTTCTTTAAATACGGGCGGTACAGGTTCGCAATAATTACGCAAATAATGGCGCACGCAGTACAGCGAAACAACCTGTCGATATTGGCAGGTGCCATTCAGTCATTTCAGCATTTTCGGATTCACTTCAAAACCGGACCCTATTTTCGCTTCATTAATTCAGCACCGCCAAATCGGCGATCTGCGTTTCAGATAATTGCATCACCACCGGGATATTTTCGATAACTGAATAAATTGGCGCGGACACGTAACATCGCTTATGTCTGAAGAATTTTCGACTAGAATTCGATCCGACGCGGCCACGTCGAACATCGTGTGACAACTCGGAGAACAACGATGGCAGACTACCTGAAGTACGGCGATGTGATTCGACTCACCAACGGCTACAGTGGCAATTGGAAAGGCGGCTACCTGTGCGTGGGCGGCCCTTCTAATATTGATGGCGGCCAGGATTATGTGGGGACGGTTTCGTCGCTCAGCGGAAATGAAACTGCAACGCAGTGGATTATCGTGTCGCCGCTCAACCAGAAACCCAAGGGGCAAAATGTCCTGAGTTGCGACCAGATTCTGCTTCAGAGCGCCAAGGACAATAGCTTTCTGGCGCTATTCAATAACAAGGCAAGTAACGGCCAAAATCTCGACGTCGCTACATCAGGCGGCCTCGGCGGCACCGGATCCGTCGCCTGGCATATTTTCATTCGTTCGAACCCCCAGAACGATCCGCAACTGATTACTGAAGACCAGCTCTTTTTGCTGAATTCATTCAATAATGGCACCGGATTCCTGGATACACGGGGCGAAGGCCGATCCGGCTTCCTGTACAACGTTTCGGCTTCGTTGCTGGTCGATCGAGAAGGGAGCGGTAGCGGTGCATGGATGATCACGCGCGGTTAGGCGTCCAGCCTCGGTCCCATTTGCAACGACATTGGGCCGAGGCGCCATCCAGGCGGTACGCCAATCCGGCGTCAACGGCGATGCTTGCCGGCGACAGCTACAGCGGGATGATGGAGTTGGCGGGGTGATCGAACCGGAGGAGAAACGGCTGGCGCGCACGCAATGGCTCGGCCCATGCCGCCTAACCGGAGGAGTGTCAGCAAATACATATGGTGCCGGGGACCGGACTCGAACCGGCAAGCCAATCAAGGCGGCGGATTTTCGTCACACTGCTTCTTTCAAAGCCGGCGTCGTCGAAACGAAGCCGTTCGTGCGCTGGACTATGCCTTCGCCGTCGCGCGCGGGCGTGATCGCCGCCCGTGCGCCTTAGGCGCCCCCCGTCTAGTCTCTACACCTTCCTCGCTTGAGCTGTACCGCGAGGCTTGGCTCGGCGTTGCCTCGATGCGCGTCGCGCGTCAGGGGTTTCGCCGAATTTGAAGGGTTCTGCACCGACCGTTTCCGGTCGGGCACTCAATCGTTTAAGTCCGCTATGTTTACCAATTTCATCACCCCGGCAAAAGGGCGGACGCGATTCTACCATTGCTTGCACTTGCGTTAGCTGATTCACGCGCATTGCATCGCGATGCAGCATGTCGGCCCGCACCGTCCGCGCCCCGATTCATCCGCCGTCGTCGAGATCGACACGACACCTTCATCGATTTCGTCCCGCGCCGCAGCATCCGCCGATACAATCGAATCCGCCCCGCTCGCCGGGCGTCAAACGTCTGAGGTTTGTATCGTGTTTCTTGCGAAACAAACGGCTCGGACGTCATCGCGAAGTCACAAACGTTTTCGATAATTTTCCCGCCGAAAACGTTTACATCGCGTAACTTCATGACCCCGACCATCAAGGACGTCGCCGCGCTCGCCGGCTTCTCGATCGCCACCGTTTCGCGCGCGATCAACGCGCCGCACACCGTCAGCCCCGCCACGCTGGCAACGATCCGCACCGCCATCGACACGCTGCAGTTCCGCCCGAGCCCGCTCGGCCGGCAGTTGCGCGGCGAGCGCACGCGGCTCGTCGGCGTCGTCGTGCCGACGCTGTCGAACCCGGTATTCGCCGACTGCCTGCAAGGCATCGACGAACTCGCGACCGCGGCCGGTTTCAAGCTGATCCTGATGACGACCGAATACGACGCGGCACGCGAGCGCCATGCGATCGAGACGCTGCGCGAACAGCGCGTCGAAGGGCTGATCCTGACCGTCGCCGATGCGGACACGCACCCGCTGCTCGACATGCTCGACCGCGACGGCCCGCATTACGTGCTGATGCACAACGACACGCAACGCCGCCCGTCGGTGTCGGTCGACAACCGCCGCGCCGCCTATGACGGCGTCCGTCTGCTGACCGCGCGCGGCCATCGCCGCGTGCTGATGCTGGCCGGCTCGCTCGCCGCGTCGGATCGCGCACGCCAGCGCCATCTCGGCTACGCGCAGGCACTCGAGGAAGCCGGCGTCGCGACGCTGCCGCCGGTCGAAGTCGACTTCAACGCGGCCGAGTTGCCCGACGCGGTGCTCGCGCACCTCACCGCGCAGGCCACGCGCCCGACCGCCCTCTTCTGCAGCAACGACCTGCTCGCGATGGTCGTCATGCGCGGCCTGCGTCGCGCGGGCTTCTCGATTCCCGACGACCTGTCGGTGCTCGGCTTCGACGGCATCGCGATCGGCGAGCTGCTCGCGCCGCCGCTCGCGAGCGTCGCGACGCCGAACCAGGACATCGGCCGCCATGCATGGCAGCGCCTCGTCGAATGCATCGGCGGCGCGACGATCGAGCGCACGTCGCTGATCCTGCCGCACACGGTGCGCGACGGCGCGACGGTCGCGCCGCCGGCAGTCGACCTTCAGTTTCACCAAGCCTGAACGCGCGCGCCGCGCCAGCGTGCGCGGTGCGGCGACATACCCTTACCCCGCCCGGAGACCCACCGTGTCCTTTCGCCTGACCTCGCTGCTGCGCGTGCTCGCGGCACCCATCGCCTGCGCCGCGCTCGTCGCGTTCGCACCCGCTGCCCACGCCGACGAAACCGCGATCTGCTACAACTGTCCGCCCGAATGGGCCGACTGGGCCGCGCAGATCGCGGCGATCAAGCAGAAGACCGGCATCCGCGTGCCGTTCGACAACAAGAACTCGGGCCAGGCGATCGCCCAGCTGATCGCCGAGCAGAAGAGCCCGGTCGCCGACGTCGTCTATCTCGGCGTGTCGTCGGCATTCCAGGCGAAGGACAAGGACGTGATCGCGCCGTACAAGCCCGCGCACTGGAACGACATCCCCGCGAACCTGAAGGACCCGCAGGGCTACTGGTTCGCGATCCACTCGGGCACGCTCGGCTTCTTCGTGAACAAGGACGCGCTCGACGGCAAGCCGGTCCCGCGCTCGTGGGCCGACCTGCTGAAGCCCGAATACAAGGGCATGGTCGGCTACCTCGATCCGTCGAGCGCGTTCGTCGGCTATGCGGGCGCGGTCGCCGTCAACCAGGCGCTCGGCGGCAGCCTCGACAACTTCAAGCCGGCGCTGGACTGGTTCCGCAAGCTGAAGGCCAACGCGCCGATCGTGCCGAAGCAGACCGCGTATGCGCGCGTGCTGTCCGGCGAGATTCCGATCCTGCTCGACTACGACTTCGACGCGTATCGCGCGAAGTACAAGGATCACGCGAACGTCGAGTTCGTGATTCCGAAGGAAGGCACGATCGCGGTGCCGTACGTGATGAGCCTCGTCAAGGGCGCGCCGCACGATGCGAACGGCAGGAAGGTGCTCGACTTCGTGCTGTCCGACGAAGGCCAGAAGCTGTGGGCCAACGCATACCTGCGTCCGGTGCGCGCGCAGACGCTCGGCGCCGACGTCGCCGCGAAGTTCCTGCCGGCGAGCGAATACGCCCGGGCGAAATCGGTCGACTTCGGCAAGATGGCGGCCGGTCAGCAAGCGTTCGGCCAGCAATACCTGCAGGTGATGCAGTAAGCGCCGGACTCAAGCCATGCTCGACCTGACTTTCCCGCTGCGCTGGCGCGTCGCGCTCGTCGCGCCGGCGCTCGCGGTGTTCGCCGCGTTCTGGCTGCTGCCGATGGCGGCGCTCGTGCGGGTGTCCGCCGACGGCGCCTTCCTCACGCAGTACGGGGCGCTGCTCGGCAACGCGCGCTACATGAAGAGCCTCGGCGAAACGGTCGCGTTGTCGGCCGGCGTCACGCTCGCAACGCTCGCGCTGTCGACGATCTCGGGCCTGCTGCTCGCGCGCCGCGAATTCGCCGGCAAGCGCGTGCTGCTCGCGCTGCTCACCTTTCCGCTTGCATTCCCGGGCGTCGTGGTCGGCTTCATGGTGATCATGCTCGCCGGCCGGCAAGGGCTGATCGGGATGCTGTCCGCGAAGCTGACCGGCGACAAGTGGGTGTTCGCGTATTCGGTCGCCGGGCTGTTCGTCGGCTACCTGTACTTCTCGATTCCGCGCGTGATCGTCACGGTGATCGCGGCCGCGTCGAAGCTCGACGCGTCGCTCGAGGAAGCGGCGCGCTCGCTCGGCGCGTCGCCGTGGCGCATCTTCGTCGACATCGTGCTGCCGGCGCTCGCGCCGGGCCTGATCGCGGCCGGCGCGATCTGCTTCGCGACCGCGATGGGCGCGTTCGGCACCGCGTTCACGCTCGCCACCGACCTGAACGTGCTGCCGATGACGATCTACACCGAGTTCACGCTGAACGCGAACATCGCGACGGCGGCCGGCCTGTCGATCGTGCTCGGCATCGTCACCTGGGCCGTGCTCGCGCTCGCGCGCCGTTTTACCGGCCACACCGCCGCCGCCGCGGCCTGAGGATTTCTTCATGCAATCGCTTTCCGGTTCGTCCGCGCCGTCGCCGGCGCCCGCCCCGTCGCATGCGAACGGCGCCGCACGCCGCGCGCCGCGCGTGTCGGGCGCGCGTGCGATCGCCGCGCTGCAATGGGGCGTCACGCTGCTGCTGTGCGCGTTCCTGATCGTGCCCGTCGTGATGTCGGTGCTCGCGGGCCTCACCGTCAACTATTTCCGCGGGCTGTCGAGCGGCCTCACGCTGCGCTGGCTCGAACAGGTGTGGCAGCAATACCAGGGCTCGGTCGCGCTGTCGCTCGGCGTCGCGTTCGCGACGCTCGCGATCGTGCTCGTCGTCGGCGTGCCGGCCGGCTATGCGCTCGCGCGCAGCAAGAACCGCGTCGCCCGCGTGATCGAGGAGGCGCTCGTGCTGCCGGTCGCGCTGCCGGGCCTCGCGTCGGCGCTCGCGCTGCTGGTCGTGTACGGCGGCTTCACCGCGTTCCGGATGAGCCTGTGGTTCATCGTCGTCGGCCACGTCGTGTTCACGCTGCCGTTCATGGTGCGCGCGGTCGCGGCCGTCGCCGCCGGCGCCGACCTGCGCACGATCGAGGAAGGCGCGGCGAGCCTCGGCGCGTCGTTCGTCACGCGCTTCGTCACGATCGTGCTGCCGAACCTGCGCCCCGGCATCGTCGCGGGCGCGCTCGCGGTGCTCACGCTGTCGATCGGCGAATTCAACCTGACGTGGATGCTGCATACGCCCGATACGAAGACCCTGCCCGTCGGTCTCGCCGACACCTATGCATCGCTGCGCCTCGAAGTCGGCAGCGCGTACACGATCGTGTTCCTGCTGATGACGCTGCCGCTTCTCGTCGCGATGCAGTGGCTCGGCGTCGATCCGTCAGGCACGCGCGCGCCGAAGCGTCGCCCGCGCTGACCCTGCGTTGACTTTCCCGCTCCCATGAAACTCGATTCCACTCCCATCACCCTGACCCGCTGCGCGAAGACGTTCCGCGGCACGCGTGTGCTCGAACCGCTCGACCTGTCGATCGGCGCGGGCGAGACGCTCGTGCTGCTCGGCCCGTCGGGCTGCGGCAAGACGACGACGCTGCGCCTGATCGCCGGCCTCGACACGCCGGACGCCGGCGGCACGATCCGGTTCGGCGGCGACGACGTGACCGCGCTGCCGATCGAGCGTCGCCAGGTCGGCATGGTGTTCCAGAACTACGCGCTGTTCCCGAACCTGACGGTGCGCGGCAACGTCGGCTACGGGCTGAAGATCCGCAAGACCGAGCCGCGCGCGCTGCGCGAACGCGTCGACGAATTGCTCGCGATGATGCGGCTCGACGCGCATGCGGACAAACCGGTCGATCAGCTGTCGGGCGGCCAGCGCCAGCGTGTCGCGCTGGCGCGCGCGCTCGCGGTGCGCCCGCGCGTGCTGCTGCTCGACGAGCCGCTGACCGCGCTCGACGCGAAACTGCGCGACGTGCTGCGCCGCGAGATGAACGCGCTGCTGCGCGAACTCGGCGTGACGACCGTGTACGTGACGCACGACCAGGCCGAGGCGATGGAGCTCGGCGACCGGATCGTCGTGATGGGCGCGGGCCGCATCGAGCAGATCGGCACGCCGCGCGACATCTATTACCGGCCGGCGAACCGCACGGTCGCGCAGTTCATCGGCACGCTGAACCGGCTTGCGGGACAATGGCGCGACGGCGCGCTCGTGACGACGGGTGGCTCGATCGTCACGCCGCACGCCGCCGACGAGTGGTTCTTCCGCCCGGAGGATGCGCAGCTCGCCGATCCCGCGCATGCGCCGCTGCGCGGTGCGATCGGCGCGTGCGCGTTCCTCGGCGAGCGCACGCGGCTCACGATCGAGCAGGCGGCGCCCGACGCACTCGTGATCGACGTGCCGGGCCGCATCGAGCTCGCGCGCGGCACGGCGGTCGGCCTCACGATCGCGGCGGAAGGCCTGATCGCACTCGCCGCGTAACACCGCCCCACGATAACCAGACATTCCGAGGAACGACGATGCTGCTTGCTCAAATCAGCGATCTCCACATCAAGCGTCCGGGCCAGCTCGCGTACCGGCGCGTCGACACCGCCGCCGCGCTCGCGCGCTGCATCGCGAAGCTGAACGCGCTGGTGCCGCGTCCCGACGCGGTGCTCGTCACGGGCGACCTGACCGACTTCGGTCACGACGACGAATACCGCCATCTGCGCGACCTGCTCGCGCCGCTCGAGATTCCGTATTACCTGATGGTCGGCAATCACGACGATCGCGCGGGGTTGCGGCGCGCGTTCGCCGATCGTCCCGAATTGCAGGACGGCGAATTCGTGCAGTACGCGCTCGACATCGGCGCCGTGCGCGTGCTCGCGCTCGATTCGCAGGTGCCCGGCGCGAGCCCCGGCGACCTGTGCGATGCGCGGCTCGCGTGGCTCGCCGCGCAGCTCGACGCCGCACGCGACCGTCCGGTGATCGTCGCGCTGCACCATCCGCCGTTCGCCTCCGGGATCGGGCACATGGACGCGCTGCGCCTCGCCCCCGCCGCTGCCGCGAAACTCGATGCGCTGCTGCGCGGCCATCCGAACGTGGAACGCGTGCTGTGCGGCCACGTGCACCGGACGATGTTCACGCGCTTCGGCGGCACGCTTGCGTCGGCCGTGCCGGCGCCCGCGCATCAGGTCGCGTTCGACCTGCGCGCGGACGCGCCGTCCGCGTTCCGGCTCGAGCCGCCCGCATTCGCGGTGCACGCTTATACGCCGGAAGCGGGAATGATGTCCCATCACGTGTACGTGGACGAAGGCGACGGGCCTTACCCGTTCTATGAGCCGAGCGGCGAACTGGTCGACTGAAGGCGCGCGTCGCGCGCGATGACGGGCGGCTGCGGGCGGTCGCGGCCGATAGCGGCCGGTCACGCCCCGGCCGCCTGGCGGCACGGCCGGCAGGATTCACCGTGCTCCGGTATGATCGGCACCCTCGATCGGCGCCCGGCCGCCTGCGCAGCCGACGCCGTGCCGCGCGCCCACGCCGCCCAACTCCGTTCCGTTGCCGCCATGTCCGCCGCCTCCACCGACCGTCCGACCGATGCCGCCTCGCCCCACTACTCGCGCAGCCTGCTGTTGCTGCTCGCGACGATCGCGGGCGTGTCGGTCGCGAACATCTATTACAACCAGCCGCTGCTCGACAGCTTCCGCTCGGCCTTTCCCGACGGCGCGTCGTGGATCGGCGCGGTGCCGACCGCGACGCAACTCGGCTATGCGGCCGGCATGTTCCTGCTCGCGCCGCTCGGCGACCGTTTCGATCGTCGCGGGCTGATCCTGATGCAGATCGCGGGCCTGTCGATCGCGCTGATCGTGGCCGCGACCGCGCCGTCGCTGGCGGTGCTCGCCGCCGCGAGCCTCGCGATCGGCGTGCTCGCGACGATCGCGCAGCAGGCCGTGCCGTTCGCGGCCGAAATCGCGCCGCCGGCCGAGCGCGGGCATGCGGTCGGCACCGTGATGAGCGGCCTGCTGCTCGGCATCCTGCTGGCGCGCACGGCGGCCGGCTTCGTCGCCGAATATTTCGGTTGGCGGGCGGTGTTCGGTGCATCGGTCGCGGCGCTCGTCGCGCTGGCCGCGGTGATCGTGCTGCGGCTGCCGCGCAGCTCGCCGACGTCGACGCTGTCGTACGGCAAGCTGCTCGGCTCGATGTGGCACCTCGCGGTCGAACTGCGCGGGCTGCGCGAGGCATCGCTGACCGGCGCCGCGCTGTTCGCCGCGTTCAGCGCGTTCTGGCCGGTGCTCACGCTGCTGCTCGCCGGCGCGCCGTTCCACCTCGGCCCGCAGGCCGCGGGTCTCTTCGGGATCGTCGGCGCGGCGGGTGCGCTGGCCGCGCCATACGCGGGCCGTTTCGCGGACCAGCGCGGCCCGCGCGCGATCATCTCGCTCGCGATCGCGCTGCTCGCGGCGTCGTTCGTGATTTTCGCGCTGTCGGGGACGAGCCTCGTCGGGCTCGTGATTGGCGTGATCGTGCTGGATGTCGGCGTGCAGGCCGCGCAGATCTCGAACCAGTCGCGCATCTATGCGCTGAAGCCCGAGGCGCGCAGTCGCGTCAACACCGTGTACATGGTGTGCTACTTCATCGGCGGCGCGCTCGGCTCGTCGGTCGGCGTCGCCGCGTGGCACGCGTTCGGCTGGACCGGCATGTGCGCGACCGGCCTGCTGTTTGCCGCGCTCGCCGGCTGGTCCCACCATCGCGGCGCACGGCGCGGCTGAACGCCGCCGCGCGCGCCGGCATCACGCGTCGGCGCGGGACGCGGCCGGTTCGCCGGCCGGCGGAAGCGTGAATGCCGGCGCGGGATCCATGACCGCGGCCGGGTCCACGACGGCGCCCGGTGCCGGCACCGCAAGCGGTACCGCGGAAGGCGCGAGGATCGGCGCCGGGTCCGGCATCGCGGCCTGATCCGGCACGGACGCCGCCTCCGCCGCCGGTTCGGCGGCCACGGTCACCGGGGCCGCTGAAGCGTCGGCCGCCGCGCGCGCCGCGGGCCGGCGCGCGGGATCGAACACGAACGACAGCCCGACGCTGCCGAGGATCGCGACCGTCGCGATCACGGTCGCCGTCGTCACGGGCTCGCCGAGCATCAGCGCGCCGAGCGCGACCGCGACGATCGGGTTCACGTACATGCAGCTGCTCGCGATGATCGGGCTCGTATGGCGGATCAGGTAGCCGTACGCGACGTACGCGGCCATCGTGCAGAACACCATCAGGTACACGAACGCGAACACCGGGCCGACCGCGACCTGCTCGATGCGCTCGCCCATCAGCCATGCGGCGATCGTCGACATCAACCCGCCCAGGCCGATCTGCAGCGACGTCGACAGGAACAGGTCCGACGGCAGCTTGAGCCGCGTCGCGAGATGCGCGCCGCCCGCCCAGAAGAGTGCGCCGGCGAGCACGCAGATCGTGCCGAGCGCCGAGTTCGCGGCGCCCGCGCCGCCCGAATTCAGCACGACGATGCCGACCATCCCGAGCGCGACGGCCGCCCACTCGCCCTTCGACACCGGACGCCCGGCCACCGCCGCGATCACGGTCGCGAACAGCGGCACCGTCGCGACCATCACCGCGGCCGAGCCGCTGCTGACGGTGCGCATCCCGAGCGCGATCGTGCCGGACGACAGCGCGACCAGCATCGTGCCGACGATCGCCGAGTTGCGGATTTCCAGCAGCGTCGGCCATTCGGGCTTGCGACGCAGCGCGAAGATGAACAGGCCGATCCCGCCGAGCAGGTTGCGCAGCCCCGACAGCAGCAACGGCGGGAACGACTGCAACGCGAAATGCAGGCCGCTGTAGGTCGAACCCCAGACGAAATAGATGAATACCAGGGCCAGTGCGACGCGGCCGCCGCGGCTTTGCGGCAGGCGGATCCGGATCGGCAGGCGGGCGAGGAAATCGAGGAGGCGGTCGAGCGGTGTCATCGATCAGCCCGCCCGCACGACGTGTCGCGTGCTCCGCTGAAAGACGCCGGCGATGCCGGCAAACGGCCCTGACGGGACCAGAAAGGCGGAGACGAACGTGCGGAACGACATGGCAGTGCGAACGGCGACGAATAAGAACCGGCAAGCGGCGGCAGAGGGTCAACAAAACGTGCGCAGACCGCTTCGGTTGCGCACGCTCGGCATTATGGCATCACGGATTCGAAAGCATCATCGGACCTGTCTGAAAGGATATCGACTGACGTTTCGGCGCGACATTTTTCGGCATCCGGACGAACCGAATCCGGGGCCGAAAACGCGCTGCACGGGCGTCGCGGACATCGCCCGACGCCCTTCCCCGCCCATCGCGATCGATACATCTGCCTGACGGCCAGTCATGCGTCGCGGGTGTTGCTTCGCGCTTATCGTGACGGTCGGCCTGCCGATCCGGTCGCCGACATTTTGTCCGTTCAACCCGCACACATCCATACAAAATTTTGTATAATTCCACCATCCTTCCGCCGAAGCCGGTCGTCTTCGTCGGCAGCGCGCTGGATGCGCTTCGCGGCTTTCCGCTGGCGGCGCGCCGCGAGGCCGGCCACCAGATCGACCAGGTGCAGCGCGGCCTGACGCCCGACGACTGGAAGCCGATGCGCACCATCGGTGTCGGCGTGCGGGAAATCCGCCTGCGCGATGCGAGCGGCGCATTCCGGATCATCTATGTCGCGACCTTCGCGGACGCGATCTACGTGCTGCACTGCTTCCGCAAGCAATCGGCGCGCACCTGCAAGGCCGACGTCGAACTGGCCGCCCGGCGCTATCGCGCATTGACGATCGAGAGGAAACGATGAGCAACGAACGCTATACGAATGTCTGGGACGCCATCGAGGGCCAGCCGGCCGAGGCCGAGAACATGAAGCTGCGCTCCGAGCTGATGATCGCGCTCAAGCAGCGCATCGCGCAGCTCGAACTCAGCCAGGCCCAGGCCGCGAAACAGCTTGGCGTCACGCAGCCGCGCGTGTCCGATCTGCTGCGCGGCAAGATCAACCTGTTCGGGCTCGATGCGCTCGTGAACATGGCGGCGGCGGTCGGCCTGCGCGTCGATCTGCAAGTGCGCTAATCGGCGTGACGCACCCGTGAAGCACGGCGGGCGCGGCCGTGCCCTGGCGTTCACGATCCGCCGAACCAGTTGTAGCCCTGATCGACCCAGTAGCCGCCCGGGTAGGTATCGGTCACGAAGATTTCCATGATGTGCTTCGGATTCTTGTAGCCGAGCTTGGTCGGCATCCGCAGCTTCATCGGAAAGCCGAATTCGGGCGGCAGGCGGCGGCCGTCGTAGTCGAATGCGAGCAGCGTCTGCGGATGCAGCGCGGTCGGCATGTCGATGCTTTCGTAGTAATCGTCCGCGCATTTAAAGCCGACGTATTTCGCGTGCGTATCGGCGCCGACGCGTGCCAGAAACGCGCCGAACGGCGTGCCGCCCCAGCGGCCGATCGCGCTCCACCCTTCCACGCAGATGTGCCGCGTGATCTGCTCCGCGTGCGGCAGCGCATACAGCTCGTCGAGCGTCCACACGCGCTTGCCCGTCACCCGGCCCGACAGCACGAGCCGGTACGTCGATGCGTCGACGTGCGGCACGTCGTCGATGCCGTAATACGCGTTGAACGGGAACGGCCGCGTGATGTCGGCCTCGGTATAGGTCGGCGCGAGCCGCTCGCCGCTGAACAGCCAGGCCTGCACGCGATCGTTCATGCGCGACACCTTCTCGAGGAACGCGTTGACCGATGCGTCGTCCTGCAGCGTGCAGCCGGTCAGCATCGTCAGGCCGCCGAGCGTCAGCACGCGCCGGTTGAACAGGCGCCGCGACGGCATCTCGAGTTCGCGGCGCACGTCGAGCTCGAGCGACTTGCGGTCGAGCGTCCAGCTCGGCCGACCGCGGTTGTTTCCGGATTCCGACATGATGAGTTCCTTCGCCCGCGGCGTGCGGGTCAGCGGCCGCGCAGCATCGCGAGCAGCGAGCGCGGCACCAGCAGCGCCATCGCGACGTGTACGACGAAAAACACGACGAGCAGCGACATCGCCCAGAAGTGCACGACGCGCGCGTTGTCGTAACCGCCGAACAGCTCGCGCAGCAGCGGAAACTGCACGGACTTCCAGATCGTGAGCCCCGACAGCACCAGCACGATCAGATCGACGATCGCGGTCAGGTACGCGGCACGCTGCACCGCGTTGTAGACGCTCAGGTCGTCGTGCGACAACCGGCCGCCCAGCGCCGCGCGCACGTCGCGCCATATCGACGCCGGCGTGACCGGCAGCATCTTGCGCGCGAGGCGGCCCGTCGCGATCGACATCGCGAGGTAGAACAGCCCGTTGCCGACCAGCAGCCACATCGCCGCGAAATGCCATTGGAGCGCACCGCCCAGCCAGCCGCCGAGCGTGATGCCGTGCGCGAACGTGAACGGCGGATAGATCGGCGACGCATCGTAGATGCGCCAGCCGGACAGTGCCATCAGGATCGCCACGAGCGCGTTGAGCCAGTGGCTCACACGCACCCACAGCGGATGAAGCTTGCGCGCGGGCGGCGTGGCAGCCGTGCGCCCGGCAGCGGGAACGGTTTGCATGGTGAAGACTCCCGGAACGTAGCGGCGGAGCGCGATGCGCGGGCGGCCTCGTGTACCGCACGCGCGGGCCGCGCCCCGCCCGCGTCGGTCAGTTCGACGGCGCCATCTTGTCGCCCGACGTCGACTTGCCCATCGCGTCGTGCGACATCGCGTCCTTCTTCATCGCGTGCTTCTTCATCGCGTCTTTCTTCATCGCGCCGTCCTTCGCCATCGCGTCGTGGCCCATCGCATCCTTCGACATCGACGCACCTTCCTTCGACATCGCGTCGTTCTGCGCATACGCACCCGTTGCGGCCATGGCGAAACCGGCGACACAGGCTGCGATCAGTACTTTTTTCATGACATCTCTCCGAAACATGGGTTTGAGGAGCCGAATAGACGGAGGACGTCGCGGGATATGACAGTCGTTTCGAGAATTTTTTCAGGGACGGCCGAAACCGCTCCAATGCTGCACCGCGCCGTCATCGTCAGCCGGGCCGCAGGGCCGTGCGGCGGTGTCATGCATCGCGGCTTGCGCGGCGGGCGCGCCGCCCGCATTGCTGCAACTGCACCGCGGCCACCGGTCTGCCACCGGTTGAAACCGCCGCGAAGCCAGTGTATCGTGTGCGCTGCTAACGCGGGGGTCCTGCAATGCGTTCGGTCAAACAACCGGCATTGCGGGTGAGAAATACCCTTTGAACCTGATCTGGATAATGCCAGCGCAGGGAAGCGTACGGATTTCGCCGCCATCCTTCTGACGAAATCCGCCGCCTCACCAAGCCTCGTCTCCTGCTTAGCTCGAGCCCCACATTCGTCAAGGGCTCCGGGCAAGCGCCGTGGCGCCTGTCCGGCGCTCACACAGGAGATTGCATGAACGCCAATCCGAAGTTTCTGTCCGCGGACGCCCACGTCGACGCCGCCGCCGTCGCCCCGCTGCCCAATTCGCGAAAGGTTTATGTAACCGGCTCGCAGCCCGACATCCGCGTGCCGATGCGTGAAATCACGCAGGCCGACACCCCGACCGGCTTCGGCGGCGAAAAGAACCCGCCGATCTACGTGTACGACACGTCGGGCCCCTACACCGATCCGGACGCGAAGATCGACATCCGCGCCGGCCTGCCGGCACTGCGCCAGCGCTGGATCGAGGCGCGCGGCGACACCGAGGTGCTCGACGGCCTGTCGAGCCGATACGGCCTCGAGCGCGCGGCCGACCCGGCCACCGCCGACCTGCGTTTCCCGGGCCTGCACCGCAACCCGCGCCGCGCGCAAGCCGGCAAGAACGTCACGCAGATGCACTACGCGCGCCAGGGCATCATCACGCCGGAAATGGAATACATCGCGATCCGCGAGAACCAGCGCCGCGCCGAGTACATCGAGAGCCTCAAGTCGAGCGGCCCGAACGGCGCGAAGCTCGCCGCGATGATGGGCCGCCAGCACCCGGGCCAGGCGTTCGGCGCCGCGGCCTTCGGCGCGAATGCACTCGCCGAGATCACCCCCGAGTTCGTGCGCGAGGAAGTCGCGCGCGGCCGCGCGATCATCCCCGCGAACATCAACCACCCGGAATCCGAGCCGATGGTCATCGGCCGCAACTTCCTCGTGAAGATCAACGCGAACATCGGCAACTCGGCCGTCACGTCGTCGATCGGCGAGGAAGTCGACAAGATGACGTGGGCGATCCGCTGGGGCGGCGACACGGTGATGGACCTGTCGACCGGCAAGCACATCCATGAAACGCGCGAGTGGATCATCCGCAACAGCCCGGTGCCGATCGGCACGGTGCCGATCTACCAGGCGCTCGAAAAGGTCAACGGCAAGGCCGAGGACCTGACCTGGGAAATCTTCCGCGACACGCTGATCGAACAGGCCGAGCAAGGCGTCGACTACTTCACGATCCACGCGGGCGTGCGCCTGCAGTACGTGCCGCTCACGGCGAACCGGATGACGGGCATCGTGTCGCGCGGCGGCTCGATCATGGCGAAGTGGTGCCTCGCGCATCACAAGGAAAGCTTCCTGTACGAACACTTCGAAGAGATCTGCGAGATCATGAAGGCGTACGACGTGAGCTTCTCGCTCGGCGACGGCCTGCGTCCCGGCTCGATCTACGACGCGAACGACGAAGCGCAGCTCGGCGAACTGAAGACGCTCGGCGAGCTCACGCAAATCGCGTGGAAGCACGACGTGCAGGTGATGATCGAAGGCCCCGGCCACGTGCCGATGCAGTTGATCAAGGAGAACATGGATCTCCAGCTCGACTGGTGCAAGGAAGCGCCGTTCTACACGCTCGGGCCGCTGACCACCGACATCGCACCGGGCTACGACCACATCACGTCGGGCATCGGCGCCGCGATGATCGGCTGGTTCGGCACCGCGATGCTGTGCTACGTGACGCCGAAGGAGCACCTCGGGCTGCCGAACAAGGACGACGTGAAGGAAGGGATCATCACGTACAAGCTCGCCGCGCACGCGGCCGACCTGGCCAAGGGTCACCCCGGCGCGCAGGTGCGCGACAACGCGCTGTCGAAGGCGCGTTTCGAGTTCCGCTGGGAAGACCAGTTCAACATCGGCCTCGATCCGGACAAGGCGCGCGAATTCCACGACGAGACGCTGCCGAAGGATTCGGCGAAGGTCGCGCACTTCTGCTCGATGTGCGGCCCGCACTTCTGCTCGATGAAGATCACGCAGGACGTGCGCGAGTTCGCGGCACAGCAAGGCGTGTCGGAAACTGAGGCGCTGAAGAAGGGGATGGAGGTCAAGGCGGTCGAGTTCGTGAAGACCGGCGCCGAGATTTATCACCGCCAGTAAGTCGGCAAGCGAACGCGGCGGTCCGCGCGGATCGCTTCGCTTCGTGACGCACGGCAGGAAGCCCGCTTTCGAGCGGGCTTTTTTTTGCCTTCGCGCGCATGCCGTGTGCCTGCCGGCGCAAGCGAAACAATTGATTACGAAACCGCTCGAGCCTTAACAAGTCCTTACAGCAGCACCACGGGGCGACGCGTAGATTGGATTCATGCGCGGCCGTCAGGCGGCCGCGCGACCTCCGTTCACTACCACAAGGACAGCGATCATGAACCATTCGATTCGGCGTTTTGGGGTATGCGCGCTGCTCGTCGCGACGGTGGCCAGCCTTTCGGCCTGCGATTCGATGACGCGGCGCCAGCGCGATACCGCGATCGGTGCGGGTGTCGGCGGCGTCGCCGGCGCGGCGATCGGCGGCAACGCGCTGTCGACGCTGGGCGGCGCGGCAGCCGGCGGCATCATCGGCAACCAGGTCGGCAAATAAGCCGACCGGCTTACCCGGCTGCCGCGCGACGCGCGGCAAGTTCCGGCCTGACGGCGTTTCCGCACTGCGGAAGCGCCGTTTTTCACATGCGGCGCCGCAACACGCCGCAGCGGCCCGGAAATGATCCGTTACCGTTTAGCGCACCTTGTCATCGCCGCGCGGCCTAAGCTTAAGCATCTGCCGATTGCCGGCTCCGCCGGAGAGACATCATGAACAGGACCCTCGTCGCCGCGGCGCTCGCGTGCACGACGCTCGCCGGCTGTTACTACCCTTACGGCTACTATCCGTCCGGCTATTACACGGCGGCGCCCGTGCAGCCCGCGCCCGTCTATGTCGATCCGGGCCCGGCGTACTACTATCCGGCGCCCGCCTATGCCCCGGCCTGGGGCGGTTACTGGGGGCCCGCGGTGTCGCTCAATTTCGGCTTCGGCGGACGCGGCGGCTGGCACCATCACTGAACGACCGCGCCTGCCGGTTCGTGACGGAGGCGAGCGGATTTCCCGGTTCTTGCCGGTTCTTGCCATTTCATCCGATCGTGAAACGACGGCACGGGAACGCGGTGTAAGATTCCTCGCATCCCGTCCCCTCGCCCGCCACGCTCAATGTCGCCCAAGAACGCCTTTCTGCTGACCGTCCTCGCTGCCCTGTGGGGCGCGTCGTTCCTGTTCATCCGGATCGGCGTCGCCGACTTCGGTGTCGCGCCGCTGATGGCGCTGCGCGTGGGCATCGGCGCGCTGTTTCTCGCAGGATTCGCGCTGACGCGCTTCAGGCCCGCCGAGCTTGGCGCGCAGCTGCGCCGTCGCGCGTGGCCGTTGTTCGTCGTTGGCGCGCTGAACTCGGGCATCCCGTTCTGCCTGTTCGCGTTCGCCGAACTGACGCTGTCGGCCGGCGTGACGTCGGTGATCAACGCAACGACGCCGCTGTGGGGCGCGCTCGTCGCCTATCTGTGGCTGAAGGACAAGCTGTCGCTGCCGCGCGCGCTCGGCCTCGTGATCGGCTTTGCCGGCGTCCTCACGCTCGTGTGGGATCAGATCGCGAACGCGCACGGCAGCACCGGCGCCAACGCGACCGCACTCGCCGCCATCGCAGCGCTCGGCGCGACGCTGCTGTACGGCATCGCGGCCAACTACACGAAGCGCACGCTCAGCGGCGTCGATCCGCTCGTCAACGCGACCGGCAGCATGATCGGCTCGACCGTGCTGCTGGCGCCGTTCGCGATCGCGACCTGGCCCGCCGCAGCCGTCAGCGCGCCTGCGTGGGGCGCCGTGCTCGCGCTCGGCATCGCCTGCACGGGCATCGCGTATTTCATCTTCTTCCACCTGATCGCGCACATCGGCCCGGCCCGCGCGATTACCGTGACGTTCGTGATCCCGGTGTTCGGCCTGCTGTGGGGCGCGCTGTTCCTCAGCGAACACGTATCGCTCGTGATGATCGAAGGCTGCGCGATCGTGCTCGTCGGCACCGCGCTCGCCACCGGCGTGATCAAGCGGATTCCCGGGCTGCGCCCGCGCGGCGGCGAAGCGGCCTGAGCGGCAGATGGGGCCGGCACCCCGCCGGTGTGGGTGCCCGCCACGCGCCGGCCGCCAATCCGCGAGCGCCGCCGGTCGACCGGTGCGCGACAGCGCATATCGAGTTTCGCTGATGGCGATGCAGCCGCCCGGCTTTGCCGCTGTGCCGCATTCTTCGCACGCGATGCATGCGGCATATTTGGAGCCGTCGCCGCATACACGGCCGGTGGCCCCTGCGTGTCACGCGCCCGGGCGGACGCCCCTTTCCAGCCGTCGGTGTAGCGTTTGCGTCTGGAGTTACCCTGATACGCGCGCCGCGCCATTCCCGTTACACTCGGATCACTCATCCGCAGAAGGCGGTTACGATGCACCACGTTCTTTCGCGTCCACCTGCGCGTGCGACGGCTTCTGCGTGGCGCGCACGATACCGCCCCCCCGATCGCCCCAGGGCACCGTTGACATGAAGCCCTCCCGCGACCTCTCGCTCGACTCCCTGCTCGAACGCCTCACGCCGACGCCCAGCGGCTGGATCGCCACGTATCGCGAGACGACGCTGCGCAGCGTGTTTCAACCGGTGCTGTCGATCACGCACAAGCGCGTGGTCGGCTACGAAGCGCTGCTGCGCGTCGTGGACGAGAACGGCGCGCTGGTTTCGCCGGTCGCGCTATTCGACAAGACGCGTGCCGCTGCCGACGCGTTGCTGCTCGACCGGCTCGCCCGCTGCCTGCATACGGCCAATTTCGTCGCGCAAGGCATCGGCGACGGCTGGCTGTTCCTGAACGTGACGCCGCGCGTGCTCGATTCCGGCCTCGTGCAGCGCGAATTCGTCGAGGCGCTGTGCCGTCATTTCGCGCTGCCGCCGAACCGCATCGTGCTGGAAGTCGTCGAGCAGCCGGCGCGCGATGAAGCCGCGCTCGCCCGCACGATCGACATGATCCAGCACCGGGACTTCCTGATCGCGATCGACGATTTCGGCACCGGGTTCTCCAATTTCGACCGCGTGTGGCGCGCACGGCCCGATATCGTCAAGCTCGATCGATCGCTCGTCGAACGCGCGAACGCGTCGGCCGACGATCGCCGCATCATGCATCACCTGGTATCGATGCTCCATCAGGCCGGCGCGATGGTGCTCGCCGAGGGCGTCGAAAGCGACGACGCGCTGCAGATGCTGATGGAGGCCGATATCGATTTCGTCCAGGGTTTCCAGTTCGGCCAGCCCGATGCATCGATCGCGCACGCGAGCGCCGCGGCGCCCGCGATGCTCGACGCCGCGTGGCAACGCTACATCGCCCACCGGCATACGCCGGCGATCGCCGAGCAGCCGGGCTTCGACGCGATCGAGCGGCTCGTGCTCGCCGGCGCGGCCGCGTTTTCCGCGAGCGGCAGCCTGCAGGACGCCGCGCAGCGCGTATTCGTGGTGCCGGCCGCACGCCGGGTGTTCGTCACGGACGAGATCGGCGAACAGTTCCTGCCGTCGATCGGCGCGCGTCCCGAGGACGGCCAGACGAGCGGCACGCGACTCTCGCCGCTGTTCCCGGAGACGCACAGCAACTGGTCGCGGCGCCCGTACTTCCAGCGCGCGATCGCAGCGCCCGGGCGCGTCGCGCTCATGGGCCCGCACTTCTCGTTGACCGAAGGCCGCGATTGCTACACGGCAGCCGTCGCGATTCGCGCACAAAACCGTCTCGTCGTGTTCTGCGTCGACTTCGTGCTCGACAGCGCGGGCACCGTGATGCGGTAGCGCATACGGCGGCACGACGCCGCCCGCCATGCAGGCTGGCCGGCGATTCGGTTCGTCAGTCGATCACCTTCCCTCGTCCGGACTTCACCACGCTGCGGCGCGACTTATGTTCGAGCCGCCGCTCCTTCGATGCGCGTGTCGGCCGTGTCGCGACCCGCGCACGCGGCGTGAACGCGACGCTGCCGATCAACGCATCGAGCCGCGCGAGTGCTGCCTCGCGGTTTTTCTCCTGGGTGCGGTATTCCTGCGACTTGATCACGACGATGCCGTCGCGCGTGATGCGCTGGTCGGACAGCGCGAGAAGCCGTTCCTTGATGACGGGCGGCAGCGACGACGCGCGGATGTCGAAACGCAGGTGAATCGCGCTCGACACCTTGTTGACGTTCTGGCCGCCGGCGCCCTGCGCGCGCACGGCGGTCCATTCGACTTCGGCCGGATCGAGCGTGTAGCGGATCATCATCGCGACGTCTCCTTGCGGCGCCGCGCGAGCGCCTCGTCGACGCGGGCCGCCAGGCCCGAATCGCGTTGCGTCCGTGTCGCGACCGCCTGCGCCAGCACGCGCCGCGGGCCGATCACCTGCACGCGCGTGCGCGCACGCGTGACCGCGGTGTAGACGAGTTCGCGCGTGAGCACACGGCCGAACGATGCCGGCAGCACGAGCGCGGCCTCGTCGAATTCGGAGCCCTGCGACTTGTGGACGGTCAGCGCGAACGCCGTTTCATGCGGCGGCAGCGCTGCGGGCGACACGGCGCGCGCGGTGCCGTCCGCGCGGCGGAACCAAACGCGCAGCACGCCCTGCGCGTCCGGCAACGCGATGCCGATGTCGCCGTTGAACAGCCCGAGCGCATAGTCGTTGCGCGTCACCATGATCGGCCGCCCGGTGAACCAGTGTGCGCCGACCGCGAGCGGCACGCGTGCGGCATGCCGCACGTGCGTGGCCACCAGCGCATTGACGTGCTCGGCGCCACGCGATCCCGTGCGCGTCGCGCAGAGGATCCGGAAGCGGTTGAGCGCATCGAACAACGGCAGCGGATCGGGCTCCGGCCCGGACAACGCGGTGCGCAACGCATCGAGGTACGCGCCGAACCGGCGCGCGAGCCGCTCGACCGTCGACGCCGCAAGCGTCTCGCCCGCATCGTCGTGAAACGACGCGGCAGCGGCATCGTCGGCCGGCAACGCGTCGAGCGTGCCCTGCACGTCGCCGCGGCGGATCGCGAGCGACAGACGGCCGATCGGCGAATCGAGACCGAAACGGTAATTGCGTTCGAGCCACACGACGCAGTCTGCGAGCGGTGCGGGTGACGCCGCGGCGATGTCGTCGGCTTGCGTGGCAACAGTCGACACGCGTGTTGCCGAACCTCCCGCGTGGGCCGGATCGAACGGCGCGAGCTCGACCTCGTCGAGCCACGCGAGTTCGTCGGCCTCGATCCATGCAGGATCGGTGGCCGCGGAGGCGCTATCGAGGTCTGTCAGTGCAGGTGACGACGGAGCGATACGTGGCACCGCGTCAGCCGGGGAAACCGCTTCGTCCTGCGGGTCGTCGTCGAACAGCGACGCCTGGCGCGTATCCACGTTGCGCCGTGCCGGCGGCTTGCGCGCCGCGCTCGCCGACGATGACGCGGAAGCCCGGGCCGGGGCTTGAGCTGCAACAGCAACCGCCCCCGCCACTTCGCCGTCCGGCACCGGCAACGCCGCGACGAATGCCGCTTCGTCGACGCCGAGCGCATCCGCGATGCGCGTGCGCGCAGCGGCGGTGAACGTCGGCCGCGCGCTGAGTTCGGCGAACACGGCGCCGGCTTCGACCGCGGCAAGCTGATCCTTGTCGCCAAGCAGCACGAGCCGTGCACCCGGCGCGAGCGCATCGAGCAGATGCGCGGCGAGCGCGACGTCGATCATCGACGCCTCGTCGACCACGATCAGGTCGTACGGCAACGGATTGTCGCGATGATGGCGGAAGCCCGCCGCCCCGCCGCCGCCGAGCAGGCGATGCAGTGTGTACGACGTGTCGGGCAGGCGCGCGGCAAGTTCCGGCGGCAGGTCGCCCGCCCGTGCGTGCAGCGCTTCCTGCATCCGCTGCGCGGCCTTGCCGGTCGGCGCCGCCAGCGCAATGCGCAACCCCGGATGCGCGTCGAGCAGACAAGCCAGCACGCCGACGACGGTCGTCGTCTTGCCGGTGCCGGGGCCGCCGCTGACGATCGTCACGCGTCCTGTCAGCGCAACGATCGCCGCGACGCGCTGCCAGTCCACTTCGCCCGTCGCGGGCCCGAAGTAACGCGCGAGACTGTCGCGCAACCGGTCGGGCGACAGCACGTCGCCCGGTGCGGCGACGCCGGCCTGCGCGACGAGCGCATCGGCGAGCCGCCGTTCGTAGTCGAAATATCGCGACAGATACAGATGGTCGTGCCGGTCGACGATCAGCGGCCGCTCGTCGCCGCGCGCGAGCGTGCCGAACGCCACCACGCCGCTCGCGGCAAGCGCCGCGCGCACGTCGTCGACCGGTTCCTCGTAGCGCTGCGCGAGCGCGCCGAGCGACACGCATACGTGGCCGCCCGCGGTCGCCCGGCTCGTCGCGAACGCGGCACGCGCCGCCCAGCGCGCAGCCGCGGCCGGCGCACCCGCACGGCGCGACAGGTCGCCGATGCGTCGCGCGAACCCTTCCGCGAGCGCGATGCCGAAATCAGCCGGCTCGGGCAGACGCGCGACGAGGCCGCCGGTGAATTCGAGCGTATCGTCGGACACGTTCATGCGCGGCCTCCTTCCATCATCCGGTCGAGCGCGTCGACGAGTTCGCGCGCGGGCCGCCGCGCATGCACGCCGGCCGGTTCGCCGGCGCTGCGCCAGTCCGGCCGCACGCCACGCACGAACAGGTACAGATAGCCCGCGATATGCGTGTCGTAGTCATAGTCGGGCAGCCGCCCGCGCAAATAGCGATGCAGCGCAACCGTATAGAGCAGCGCCTGCAGGTGATAGGCATGATCGGCCATCGCGACGTCGAGCGCGCGCGGGCCGTAAGCGTCCGGCGTATTGCCGAGATGGTTCGACTTCCAGTCGACGATCCAGAAGCGGCCGTCGTGTTCGACGATCATGTCGATGAAACCCTTGATGAAACCGGCGAGCACGCCCGCGTCCAGCGCAACGTCCGGATAGCCGTATGCGACCAGCAGCCGGCGCAGCGCGCCCAGCTCGAGCGACGGCGCCGGGAACAGGAAACCCATTTCGTCGAGCCGCTTGGCGGGATCGAGATCCGCGAGCCGCATGCCCGGCACGAGCTCCGTGCGCACGACATCGTCGACGAGCCGCGCCATCATCGCGGGCAGGCGCGTCGCGAGTTCGGGCTCGGCCTCGACTGGCCGGTCATGCAGCGCGCCGAGCGCCGCCTGGTGCCACGAATCGGGGTCGGTGAACCGACTGAGTTCGAACAGCCGATGCAGACACTCGCCCGCTGCCGCGCCGCGCGGAAACACGAGGATGTCGTCGTCCGGCGGCTCGACCGCGACGGTGTCGTCCACGGCAAGCGCGCCGTCCGGCGCGACGGCGGCAAGCGCATCGTGATCGGGCCGCAGCTCGTCGTCCGGCACGACCGCGACGCCCGCCTCCTCGCGCGCCATCGACGCGGTCAGCGAACTGAAGCTCGCCATCCGCCACGCGTCGCGCAGCACGCGCGTCGCATGGCGGGCGGCGAGCGTCTGCGATGCATTGTGGCCGGCAGCCAGCCGCTCACGGCGCGCCGGCACCGGCAACGGTGCAACGCTCACGGGCCCGCCCGCGAGCGCTTGCCACGCAGCGTCGAGCACCGCTTCGTCGGGCGGCTCGTCGAGCCACGCGTCGAACGACCGGCCGGCCCCGGCCACGAGCCAGTTCAGCACGCTGCGCCGCGCCTCGCGGGTCGAGCGCGACGACAGATAAGGCCCCGCGACGAGATAGCACCGATAGACCGCGCGCGTGAGCGCCACGTAGACGAGCCGCGCGCGTTCCGCCGCCTGCTCGCGCAACGCCTGGCGCGCGGCATGCTCGGCGGCTTCGTCGTCGCACCCGTAATGCAGCACGGCGTCGCCCGCATCGTCGTGATACTCGCGCGCGTCGGGCAGCGCCGACGCGGGCGGCTCGCGCAGCCCGCCGTCGTTCAGGAACGGACAGAACACGACCGCGTATTCGAGGCCCTTCGACTTGTGCACCGTCACGATCTGCACGAGGTTGCGATCGGACTCGAGACGCAGCTGCGCTTCCTCGCCGCCGCCGTCGAGCCGTTGCGCGGCGAGCCAGCGCAGCGTCGGCGCGATGCCCGGCTGCGCGGACGCGCGCGCCTGCGTCAGTTCGGCCAGATGGTTGATGTCGGTCACGCGGCGTTCGCCGTCCGCGCCGGCCATCAGCCGCTCGGCGATCCGCAGCTCGCGCGTGAACGTGCGCCACATCACCGCGAAACCGCGTTCGCGCCACAACAGCCGATAGCGCGAGAAGCGCTCGACCCAGCTCATCGCGTCCGCGCTGTCGGCCGCTGCGCGCGACACATCGCCGTCGCCCTGCTCCATCCGCCACAACGCCCCGGCGTCGAGGCCGAACCAGTCGGCGGCCAGCGCCGCGCGCAAGCGCCGCAGGTCGCCCGGCGCATCGATCGCCGCGAGCACGCGCTCGAGCTGCTCCGCATCGCCGGTCGAAAACACGGACGCCTGCGCGAGCTCGACGCTGCCGATGCCCCACGTGGCGAGCACGCGCTTCACGAGGCTCCCCTGCCGGTGCGTCTGCACCAGCACCGCGACGTCGCCCGGAGACAGCGGCGTATCGCCGAGCCGCACATGTCCTTCGCGCGCGCCGCGCATCAGCCGGGCAATCTCGGCCGCGCACGCCTGGGCGGCCTGTGCCTGCGCGTCGCGCTTGAGCAGCGTGCCGTCGCCGCCCGGCAGCGCCCAGATCCGGAAATCGCCGGCCGGGCCCGGATCGGTCCCGTCGACGAACGGTGCACGCACGCGCGTGCCGGCGCGCACCGCGTAATAGTCGAGCCCGTCGAGCACGAACGCGCGCGGGTTCGACATGAAGAAGCGGTTGCACGCATCGACGATCGCCGGCGTCGAACGCTGGTTGACCGCGAGCGTGTAGCACGCGCTCGCGCTTGCCCGCGCGGCGAGATACGTATGCAGATCCGCCGCGCGGAAGCTGTAAATCGCCTGCTTCGGATCGCCGACGAGAAAGAGCGGCCCGCCCGGTGCGAAGATCCGGTCGAAGATCGCGAACTGCAGCGGGTCCGTATCCTGGAATTCGTCGATCAGCGCGGCCGGATAGCGCGCGCGCAGCGTCTCGGCGAGCCACGGATGCGCATGCAGCGCGTGATAGAGGTTCGCGAGCAGATCGTCGAACGACACGACGCGGCGCGTACGCTTGCGCTCGGCCAGCTCGCCCGGCGCGGTGTCGAGCCAGTCGGCGACCAGCGCGAGCCAGCGCGCGCGCTGCGCGGCCTCGGCGGCGGCCACCGCCGCTTCGAGCGCGTCGGCGACGTCGAAGAATGGGTGTTCGGGGGTCGCGCCGCCCTTTTTCGTCGCCTTCGCGAGCGCCGTGCGCGTGAGCTTGAGCGCCGCCTTGGGCAGCGCGGCGGCGGCGTTGCCTTGCGCGAAATGCGCGGACCACGCGCCGAGCGCATCGGCGACGGCGTCGGGCTTGTGCGAACGCTGATTGAGCACGGGCTGCGCGGTGCGCAGCAGCGCGTCGATCGCCTCCCGCTCGTCGGCCCACATCCGCGCGGCCTCCGCGAAGCATTCGACGGCAGCGGCCTCCGCCGAGGCGTCCGGTTCGACGACGCCGTCCCAGCGTAGCGCGGCGAGCGGCTTCTTCAGCCGCCGCGCGAGCTGGGCATCGAGCGCGGCCGGGCCCGCGCCCGAATCGACGAGCCACGTCGCGAAGCCGGGCCAGCGCGCGGCCATCGGCTCGACGCGCGTGCGCCAGAAGTCCGCCGCGAGCTCGAAGCGCAGCGCCGCATCGTCGGCCTGCATCTCGAACGCGAACGGCATCGCGGCCGCGAACGGCGCTTCCTGCAGCGCACGCTGGCAGAACGCGTGGATCGTGTGGATCGCCGCCTGGTCGAATGCGCGCAGCGCACGCCGGATCCGCTTCGCGGCGGTCTCGGGGTCGAGCGCGCCGGCTTCGCCGAGCGTCGTCTCGAGCAGGCGCGCGACGAACGGATCGCCGCCGTCGTCGCCGGTATCGAGCGCATGCGCGAGCTGCGCCAGCCGCCCGCGGATCCGCTCGTGCAGCTCGGCCGTTGCCGCCTTCGTAAAGGTCACGACGAGGATTTCATCCGCGCCGAGATCCTTCTCCAGCAGCAGGCGCACGTAAAGCGCGCAAATATTCCACGTCTTGCCGGTACCGGCCGACGCCTCGATCTGGTTGACGCCGTCGAGCGGACACGCGAACACATCGAGTTCGAGCGCCGCCTGCGGCTGGGATGCGGCACTCATGCGACCTCCTTCAGATGTTCCAGCATCGGCTCGAACACGAGCCGCGCGAGTGTACCGAACGGCTCGTCGAGCGAAGGATGCGCGCCGCGCCATGCGATCGCGATCGCCGGATCGTCGGCTTCGCTCACCACGCGCTCGTTGATCCAGACGCTCGCCGCCTTCGCCTCGCCGTCGAAAATGCGCGCCCACGCGCTGCGCGGGAAGAACCGCAGCGGCATGCGCCGCCCCGCGCGAAACAGCGCGGCGAGCGGCGCGAGACGCTCGAGCGGTGCCGCGACCGGCGTGAGTTCGAACGCGCCGCCGCTGCCGAACCACAGCGTGCGGCGCGGACCGTCGGGCTCCACCGCGCAGTAGACGAGGTGCGCGAGCCACGCGGACAGGTAGTCGCGCGCGCTCGGCCGTGCATAGCGGTAGATGATCTGGCCTGCCGGCGTCAGCCGGTTCAGCGTGCCGTGCAGCTCGAGCGGCGCACTCACCGCATCACCGGACAGCATCGCGTCATCGGCACCGAACAGCGCCTGTTCGGTGTCGGGCCAGGCAGGCGCGATCGCGAGCGTGAACGGCCGCCGTTCCATGCCGTCCGCCAGCGCACGCCGCACGTTCGACGCAAGCTGCGTCATCGAGCCGAGCGCCTGGTCGCGCCAGACCGCGCCCGTCGCGCCGCCCGGCAGTTCCGGGCTGGCGTCCGCGATGCGCAGCGCATGATCGTGCACGCCCCCTTCGTCCGATTCGATCAGAAGCGGCAGCACGCGCTCGGCGAGCGCGTCGCTGCCCGCGAAGTCGAGTGCGAACGGCTCCGTGTCGAGCAGTTCGGCCTGCGCGTCGGACAACACGATGCCGAGCCGCGCACGCAGCAGCGCGCGGGCCGGATGCCGCCAGAACCGTTCGAATTCGCTGAACGCGACAGGTTCGACCGGCTCGGCCGGCAGCGGCTGCGCGAAGAACGCCTGCTCGCGCGTCGCGTCGCGCGCGGCTTCGGCTGCCAGCAGCGACGCCAGCGTCGCGCGCTCGGCGTCGTACGACGCCAGTTCGCTGCCGGGCCGGAAATACTCGGCCGCGAACGGTTGCAGCGGATGTTCGACGATGAACGCGCGCCGCGCGGCATCGACCGCGTCCGGTGGGGCATCCTCGCCGGCCGTGACGAGCGCGAGATGGTCGAGCAGTTCGTCGACGAGCGCCGCGGGCGGCAACGGCGCGTTGTCGCGAATGCTGCGCCCCGTATAGGCAATCAGCAGCCGGTCGCGCGCAGCGAGCAGCAGGTCGAGGAACAGATTGCGTTCGTCGTCGCGACGCTGCCGGTCGCCGAGCTTCGGCAACACGGCCATCAGGTCGAACTCGTCCGCGCGCGCGAGGCTCGGCAGCACGCCGTCGTCCATGCCGAGCAGGCACACGACGCGGTATGGCAGCCCGCGCAGGCTCGTCAGCGACGAGAACGTGACGCCGCCCCACGGCACCCCGCCGCGCGCCGGATCGTCGAGCGCGGCTGTCAGCCCCGCGCGTACGACGGCCGCGGGCAAGGCTTCGTCGGGCGCGCCTTCCGTCATCGCGGCCAGCATCGCGTCGAGCGCGTCGCGCACGCCCGAGAGCGCATCGGCATACGCGGCGCCGGAGTCGAAGAACCGCGCGAGCGTGTCGGCGAACAGTTCGCTCCATGCGCGCGGCGTGTGCGCGTCGGCGAGCCGTCGCGAGAAGCCGTCGAGATCGTCCGTGAAGCGCGCGAGCCGGCCGAGCAGTTCGGCCTCGCTGCCGGTGGCCGCCTCGATCGGCAGCCACGCGCCGACCGGTGCCGCGCCCTCGGGCATCGCATAGCCGAGGAAGAGGCGCGCGAGCGCATCGGAAAACGTATGGCGCGGCGCAGGCACCGCTGCATCGTCGCTCACCGTCGGCGACAGCCCGCGCCGCGCGCCGGCGGCCGCGAGCCAGGTCTGAACCGTCTCGAGCGCGGTTGCGTCGATGCCGTAACGGGCCGCCACTGCATCGACGCGCAGCCATTCGACCAACTCGGGCGCGCCGACCTGCCGTTCCGGCAACGCGAGCCATTCGAGCAGCACGCGCGCGACCGGGTTCGCCTGCGACGGCGGCAGGCCGGTGATCCGGTAAGGCACGCGCGCGCCGCCGGCGCCCGCGGTGCCGAACACGGCATCGATCAGTGGCCCGGCCGCTGCGAGATCGGCGACCGCCACGAGCACATCGGACGGCTGCAGCGTCGCGTCCGCATCGAACCACGCGAGCAGGCGGTCATGCAGCACCTCGAGCTGGCGCGCGAGGCTGTGGCATACGTGCACCTCGATCCCGCGCTCGGCCGGCGCTTCGCCGAGCTCCGCCTCCGGTTGCAGGTCGAGGATCGCGTTCTGCACGCGCGCGAGCCAGGTCGGCGCGGGATTCCCGACGAAACGCGACGCATCGCCCGACGCGGCGCTTTCAGTCAGTTCGTGCAGCATGTGCAACTGCGCCTGCGTCTGCCGGCCCCACTCCGCGAGCAGCGGATGGCCGACTTCCTGATAGTCCAGGCGGCCGGCCGCGTCAAGCGCCTCGGCATGCGCGGCGGTGACGATGTCGAACCAGAATTCGCGGCACGGATTGAGCGCATAGACGCGCACGTCGATCCAGCGCGACAGCTCGCGCAGCAGCGCGACGTGCAGCGGCGGCATCGTCGGCAGCGCGAACACGCTGACCGATTCAGGCCAGTCGGCACGCGCGACGGTTTCGGGATCGAGGTTGCGCGCCTCCACGAGGAAGCGATGCGCGGGCGGCGTGCCGCTGTCGCTCAGCTCCGCAAGCAGCGCGCGCCACAGCGCCGCCTGCCAGTGCTCGTCGTCGCGTGCGGCATCGCTGATTCCGCGCGGCGCGACGTCGCCCGCGAGCACCGACTCGCCGGCCTGCCATGCGGCCAGCCATTCGGGCCGATAGGTCAGGTAATGATCGAGCACGGCCGCGACGCGCTGTGCGAGCTCGTAGCGCATCGCGTCGTCGGACGCGGACAGATACGCAGCCAGCCGCGGCGACGCGAGCCACGGCGCGCCGCTCGCGCCCTGCGCGAACAGCCGATAGCAGCGCCACACGAGGCGGTCCGGCGCGAACGGCGAGCGGGCGGGCACCGTCAGCACGCGGCCGATCTGCGCCCACAGCCATTGCGCGAGATACGTAAACTCGACGTTCGCGCACACGCCGTGGCGCACGGCGATGTCGAGTTCCAGACGGCGGCGCAGCGCCGCGCTCGGCACGATGACCTGTTGCGGCGCCCACGGGCCGTTGCGGGCCGGAAACGCGGCCAGGTCGTCGAGCAGCGCGTCGGCCAGCGTTTCGTGACGGTTCGAATAGAAGAGATGGAGCATGAAGCGGGTGTCGGAGCCTTGCGCCGGCCAGGCCGTGCGAACGGGAGCACCAAGGATAGCAAAAGGACCGTCGCGGCGAACCTCGTCCGAAAGGCCAGGTTTTGCGGACCACGAAATACGATAGACTCGTCGCCAGTCAATACGCCGCCCCGGGCGTCTTCGTCTGTCATTCAGCCCATCGATGCGCTATTCGGTCGAAATCAGAAAGTTTTTCTACAGCCAGTACTTTTTCGGCGGCCTGCGGATCGCGGTCGGCGTATCGCTGCCGGCCGTGCTGTGCCTGATCGTGTTTCACAACCGGGAGCTCGGCTTCACGATCTCGACCGGCGCGCTCGGCGCGTGCGTCGTCGACATGCCGGGCCCGCTGAAGTACAAGCACAACGAAATGCTCGCGTGCAGCGTGATCGGCTTCCTGGCTGCGCTCGCGACCGGCCTCGCCACGCCGAACATCTTCGCGTTGTGGCTGACGATCGTGCCGCTCACGTTCGTGCTGTCGCTGATCGTCGTCTACGGCAACCGCTGGCCGCAGATCAGCTTCGCGACGCTGTTCATGATGGTGATGACGCTCGAGGAGAAGTTCACGCCGCTGCAGGCGTTCGTCAATGCCGGCTGGATTCTCGCGGGCGGCCTCTGGTACACGTACTGGGCGACGCTCGTGTCGCAATGGCAGGCGCGCCGGATCGAACAGCAGGCGCTCGCCGAAAGCCTGTTCGCGTGCGCCGACTACCTGCTCGCGCGTGCGCAGTTCTACGATCTCGATGCCGATCTCGACGAGTGCTATCGCAATCTCGTCGCGAAGCAGATCACCGCGGTCGAAACGCAGGAAACCGCGCGCGACATCGTGCTGCGCAACCTGCCGAAGCTGCGCCGCGGCAAGCTCGATCCCGGCCGCACGACGATGTACAACCTGTTCATCAACAGCGTCGACCTGCACGAGCTGTTCGTCGGCGCGCACACCGACTACCCGCTCGTGCGCAACACGTTCGGCGGCTCCGACCTGATCATTTTCTATCGCGACCTGATCCGCAAGGCGGCCCGCGACCTCGAGGAAATCGGCCTCGCGGTGCTCGAGAATCGTGCGCCGCATTCGCGGATCAGCGTCAAGGCCGAACTGCGCGCGATCGAGTACGAGATCGAGCTGATGCGCAAGAAGAACTTCCCCGCCACCAACGCGGAAGCCTACGCAGCCGTGCTCGCGACGTTCCGGCGCATCTGGAGCGCGACGCGCCTGATCGACCGGATGCGCCGCAACCTGTCGGGCCATGCCGACCCGCAGCAGACCGAACTGAAGATCGACAAGGCGCTCACGCGCTTCCTGCAGCGGCGCCGGATGTCGCCGCTGCTGATCTTCTCCAACCTGAACATGCGCTCGCCGAGCTTTCGCCACGCACTGCGCGTGACGATCGCGGTCGCGGTCGGCTTCTGGCTCGGCCGGCTGCTGCCGCTCACGAACGCCTACTGGATCGTGATGACGACCATCATCATCCTGAAGCCCGGCTACTCGCTCACCAAGCAGCGCAACGCGCAGCGTATCGTCGGCACGTTGATCGGCTGCGCGGCGAGCATTGCGCTGATCTACACGGTCAAGGAGCCGCACCTGCTGATCGCGATCATGTTCGGATCGATGGTGATGAGCTACAGCCTGCTGCTGTTCAACTACGCGGCGAGCGTCGTGTTCACGTCGTCTTACGTGCTGCTGATGTTCCACCTGCTCGCGCCGGGCAGCATGCGGATCATCGGCGAGCGCGCGATCGACACCGTGGTCGGCTGCATGATCGCGATCGCAGCGAGCCGCCTGTTCCCGTACTGGGAATACCGGCTGATGGGCAAGCTCGTCACCGACATGCTGACCTCGACCCGCAAGTATTTCGAGGCCGTGTGGCGCGCCGGGCGCGGCGTGTCGCCGCCGCCCGTGCCGGCTGCCGACGGCGCTGCGGTCGTGCCGGTCGTCGCCGCGGCGATCGAGACGCCGGCCACCGCCCTCGACGACGACTACCGCTACCGCCTCGCGCGCAAGGACGTGCACATCGCGTTCGCGAACCTCGGCCAGGCGTTCCAGCGAATGATGATCGAGCCCAAGGCACACCAGCGCTTCGTGCCGGAACTGAACGACCTGCTCGTGCAGACGCACGTGCTCGGTGCCCAGATCACCGCCGCCGCGCCGCTGATCCGCAGCGCGTGCGCGGCCGACGAGAACATCGTCCACGACGATGCGTTGCGCCGCGGCCTGTCCGCCGTGCTCGAGAACCTGGAGAAGGCGGAAGCCGGCGAGCCGCCGCCGGCCGACCAGCTCGACGCGACGAAGCAGATCACCCGCGACCTCGATGCGATGGTCGTGTCCGCGGAAAAATCCGACGCGGTGGGTGCCGAGCTCACGCACGACCTGAAGGTGCTCGCGCACCAGTGCAAGCAGATGCTCGCGTCGTCGCTGCTGATCCGCAAGGACGCGAGCATCATCCGCCTGCCCGCATGAGGCCCTGACGTCGTTCCGCCACCGGCCGCCCGCGCACGCAAGCGGGCCGGCCGGCAGCGCTCCCCGCTCCCGCAACTTCCTCCCGAAGCATGACCCGCACGCCCCATACGGCCCACGCGTCCGCCGCGCGACGGCCCCACCTCCGATTGCACCGGTTGCGCCAGTCAGGGAATACCCGATTCCGGTCGCAGGCTCCGGCTTGTTATCATTCCGACATCTTCAAGTTGTATATACAACTTGAACCAACCGGGCCGGCCCCGTTCGCCCGGTCCGTCGCATAACGATATCGGAGACTCGATGAAGAACTTGCAGCGCCATCTGAGCGCGCGGCACATCCGCTTTCTCGCGCTGGGCTCGGCGATCGGCACCGGCCTGTTCTACGGCTCGGCGTCCGCGATCCAGCTCGCGGGCCCGGCGGTAATCCTGGCCTATATCCTGGGCGGCGCGGCTGTCTACATGGTGATGCGTGCGCTCGGCGAGATGGCCGTGCGCGAGCCCGTCGCCGGCTCGTTCGGCCACTACGCAACCGAAAACCTCGGCCCGTTCGCGGGCTTCGTCACCGGCTGGACCTACACGCTCGAAATGGTGATCGTCGCGATCGCCGACATCACGGCATTCGGCATCTACATGGGCTTCTGGTTTCCGGATGTCCCTCAATGGATCTGGGTGCTCGGCGTCGTCGCGGTCATCTGCGGGCTGAACCTGTGCCATGTGAAGGTGTTCGGCGAGCTCGAGTTCTGGCTGTCGATCATCAAGGTCGGCGCGATCGTCGCGATGATCGGCGGCGGCGTCGCGATCCTGCTGACCGGCATGCATTTCGGCCATTCGGCCGACGTGCCGACGTTCGCGAACCTGTGGAACCATGGCGGCTTCTTCCCGAACGGGATCGGCGGGTTGATCGCGTCGCTGTCGGTCGTGATCTTCGCGTACGGCGGCATCGAGGTGATCGGGATGAGCGCCGGCGAGGCGAAGGACCCTGAGCGCGTGATTCCGCGCGCGATCAACGCGGTGCCCGCGCGCATCCTGTTGTTCTACGTGCTGACGATGGTCGTGCTGATGTCGATCAGCCCGTGGACGGGCGTCGGCAGCGACGGCAGCCCGTTCGTGCAGATCTTCTCTGCGCTCGGCGTGAAGTCGGCCGCGACCATTCTCAACCTCGTGGTGATCAGTGCGGCGATCTCGGCGATCAACAGCGACATCTTCGGCGCGGGCCGGATGATGTTCGGGATGGCGCGGCAGGGCCAGGCGCCGCGCGTGCTGATGGCGACGTCGCGGCACGGCGTGCCATGGGTCACGGTGCTCGTGATGGCCGGCGCGCTGCTGATCGGCGTGCTGCTCAACTACCTGATGCCGAAGGACGTGTTCCTGGTGGTCGCGGCGATCGCGACGTTCGCGACCGTGTGGGTGTGGCTGATGATCCTGCTGTCGCAGGTCGCGATGCGCCGCCGCCTGTCGAGCGCGGAGGTCGCGGCGCTGAAGTTCAAGGTGCCGCTGTGGCCCGTCGCACCCGCGCTGACGATCGCGTTCATGGCTTTCGTGATCGTGATGCTCGGCTGGTTCGAAGATACGCGCGTCGCGCTCTACGTCGGCGCGGCATGGCTCGCGCTGCTCGCGCTCCTGTTCTACGCACGAGTCCGCCCGAAATTTGCGCCTGCGTCACGTTGACGCACGGCTGACCTTCCACGCGGCGCGCCGGCTTCGGCGCCCGCATCTATCGCGGCGCGACGCCTCGCGCCGCCCACCGCTTCCACGCTTCCTGCCGTTCCTGCGCATCGCTGGCGGCCCGACCGGGCCGCGCGGCGATCATGCGCATCCGCGCCGGCGTCAGTGCGACGCGGCGCTCGCCGCCTCGGCCGGATGAGCCTCGTCGTACGCGTGCTTCTGCGAGATCGCGTTATACAGGATCGTCCCGATCACGAGCAGCACGGCCACGACGATCAGGATGCTCACGTTGCGGACAGGGTTCTTCTTGCGCTGATCGTTCATGGTCGGTACGGCTCCGTCGATTTCGTTGAAGCGGGCATTCTACGCGCTTGCGCCTGCGCTGCGACGCCCCGGTAGCGCACCTCCCTCCCATCTTCCTCCCGGCTTTCCGACACCTTTCATTTGATAATCATTCCCATTTCGATCTAGAATCCGAAATCTTTCGCTTTGTAATGTTTCGGGTTGCTCGGGCGGCAGGCACGCCCCGGAACGCTTCTTCGTCCGCCTGCCTCATCGGAGTCTCCATGTCGAACCCGCGCACCCGCCTGCTGCCGCTCGCCGGCGCCCTCGCCCTTGCCGCCGCCGCATTCGCGCCACTGGCCCACGCGGCCGAGGAAGTGAGCCTGTACACCACCCGCGAACCGAAGCTGATCCAGCCGCTGATCGACGCGTTCACGAAACAGAGCGGCGTCAAGGTCAATACGGTGTTCGTGAAGGACGGCCTGCTTGAACGCGTGAAGGCGGAAGGCGCGCAGTCGCCCGCCGACGTGCTGATGACGGTCGACATCGGCAACCTCCTCGACCTCGTCGACGGCGGGCTCGCGCAGCCGGTGCGCTCGAAGGTGCTCGACGATGCGATTCCCGCGAACCTGCGCGGCGCGCAAGGCGACTGGTACGCGCTCTCGCTGCGCGATCGCGTGCTGTACGTGGAGAAAGACCTGAAGGTCGACGCGTTCCGCTACGAGGATCTCGCCGATCCGAAATGGAAGGGCAAGGTCTGCATCCGCTCGGGGCAGCATCCGTACAACACGGCACTCGTCGCGGCGATGATCGCGCACGACGGCGAAGCCGCGACCGAAAAGTGGCTGCGGGGCGTGAAGGCGAACCTCGCCCGCAAGGCGACGGGCGGCGACCGCGACGTCGCGCGCGACATTCTCGGCGGCATCTGCGACGTCGGTCTTGCCAACGCGTACTACGTCGGTCACATGAAGAACGCGGAGCCGGGCACCGATGCGCGCAAGTGGGGCGACGCGATCAAGGTCGTGCGGCCGACGTTCGCGAACGCGAAGAGCGGTGGCACGCACGTGAACATCAGCGGCGCGACGGTCGCGAAGCACGCGCCGCACAAGGCCAACGCGGTGAAGCTGCTCGAGTACCTCGTGTCGCCGGAAGCGCAGGCGCTGTACGCGCAGGCGAACTACGAATATCCGGTGCGCGCGAACGTGAAGCTCGATCCGGTGATCGCGAGCTTCGGCACGCTGAAGGTCGACCCGCTGCCGCTGACCGACATCGCGAAGCACCGCAAGGCGGCCAGCCAGCTCGTCGACAAGGTCGGCTTTGACAACTGACGCAATGTTCGTCCGCGCGCGCCGCCGGCCGCTCCGTTCGCGCGCGGGCGGCCTCTGGCTGGGCGCGGCCGTCGCGATCGCCGCGGCGGTCGCGGCGCCGGTCGCGGTGCTGATCGCCGCCGCGTTCGGCGCCGATCTCGCGCACTGGAAGCATCTCGCCGAATTCGTGCTGCCGCAGGCGCTCGTCAACACGTTGCTGTTGCTCGCGGGCGTCGGCGCGATCGTCACGGTGGTCGGCACCGGCTGCGCATGGCTCGTCACCGCGTACGACTTTCCCGGCCGCCGGATGCTGACCTGGGCGCTGCTGCTGCCGCTCGCGGTGCCCACCTATATCGTCGCGTTCGCCTATCTCGACCTGCTCCATCCGATCGGCCCCGTGCAGGGCGCGATCCGCTGGCTGCTCGGCTTCGACAGCCCGCGCCAGTTCCGTCTGCCCGACCTGCGCTCGCTGCCCGGCGCGATCTTCGTGCTCGGTTTCGTGCTGTATCCGTACGTGTACCTGAGCACGCGCGCGATGTTCGTCACGCAGTCCGCGAGTCTGCTCGAAGCCGCGCGCACGCTCGGCGCGGGACGCATCGCGACGTTCTGGCGCGTCGTCGTGCCGCTCGCGCGGCCCGCGATCGCGGTCGGCGTGAGCCTTGCGCTGCTCGAAACGCTGAACGACATCGGCGCATCGGAATTCCTCGGCGTGCAGACGCTGACCGTGTCGGTCTACACGACGTGGATCACGCGCTCCGATCTCGCCGGCGCCGCGCAGATCGCGCTCGCGATGCTCGCGATCGTCGTCGGCATGATCGCGCTCGAACGCTACGGGCGCCGCCGCCAGCGCTACGCGCACGGCCGGCGCATGCGTCCGGTCGCACCGCGCAAGCTGACGGGCGCGGCCGCGTGGAGCGCCGCCGCGCTCGGCTGGCTGCCGGTGCTGCTCGGCTTCGGCGCACCGGCCGCGTACCTCGCGGTCGAGACCGGCAAGCGGCTGCATCTCGTCGGTGGCGTATCCGCGCAATTGATGACCGGGCTCACGAACACGCTGACGATCGCCGCCGCCGCAACCGTCGCGACGCTCGCATGCGGGCTCGTCGTCGCATGGGCGGCGCGCGCGCAGCGCGACAGCGCGCGCGCGGGCCCGGCCCGCGTGTGCGCGCGAATCGCGAGCCTCGGCTACGCGGTGCCTGGCACCGTGCTCGCGATCGGCCTGCTGATCCCGTTCGCGGCGGCCGATCGGCTGCTCGGCGCGGCGCTCGGCCGTGACGGACTGCTGCTGATGGGATCGGCGGCCGCGCTCGTGATCGCCTACACCGTACGCTTTCTCGCGATCTCGGCCGGCAGCATCGAAGCCGGCCTCGCGCGCATCCCGCCGTCGCTCGAACACGCCGCGCGCGCGCTCGGCGAGACGGCCGGCGGCACGCTGCGCCGCGTGCACCTGCCGCTGCTGCGGCCCGCGCTCACGACGAGCGCACTGCTCGTCTTCGTCGACGCGATGAAGGAGCTGCCGGCGACGCTGCTGCTGCGCCCGCTGAATTTCGACACGCTCGCGACCTGGCTGTATGCGGAGGCCGCGCGCGGCACCTATGAGGAAGGCGCGGTCGCCGCGCTCGCGATCGTGCTGGCCGGGCTCGTGCCCGTGATCCTGCTCGCGCGCACCCGTCACAAGATCGGAGCCTGACACCGTGAACCTGCTCGAACTCGACGACCTCTGCGTCGCCTACGACACGCCGCACGGCCGCCGCACGGTGGTCGACGGGCTGAGCCTCGCGCTGCCGCGCGGCGACATCGGCTGCCTGCTCGGCGCATCGGGCTGCGGCAAGACCACCGTGCTGCGCGCGATCGCGGGCTTCGAGCCCGTGCGCATGGGACGCATCGTGCTGGACGGCACGCCCGTCGCGGCGCCGTCGCTCGACGTGCCGCCCGAACGGCGACGCATCGGGATGATGTTCCAGGACTATGCGCTGTTCCCGCACCTGAGTGCGGCCGACAACGTCGCCTTCGGCCTGCGGCGCATGCCGAAGGCCGAGCGGCGCGCGCGCGTCGCGGACATGCTCGAGCTCGTCGGCCTCGCCGCTTCCGGCAGCGCGTATCCGCACGAACTGTCGGGCGGCCAGCAGCAGCGCGTCGCCCTCGCCCGCGCGCTCGCGCCGTCGCCCGAGCTGCTGCTGCTCGACGAGCCGTTCTCGAATCTCGACGTCGATACGCGCGAGCGGCTCGCGTTCGAGCTGCGCGACATCCTGAAGCGCACGGGCCACACCGCGATCCTCGTCACGCACAATCAGGCGGAAGCGTTCGCGATCGCCGACCGGATCGGCGTGATGAAGGACGGCCGGCTCGCGCAATGGGACACGCCGTACGCGCTGCACCACCATCCGGCCAGCCCGTTCGTCGCGGAGTTCGTGCGCCGCGACGCGCTCGCGGACGAACGCGCACGCGCGCTGTCGCGCGGCCGCTGACCGGGCGATAACGGCGCGTATCGGCGGCGCGCACACGTAACGCCCATGCGCATCGGCGCGGTAGTCCGTTGCCGCCCCTCGCGCTATGCCGGCTCGGACAGATCGCGCACCGGCAGCGCGGTCGAATACTTGATCTGCTCCATCGCGAACGACGAACTCACGTCGAACAGCGGCACCGCGCGGATCAGTTGCTTGTACACGCGATCGTAATCGTCGATCCCGGCCACCACGACCCGCAGCAGATAGTCGGTCTCGCCGCTCATCCGGTAGACCTCGACGACTTCCGGCATGTCGCGCACGGCCTGCGTGAAGCGCTGCGCCCACTCCTCGGTGTGCTGGTTCGTGCGGATCGCGACGAACACCGTCGTGCCGACACCGAGCTTGCGCGGATCGCACAGCGCGACCTGCGCGCGAATCGCGCCGGTTTCCTTGAGCCGCTGCACGCGCTTCCAGCAGGGCGTCTGCGACAAATTCACGCGCTGCGCGAGTTCCGCGATCGGCAATGTGGCATCTGCCTGCAACAGCTCTAGCAGTTTGCGATCGATGGCATCCATTTACCCGGTCCCTCGTAGATAGAAATTTTTTCTATGCATCCTGCATGACGGGGAACAATATGGAAACCGCCGCGCGGCGTCGACCGGGATAAATACCAATCAGGCCGGAAAGCATCCGCGTCACGCGCGATCCCCCGCGCAGCGCGCCATCGATCGTCGGCACACCAGACGAAACAGGCGATTCCACCCGCCGAGATGGAATCGCCTGAAGTCATTGCGGCTGCGCAGCCTGCTGGCCGCTCACGGCGAATGCGGCACCTGCGCGCCGCCTTGCCGTGAGATCGCTCAATACGCGACCGTTGCGATCTCGCGCACGAAGCTGCGTTGCTCGAGCGCATCGACGAACGCGACCGCGTAGTCTTCCGCCGAGATCCTGCTGTTGCCCTCTGCGTCCACGATCAGCTTGCCCGTGCCCGTGCGGAACGTGCCCGTGCGCTCGCCCGGCGCGATCAGGGCTGCCGGCGCGAAGAACGTCCAGTCGAGATCGCCGACCGTTTTCAGATAATCGAGCGCATCGCGATGCGCGAGCGCGACTGCCTTGTACGCGTCCGGGAAACCTTCGGTGTCGACCAGTTGCTTGCCCGGCGCGACTTCGAGCGAACCGGCGCCCCCCACCACCACGAGCCGCTTCAGACCCGCCTGGCGCGTGCTTTCCACCAGCGCCTTCGCCGCGGCGGTGATCTTCGCGGGTTCGTCCTGCTTCTGGCTGTACGCGCTCGCGACGACGTCGTGGCCCGGCAGCGCGGCCGCGATGCTGGCCGCATCGAACAGGTCGGCCGCCTTCGCGGTGATGCCGTCGCCGGCCGCGCCCGGATGGCGTGACAGCGCGGTCACGCGATGGCCGCGGCGCACGGCTTCCGCGGCGATGCGCGAGCCGATCATCCCGGTGGCGCCGAACAGTGCGATGTTCAAGGTACGTTGCGTCATGTCGATTCTCCAGAAGTAAAAAGTAACTACGTTGATTACATATAAGATCGAAAAAAAACGGAGCAACACTCCGTCGTACCGGTCGCCGCGCGTGCGCGTCACCCGGCCTCCTGCCCTGCATCAGCCGTTGCTCGCGATCACCCGCCGGTGCTTCCCGCCGGCCGGCGGCGCTGCTCCGATTCGAGCACGTCGGCCGTGACGTCCGCAAGCGTGCGCGTGGCAAGCGATGCTTCCATCGCGCGCTGCGCGTCGCCGATATAGCCGATCAGCACGCCCTGAATGTGCCGCCCGACGAGACATGCGGGATTCGGCGCCTCGCGATGCAGTGCGAACAGCTGCGCATCGTCGACCGCGCGATACACGTCGAGCAGCGTGATCTCGCCGGGCTCGCGCGCCAGCAGCGCGCCGCCGCCCGCGCCGAGCTGCGACGTGGTCAGCCCCGCAGCCGCCAGCATCGACAACAGACGGCGAATCAGCGCCGGATTCGTGTTCACGCTACCCGCGATGATGTCGGACGACAGCGGCGCACCTTCCTGCATCGACAGCAAGGCAAGCACATGAACGGCAAACGCGAACCGGCTGCTGGTATTCATTCCTCACTCACTCGGTGACGCCGGCCCGAACGGCAGCCGGCGGCAATGTGTACGCACTATAGTTACATTTCACGCATTCCGCAAGGGGCGCTTACTCGCCGCTGGCCGGCTTCGCACCCGATGCGTTCTGCTGACTCCACTGCTGGAGCTTCTTGCCGGCCTCCGCCATCTTCGCGCCCGCTTCCGATGCCGCGTGTGCGACGACGGCGGACGCGGCCGCATCGATCTGCGCCTGCGCGGCGGACGCGAGGCCGCTCGCGGACAGCGGCGGCACGGCCGAGGCCGCGCTCGCGATGCCGGCCTTCGCGGCATTGATCTGTTGGTTGACGGTGCTCGCCACCTGGTCGAGCGCCTTGGCCGCGTTGTTCGCGGCATCCGCGGCCGCGCTGGCGGCCGTATCGGGTTGCGTGGCCGGCGTGCCGGACTTCTCGCAGCCTGCGAGCAACAGCGCCGCACCGACGGCCGCGGCCGCCAGCACGGACCCGGGCACGCGACGCGCCAGCCAAGTCTTCATCTTCATCAGCGATCTCCGGCCGTGCACCGCACGGCCTGAATGGTTGGACCAGCGTCGATGATACCGCCTGTGGAACAGGGCCAATGACGACTGGTGATTAAAAATGCCTTTCAATTTCGGATTTGTCTGATTCAATCGCAGGCGTGCCGAGACTAAAGTGGGCAGGCTTCAATCCGCTCCGTCTGCTGCCCGCTTCTTCATGGCTTTCCTCATCGACTGGTTCATCGCGCTGGCCGCCGCGCTCGCCGCCACCCTGTTCCTGTGCCTTCGCTCACCGTCCGCGTCGCGCCTGCGCGCGGCCGGACGCCCGCGCCGCGTGGCGTGCGCTCGCCTGCTCGCCCAGGCGGTGATCGGCTTCTGGACGGCCGCGCTGATCGTCGCGCAAGGCATCCTTGGCTCCGACGGCGACGGCCAGTCGCACGCGGGCTTCGCGGCGCTCGCGTTTGCCGCACTCGGGCTCACCACCGTCGCCGCCTATTGGTGTGCCTGCGCACTGCGGCTGCGGCGCTCGCGCGTGCTGTTCGCCCGCCGCTGACGCGCCAGACCGGTGCATCGCGGCGCACCACGCCGCGCATCGCACGCACCAGTTGCGCTCGCGTCGCACCACACGCGTGCACCCGCTGCGCCTCCGGCCCCACACGCGGCCTGCCCCGCTCCCGTGCACGCATCGCCCGCGTGCCGCATCGCACGGCCGCCCGCACCACTTATACGCACGCGTTCACCAAGTTGGCTCGATATTTGCATTCCTTGCCCGTTTTTTGCGCAAGGAAGCCACGGCATGGATGGTCTGAAATCCGGCGTCGACACATTGTTCCTGTTGATCGGCGCCGTCATGGTGCTCGCGATGCACGCGGGCTTCGCATTTCTCGAGCTCGGCACGGTCCGCAAGAAGAACCAGGTCAACGCGCTCGTGAAGATCCTGGTCGACTTCTCGGTGTCGACGCTCGCGTATTTCTTCATCGGCTACACGATCGCGTATGGCGTCGAGTTCTTCGACGACATCGGCACGCTGTCGCAGCACAGCGGCTACGCGCTCGTGCGCTTCTTCTTCCTGCTGACGTTCGCGGCGGCCATTCCCGCGATCGTGTCCGGCGGCATCGCCGAACGCGCGAAATTCAATCCTCAACTCGTCGCGACGCTGATCATCGTCGGCTTCATCTATCCGTTCTTCGAAGGAATGGCATGGAATGAACGCTTCGGCGTGCAGGGCTGGCTCACGCATGCGTTCGGCGCGCCGTTCCACGATTTCGCGGGCTCGGTCGTCGTGCACGCGTTCGGCGGCTGGGTTGCGCTGCCGGCCGTGCTGCTGCTCGGCGCACGCCACGGCCGCTATGCGAAGGACGGCCGGATCGCCGCGCACCCGCCGTCGAACATTCCGTTCCTCGCGCTCGGCGCGTGGGTGCTCGCGGTCGGCTGGTTCGGCTTCAACGTGATGAGCGCGCAGACGCTCGACAAGATCAGCGGCCTGGTCGCCGTGAACTCGCTGATGGCGATGGTCGGCGGCACGCTCGCCGCGTGGATGGCCGGCCGCAACGATCCGGGTTTCACGTACAACGGCCCGCTCGCGGGCCTCGTCGCGGTCTGCGCGGGCTCCGACGTGATGCACCCGATCGGTGCGCTCGTCACCGGCGCGGCAGCCGGCGCGTTGTTCGTCGCGATGTTCACCTGCGTGCAGAACAAGTGGCGCATCGACGACGTGCTCGGCGTGTGGCCGCTGCACGGGATGTGCGGCGCGCTCGGCGGCATCGCGGCCGGCGTGTTCGGGCAACCCGCGTTCGGCGGCCTCGGCGGCGTGTCGTTCGTGTCGCAACTCATCGGCACGCTCGGCGGCATCGCGATCGCCACCGCCGGCAGCACGCTCGTGTACGGTGCGCTGAAGGCGACCGTCGGGCTGCGCCTCGAGCGCGAAGCCGAATTCGACGGCGCCGACCTGTCGATCCACCGCATCTCGGCGACGCCCGAGCGCGACTGAGCGCGAACAGTCGCCCGACCGGCGTCCGGCAGCAGGCCTGACGGACGCCCGACGCATCATTACGTTTTCAATTCAAAAAACTTTCATCGAGCATCCCTACACTTCGGTCCAGTTTTCAACTCGCCTTCGCATTGCTTGCTGATCGCCTGCTTCGCGAAAGGCCATTCTTCCAACATTCGAAACTGGACTCCACATGCCCGCGTTGCCCAATGCTTCCCGTCGTCAGGCCCTGAAGATCCTCGCCGGCGCGCCCATGCTGCCCCTCTCCGGCCTCGCGCTGCCGGCCCTGCTGACGGGCTGCGGCGGCGACGACAATCCGGCGGCGACGCCGGCCGCCGCCGCGTACACGTCGGCGGCATTCTCGGCGATGGCCGCGCCCACGCTCGACAACGCGGCCGCTATGGCCACGACGACGGTCGGCTCGACGCTGTCGGTGTCGTTCTCGGACGGCTCGTCGCGCAACTTCAAGCTCGCGTACCGGCCGTTCTTCGTGACGGGCGACATGGTGCCGGACGGCAAGGGCGGCACGACGCTCGCGGGCGGCTACTACGACATCAACAACCAGCCGATCATCGACCGCTCGGTGGCGGGCAAGGAGCGCCAGTTCTATTCGGACTGCCCGGACGGCAGCTCGCTGCTGACGCTGAAGAATGCGAACGTGGCCGGCGTGAAGGGCAACACGGTGTTCGCGGTCGTGCAGTTCGAATACACGACGCGCGATCAGGCGAGCGCATCGCAGTACGGCCAGCTGCCGTCGCCGATCGCGGTGATCACGCTCGACCAGGATCCGTCCAGCGGCGCGCTGAAGGTCGTCAAGTATCACAACGTCGACACGTCGAAGGCGCACGGCCTGTGGATCACGTGCGGCGCGAGCCTGTCGCCGTGGGGCACGCACCTGTCGAGCGAGGAATACGAGCCGGACGCCACGAAGGCCGCGACCGACGCGCAGTTCAAGGCATTCAGCCGGAACACGTTCGGCGACGAGACGAAGGCGAACCCCTATCACTACGGCCACCTGCCCGAGATCACGGTGAACCCGGACGGCACCGGCTCGGTGAAGAAGCACTACTGCCTCGGCCGCATCTCGCACGAGCTGATCCAGGTGATGCCGGACCAGCGCACGGTGATGATGGGCGACGACGCCACCAACGGCGGCCTGTTCATGTTCGTCGCCGACAAGGCGGCCGACCTGTCGGCCGGCACGCTGTACGTCGCGAAGTGGACGCAGACGTCGTCCGCCGGCGCCGGCAGCGCGACGCTCACGTGGATCAGGATCGGTCACGCGACCAGCAGCGAGATCGAGACGCTCGCGAACACGCTGAAGGCGTCGGACATCATGGACCTGACGACGACCGACCCGAACGACGCGAGCTACACGAAGATCCACTTCGGGGGCAAGTTCAACTGGATGCGCGTGAAGCCCGGGATGGAAAAGGCGGCCGCGTTCCTCGAGACGCACCGCTACGCGGCGCTGATCGGCGGCAGCATGGCGTTCACGAAGCTCGAAGGCACGACGGTCAACGCGAAGGACAAGATCGTCTACACGGCGATGTCGCGGATCGAGACGTCGATGGTCCAGGGCAATGCGGTGTCGCGCGACGTCGCGGTGGACAAGAAGATCGCGGCAGGCGCCGTCTACGCGCTGAACCTGAAGGCCGGCCAGCGCGACACGTCGGGCGGCGCGATCGACAGCGAGTGGGTGCCGGTCGACATGGGCGCGCCGGCCGCGCTCGTCGGCGAGGACCTCGCCGCGGCCGATGCGCTCGGCAACCTCGCGAACCCGGACAAGATCGCGAACCCCGACAACCTGAAGTTCTCCGAGAAACTGCGCACGCTCTTCATCGGCGAAGACTCGGGCATGCACGTGAACAACTTCCTGTGGGCGTACAACGTCGACACGAAGTCGCTCGCACGCGTGCTGTCGTGCCCGGCCGGCGCCGAATCGACGGGCCTGCACGCGGTCGACGAGATCAACGGCTGGACCTACATCATGAGCAACTTCCAGCACGCGGGCGACTGGGAGTCGCCGCTGCACGACAAGGTCAAGCCGACGCTCGATCCGCTCGTTCGCGCGAACTTCAAGGACCGCTTCGGCGCCAGTGTCGGCTACCTGACGGCCGAGCCGACCAGCATCAAGCTCGCGAAGGGCTGACCTTCGGCACTGTGGGGCCGCGTGCCCCTGTCACGCTTTCTTCTTCACGTTTCATTCGTCGGCGCTCCACGCCGGTTTACGCGCGATGCCCATTGCGGGCATCGCGCTTTTTTTTGCGCGCGCCGCACGCACGCAGGCGCGCACGAGCACGGTCGAACGGGCGATTTCAGCGATCGGGGGATAATACGGACCTGATGCGTCCGGCGGACGGGCAAAAAAAAGCGCCACGGAGACCGTGGCGCTAAAAAAGTTCTAGCCATTCCGAGGGCCGTGCTAGAACCTGAGAGACTGCGCGAAACACCGTTGCCGGTTAAACTCGTGAAACGATGTTTCGAAAACGTGAGACATTCTTTCCGTTTCCGCCCGACAAGTCAAGCGGTATTTGCACCGGTTTGTTCACCTCCCGGTAATGCTCATTTGAGCGCTTTCCTAATAAACCAAGGGTGAACCCGTAAAATCTCATGCGATGAACGATTCACCCATGGAACATGCATCTTTTGACAATCATCCTACAATACCAACAAAATTGAAATCGAGTTTCGGAAATAGAGAGAATCCCTCGTGTCGACACCTGTAACGCCTCCCGCGCCCCGAGACCGCGAATCGTCGCCGGACGAGATCACCGCGCTCGCGCGCGGCCTCGCCGTGCTGCGGCGCATCGCGGCCGCCGACGCCCCGGTCAGCAACCGCGAACTCACCGAATTGACGGGCATCCCGAAGCCGACCGTGTCGCGCATCACCGCGACGCTCGTCAGCGCCGGCTTCCTGTTCCAGTTGCCCGATAGCGAGCGCTTCGTGCTGACCGCGTCGGTGCTGGAGCTGAGCCACGGCTTCCTGCGCAACTTCGACATCCGCGCGCGCTCGCGGCCGTTCATGATCGAACTCGCCGAGCGCACGTCGCTGTCGGTGCACCTCGCGGTGCGCGACCGGCTCGACATGGTCGCGATCGACGTGATCCGGCCGCGCTCGGCCGTGCTCGTCACGCGTCTCGAGATCGGCTCGCGGATGGACATCGCGCGCACCGCGGTCGGCCGCGCGTATCTCGCGGCACTGGAGGACGACGAGCGCCGCGTGCTGCTCGACGCGCTGCGCGCGACGGCCGGCGACGACTGGCCGCACGTATCGGCGCGCCTGAACCCCGGCGTCGAGGACGCGATGCGCACGGGCCATGCGATCGCGATCGGCGAATGGCGCGAAGGGCTGAACGCGGTCGCGGCCGGTTTCGTCGGCCCGTCGGGCCAGCGCTATTCGGTGAACTGCGGCGGCGCATCCAGTCAGTGCCCGCCCGAATGGCTGCAGGAACACGTGGTGCCCGCGCTGCACGAATGCATCGCGAAAATCACCCGCGAGATCGGCGGCGCACCCGCCCGGCGCAGCGCCGTGTAATCGATCCGTCATCGTCCCGTCGCCTTCTGTAACGACCGTAACCCGTTGAAAGATAGACGACTGGACTGTAACGGGGACGGGACGTAGCATCATGCCCATCGTCGCGCCGCATTCTCGGCGCGCACCGCTCTTTTCTTTTCCCGCGCGGGCCGGAAGGGCCCGGACCGAGCCGGCCCTCCGGCACCGCAAGCCCACGCGCCGCCCCAAGCCCGTTTCCCGGCCCGCCGCGCCGTCTTCCTGACAGAACACGATGGACAACCAACAAAAGCCCACGCCCCCTTCGAAGGATCCCGCCTCCCCCGCCGCGCGCCGTCCGCGCCGCACGCTGGTGATCGGGACGCTCGCGGTCGTCGTCATCGGCGGCTTGCTGTGGTGGCACCCGTGGAACCGTACGCAGGCGGACGCGCCGGCAGCGGGCAGCGCTGCCTCCGGCGCGAGCGCCGGCGGTGGCGGCCATCGCGGCCGCGGCGGCCCCGCCGCCATGGCGAACGTTCCGCAACCCGTATCGGTCGCGACCGCGACGCAGGGCGAGATGCCGATCGTGCTGTCCGCGCTCGGCACCGTGACGCCGCTCGCGAACGTGACGGTCAAGACGCAGTTGTCGGGTTATCTGCAGTCCGTCGCGTTCCAGGAAGGCCAGATCGTCAAGAAAGGCGACCTGCTCGCGCAGGTCGACCCGCGCCCGTATCAGGTCGCGCTCGAGAATGCCGAAGGCACGCATGCGCGCGACTCGGCGCTGCTCGCGACGGCCCGCATCGACCTGAAGCGCTACCAGACGCTGCTGTCGCAGGACTCGATCGCGTCGCAGACGGTCGACACCCAGGCGTCGCTCGTCAAGCAATACGAAGGAACGGTGAAGACCGACCAGGCAGCGATCGACTCCGCGAAGCTCAACCTCACGTACGCGCGCATCACGGCGCCGGTGTCGGGCCGCGTCGGCCTGCGCCAGGTCGACCCCGGCAACTACGTGACGCCGGGCGACACGAACGGGATCGTCGTGATCACGCAGCTGCAGCCGATGAGCGTGATCTTCACGACCTCGGAGGACAACCTGCCGCAGATCGTCAAGCAGGTGAACGCGGGCCGGAAACTGTCGGTCACCGCGTACAACCGCAACAACACGGTGCCGCTCGAAACGGGTTCGCTCCAGACGCTCGACAACCAGATCGACACGAGCACCGGCACGGTCAAGCTGCGCGCGACCTTCGACAACAAGGAAGGCCTGCTGTTTCCGAATCAGTTCGTAAACACGCGGCTGCTGGTCGACGTGATGCGCGATGCGACGATCGTGCCGACGGCCGCCGTGCTGACGGGCTCGATCGGCCAGTTCGTGTACATCGTGAAACCCGACAACACGGTGACGGTGCGCAAGGTCAAGGTCGGCCCGGTCGACGGCGAGCGCACCAGCATCGTCAGCGGCGTCGCGATCGGCGAGCGCGTGGTCACCGACGGCTCCGACCGGCTGCGCGAAGGCGCGAAGATCACGATCCCGGCCGACAAGCCGAAAGGCGCGTCGGGCGCGCACGGCGCCGGCGCGGCGTCGGGTGCACCGGGCGCGGCCGCCCACCGCGGCGGACAGAAGCACGACGCGTCGCAGGCAGCGGCCCCCGCGGCCCAGTAACGCGCGGGCCGCTCGATGAATCCATCCCGCCTCTTCATTCTCCGGCCGGTCGGCACCGCCCTCCTGATGGCGGCGATCATGCTGGCCGGTCTCGTCGCGCTGCGCTTCCTGCCGCTCGCCGCGCTGCCCGAAGTCGACTACCCGACGATCCAGGTCCAGACCTTCTATCCGGGCGCGAGCCCGGAGGTGATGACGTCGTCGGTCACCGCGCCGCTGGAGCGGCAGTTCGGCCAGATGCCGTCGCTGAACCAGATGTCGTCGCAAAGCTCGGCCGGCGCGTCGGTGATCACGCTGCAGTTCTCGCTCGACCTGCCGCTCGACATCGCCGAACAGGAAGTGCAGGCCGCGATCAACGCGGCCGGCAACCTGCTGCCGTCCGATCTGCCCGCCCCGCCGATCTACGCGAAGGTCAATCCGGCCGACGCGCCGGTGCTGACGCTGGCCATCACGTCGAAGACCTTGCCGCTCACGCAGGTACAGGACCTGACCGACACGCGTCTCGCGATGAAGATCTCGCAGATCGCGGGTGTCGGCCTCGTCAGCCTGTCGGGCGGCAACCGGCCGGCCGTGCGGATCCAGGCCAACCCGACCGCGCTCGCGAAGTACGGGATGAACCTCGACGATCTGCGCACGACGATCTCGAACCTGAACGTGAACACGCCGAAAGGCAACTTCGACGGCCCGACGCGCGCGTACACGATCAACGCGAACGACCAGCTCACCAGCGCCGATCAATACAACGACGCGGTCGTCGCCTACAAGAGCGGCCGCCCGGTGATGCTGACCGACGTCGCGAAGGTCGTCGCCGGCTCGGAGAACACCAAGCTCGGCGCGTGGGTGAACGCCGAGCCCGCGATCATCCTGAACGTGCAGCGCCAGCCGGGCGCGAACGTGATCGCGACCGTCGACGCGATCAAGGCGCAACTGCCGAAGCTGCAGGAGACGCTGCCCGCCGCGCTCGACGTGCAGATCGTCACCGACCGCACGACGATGATCCGCGCCGCCGTGCGCGACGTGCAGTTCGAGCTGCTGCTCGCGGTCGCGCTGGTCGTGCTGGTGATGTACCTGTTCCTCGCGAACATCTACGCGACCATCATCCCGAGCCTGTCGGTGCCGCTGTCGCTGATCGGCACGCTCGCGGTGATGTACATGGCCGGCTTCTCGCTGAACAACCTGTCGCTGATGGCGCTCACGATCGCGACCGGCTTCGTCGTCGACGACGCGATCGTGATGATCGAAAACATCGCGCGCTACGTCGAGGAAGGCGATTCGGGGCTCGAGGCCGCGCTGAAGGGCTCGCGGCAGATCGGCTTCACGATCATCTCGCTGACGGTGTCGCTGATCGCGGTGCTGATTCCGCTGCTGTTCATGGGCGACGTCGTCGGCCGGCTGTTCCACGAGTTCGCGATCACGCTCGCGGTGACGATCGTGATCTCGGCGATCGTATCGCTCACGCTCGTGCCGATGATGTGCGCGAAGCTGCTGCGCCACTCGCCGCCGCCCGAAAGCCACCGCTTCGAGGCGCGCGTGCACCGCGCGATCGACTGGGTGATCGCGCGCTACGCGGTCGCGCTCGAATGGGTGCTGAACCGCCAGCGCTCGACGCTCGTCGTCGCGCTGCTGACGCTCGGGCTCACCGCCCTGCTCTACGTGTACGTGCCGAAAGGCTTCTTCCCCGCGCAGGATACCGGCGTGATCCAGGCGATCACGCAGGCGCCGCAGTCGATCTCGTACGGCGCGATGGCCGAACGCCAGCAGGCGCTCGCGGCCGAGATCCTGAAGGACCCGAACGTCGACAGCCTCACGTCGTTCATCGGCGTCGACGGCAGCAACATCACGCTGAACAGCGGCCGGATGCTGATCAACCTGAAGGCGCGCGACGAGCGCGCCGAGTCGGCCGCGCAGATCATCCGAGACCTGCAACAGCGCGTCGCGAACGTGACCGGCATCACGCTGTTCATGCAGTCGGTGCAGGACCTGACGATCGACTCGACCGTGAGCCCGACGCAGTACCAGTTCATGCTGACGAGCCCGAATCCTGACGAATTCGCGACCTGGGTGCCGAAGCTCGTCACGCGGCTGCAGAAGGAGCCGTCGCTCGCCGACGTCGCGACCGACCTGCAGAGCAACGGCCAGTCGGTCTACATCGAGATCGACCGCGCGAGCGCCGCGCGCTTCGGCATCACGCCGGCGACCGTCGACAACGCGCTGTACGACGCGTTCGGCCAGCGCATCGTGTCGACCATCTTCACGCAGTCGAACCAGTACCGCGTGATTCTCGAGTCGGAGCCGAAGGAGCAGCATTACGCCGAATCGCTGAACGACATCTACCTGCCGTCCGCGGGCGGCGGCCAGGTGCCGCTGTCGTCGATCGCGTCGTTCCACGAACGGCCGTCGCCGCTGCTCGTCGCGCACCTGTCGCAGTTCCCGTCGACGACGGTCTCGTTCAACCTCGCACCGGGCGCGTCGCTCGGCGAGGCCGTGAAGGCGATCGACGCCGCCGAGAAGGACATCGGCCTGCCCGGCTCGTTCCAGACGCGCTTCCAGGGCGCGGCGCTCGCGTTCCAGGCGTCGCTGTCGAACCAGCTGTTCCTGATCCTCGCGGCGGTCGTCACGATGTACATCGTGCTCGGCGTGCTGTACGAAAGCTACATCCATCCGATCACGATCCTGTCGACGCTGCCGTCGGCCGGCGTCGGCGCGCTGCTCGCACTGATGATCACCGGGCACGATCTCGACATCATCGGGATCATCGGGATCGTGCTGCTGATCGGCATCGTGAAGAAGAACGCGATCATGATGATCGACTTCGCGCTCGAAGCCGAACGCGTCGAAGGCAAGCCGCCGCGCGAGGCGATCTACCAGGCGTGCCTGCTGCGCTTCCGGCCGATCCTGATGACGACGCTCGCCGCGCTGCTCGGCGCGGTGCCGCTGATCTTCGGCGCCGGCGCGGGCTCCGAGCTGCGCCAGCCGCTCGGGATCGCAATCGCGGGCGGCCTGATCGTGTCGCAGGTGCTGACGCTGTTCACGACGCCGGTGATCTACCTCGGCTTCGACAGCCTCGCGCGCCGCGTGCGCGGCTGGTTCGAACGGCACGGCCCCGGCCGCGACGCCGGCAAGCAGACGGGCGCGTAAGCGATGAACCTGTCGCGCCCCTTCATCACCCGCCCCGTCGCGACGACGCTGCTCGCGCTCGGCGTCGCGCTCGCGGGCCTGTTCGCGTTCATCAAGCTGCCGGTGTCGCCGCTGCCGCAGGTCGACTTCCCGACCATCTCGGTGCAGGCGTCGCTGCCCGGCGCGAGCCCCGAGACGGTCGCGACCAGCGTGACGAGCCCGCTCGAGCGGCACCTCGGCTCGATCGCCGACGTCAGCGAAATGACGTCGACCAGCACCGTCGGCAACGCGCGGATCATCCTGCAGTTCGGGCTGAACCGCGACATCGACGGCGCCGCGCGCGACGTGCAGGCCGCGATCAACGCGGCGCGCGCCGACCTGCCCGCGTCGCTGAAGAGCAACCCGACGTACCGCAAGGTCAACCCGGCCGATTCGCCGATCATGGTCGTGTCGCTCACATCGGAAACGTCGTCGCCCGCGAAGCTGTACGACGCCGCGTCGACGGTGCTGCAGCAGTCGCTGTCGCAGATCGACGGGGTCGGCCAGGTGTCGGTGAGCGGTTCCGCGAACCCGGCCGTGCGCGTCGAGCTCGAGCCTCACGCGCTGTTCCACTACGGAATCGGCCTCGAGGACGTGCGGGCCGCGCTCGCGTCCGCGAACGCGAACAGCCCGAAGGGCGCGATCGAATTCGGCCCGAAGCACTTCCAGCTCTACACGAACGACCAGGCCTCGCAGGCGTCGCAGTACAGCGACCTGGTCGTCGCCTACCGCAACGGCGCGGCCGTGCGGCTGTCCGACCTGTCCGAGGTCGTCGACGGCGTCGAGGACCTCCGCAACCTGGGCCTGTCGAACGGCAAGCGCGCGGTGCTCGTGATTCTCTACCGCTCGCCCGGCGCGAACATCATCGAGACGATCGACCGCGTGCGCGCGGCGCTGCCGCAACTCACGGCGTCGCTGCCTGCCGACATCACGGTGACGCCGGTGCTCGACCGTTCGACGACGATCCGCGCGTCGCTGAAGGACACCGAGCACACGCTGCTGATCGCGGTGAGCCTGGTCGTGATGGTGGTGTTCCTGTTCCTGCGCAACTGGCGCGCGACGCTGATTCCGAGCGTCGCGGTGCCGATCTCGATCATCGGCACGTTCGGCGCGATGTACCTGCTCGGCTTCTCGATCGACAACCTGTCGTTGATGGCGCTGATCGTCGCGACCGGCTTCGTCGTCGACGATGCGATCGTCGTGCTCGAGAACATCACGCGCCACATCGAGAACGGCAAGCCGCGGCTGCAGGCTGCGTTCGACGGCGCACGCGAGGTCGGCTTCACCGTGCTGTCGATGAGCATATCGCTCGTCGCGGTGTTCCTGCCGATCCTGCTGATGGGCGGCATCGTCGGGCGCCTGTTCCGCGAATTCGCGTTGACGCTGTCGCTCGCGATCGGCGTGTCGCTCGCCGTCTCGCTGACCGTCACGCCGATGATGTGCGCGCGGCTGCTGCGCGAGTCGCACGAGGTGCGGGAGGAAGGCCGCCTCGGCCGGTTCCTCGAGCGCTTCTTCACGCGGATGCAGCGCGGCTACGAGCGCACGCTGTCGTGGGCGCTGCGCCGTCCGCTGCTGGTCCTGCTGATCCTGTTCGCGACGATCGGCCTGAACGTCTATCTGTACATCATCGTGCCGAAGGGCTTCTTCCCGCAGCAGGACACCGGGTTGATGATCGGCGGCATCCAGGCCGACCAGTCGACGTCGTTCCAGGCGATGAAGCTGAAGTTCTCCGAAATGATGCGGATCGTGCAGGCCAACCCGAACGTGAAGAGCGTCGCGGGCTTCACCGGCGGCACGCAGACCAACTCCGGCTTCATGTTCGTCACGCTGAAGGACCGCACCGAGCGCAAGCTGTCGGCCGACCAGGTGATCCAGCAATTGCGCAAGCCGCTCGCGGACGTCGCGGGTGCGCGCACGTTCCTGCAGGCCGCGCAGGACATCCGCGTCGGCGGCCGGCAGAGCAATGCGCAGTACCAGTTCACGCTGCTCGGCGATTCGAGCGCCGAGCTGTACAAGTGGGGGCCGCTGCTGACCGAGGCGCTGCAAAAGCGCGCCGAGCTGACCGACGTGAACTCCGACCAGCAGCAAGGCGGCCTCGAGGCGATGGTGACGATCGACCGCGCGACCGCCGCGCGGCTCGGCATCAAGCCCTCACAGATCGACAACACGCTGTACGACGCGTTCGGCCAGCGCCAGGTCTCGACGATCTACAACCCGCTGAACCAGTACCACGTCGTGATGGAGGTCGCGCCGAAATACTGGCAGAGCCCGGAGATGCTGAACCAGGTATGGATCAGCACGTCGGGCGGCAGCGCGAACGGCTCGCAGACGACCAACGCCGCGGCGGGCACCTTCGTCGCGACCTCGGCCGGCACGTCGAGCGCCGGGACGGCCGCCACCAGCGCCGCGGCGATCGCGTCCGATTCGGCGCGCAACCAGGCGCTGAACTCGATCGCGTCGAGCGGCAAGTCGAGCGCGTCGTCGGGCGCGGCGGTGTCGACGTCGAAGTCGACGATGATCCCGCTGTCCGCGATCGCGACCTTCGGCCCGAGCACGACGCCGCTGTCGGTCAACCACCAGGGGCTGTTCGTCGCGACGACGATCTCGTTCAATCTGCCGCCGGGCGTGTCGCTGTCGGAGGCGACCCAGGTGATCTACCAGACGATGGCGCAGATCGGCGTACCGCCGACGATCGTCGGCAGCTTCCAGGGCACCGCGCAGGCGTTCCAGCAGTCGCTGAACAACCAGCCGATCCTGATCCTCGCGGCACTCCTGGCGGTCTACATCGTGCTCGGGATCCTGTACGAGAGCTACATCCACCCGATCACGATCCTGTCGACGCTGCCGTCGGCCGGCGTCGGCGCCCTGCTCGCGCTGCTGCTGTTCAAGACCGAGTTCAGCATCATCGCGCTGATCGGCGTGATCCTGCTGATCGGTATCGTGAAGAAGAACGCGATCATGATGGTCGACTTCGCGATCGACCAGACGCGCAACGGCAACAAATCGTCGTTCGATGCGATCCACGAGGCGTGCCTGCTGCGCTTCCGGCCGATCATGATGACGACGATGGCGGCGCTCCTCGGCGCGCTGCCGCTCGCGTTCGGCAGCGGCGACGGCGCCGAGCTGCGTGCGCCGCTCGGGATCGCGATCGCCGGCGGCCTGATCATGTCGCAGGTGCTGACGCTATACACGACGCCGGTCGTCTATCTGTACATGGACCGGTTCCGCGTGTGGGGCGAGAAGCGCCGCAACCGCCGCGGCAACCCGGGCGGACCAGCGGTGGCGGGCGAGTAAGCGGGTAACGGTCACGCGGCCGAATCGGGCGGCCGCGTGACGGGCTTGCACGCCGGCCGTGATCGGCTATCGTGTGTCCATGCCCACCCCTCGCGCCCCTTCCCGGGGACCCGCCATGAACGTCCAGCTGAACCATACGATCGTCTGGTGCCGCGACAAGCACGCGTCGAGCCGCTTCCTCACCGAGCTTCTGGAACTGCCGGCGCCGACGCCGTTCGGCGCGATGCTGGTCGTCCAGCTCGACAACGGCGTGTCGCTCGACTTCTATGAAAAAGAGGGAGAGATCACGGCCCAGCACTACGCTTTCCTGACCGACGAGGCCGGCTTCGATCGCGTGTTCGCGCGCATTCGCGAGCGCGGGCTACCGCACTGGGCCGATCCTGCGAAACGGCAGCCCGGCGACATCTACCGCCACAACGGCGGGCGCGGTGTGTACTTCGACGATCCGGACGGTCACTTCCTCGAAGTGATGACGCAGCCATACGTGCTGAACGGATAGCGGAACGCGTCGGACGGCATTGCACCGGCCGACGTGGCGGCGCGGGCGGCGCCCTCGATCGGACGCCGCCCCGCCGTGACGCCGTTACTCGGCGGCGGCGGCCGTCTTGCGCGGGCGACGCGCGCGGGTCGCCGTCTTGCGGGCCGGCTTCTTCGGCTTGGCGCCGGGTGCCGCTTCGACAGCCGCTTCACCGGTCGATTCGGCGGCCGGTGCTGCTTCGTGCGGCGGCTGCGCGGCCGCCGTCGAGGCACCGTGCTCGCCGGCCGTCGGCGCCGCATGCTGCGCCGCGACGTGGCGGTCCTCACCGTGCTCCGCGTCGCGATGAGGCGCTTCGGCATGTTTCTCGCCGCCGTGCTTGGCGCCGCCGTGTGCAGCCTCGTCCGGCTTCGCCGCCGCGTGACGGCCGGCGCCCTTCGCTTCGCCACCCTTCTTCGCGCCGGTCTTCTTCGCCGCGCTCTTGCGCGCGCGCTTGCGGCCGTCCTTCGCGTCGCCGTGCGGCTCGGCCGCTTCATTCGCTTCGGCCGTCGCGGCCGGCACGAGCGCCGCGTCGCTCACGACGTCGACGATGTCCGCCTCTTCGGCATCGACCTGCACGCTTTCGTGAACGGCCGCTTCCGCACGCTGCCCGCGATGCCGCGGCTCGCGCTCGGCCGTTGCAGCCTCGCCGTGGCGCCCGCCGTGGCCGTGCTGCGCGCCACCCGTTTCACGCGCCGCCACCGGCTCGGCCGCCGCGGCGGACTGGCGCGGCCGCGACACGAACGCGCCCGACTTGTCGTCGCGCCCCACCTCGAGCAGGCCGCGCGCCTGCGCTTCGTCGAGCAGGTTGCCGAACGCACGGAAGCCGTAATACGACTCGTTGAAATCCGGCTTGCGGCGCTTGATCGCGCTCTTGAGCACCGACGCCCAGATCTTGCCGACGTCGTCGCGCTCCGATGCCAGCGCGTCGAACGTCTCGACCGCGAGCGCGATCGCCTCGCTCCGGCGCACTTCCAGCTCCGGCTTGCGCGACGGCTCGTCGGCGCGCTTCGCGCCGCCGTTGCCCGTGCGCTGCTGTTCGCGCTTCGCCAGCGCGCGCTGCTGCTCGCGCACCAGGTCGTCGTAGAAAATGAATTCGTCGCAGTTCGCGACCAGCAGGTCCGAGGTCGACTTCTTCACGCCGACCCCGATCACCTTCTTCGCGTTCTCGCGCAGCTTCGACACGAGCGGCGAGAAATCCGAGTCGCCGCTGATGATCACGAACGTATCGACGTGCGACTTCGTGTAGCAGAGGTCGAGCGCGTCCACGACGAGCCGGATGTCGGCCGAATTCTTGCCCGACTGGCGCACGTGCGGAATCTCGATCAGCTCGAAGCTCGCCTCGTGCATCGACGCCTTGAAGCCCTTGTAGCGCTCCCAGTCGCAATACGCCTTCTTCACGACGATGCTGCCTTTCAGCAGCAGCCGCTCCAGCACGGGCTTGATGTCGAATTTCTCGTACTTCGCGTCGCGCACGCCGAGCGCGACGTTCTCGAAGTCGCAGAACACGGCCATGCTGACGTTGTCCAGGGGTAATGCCATGTGTACTCCAACCGGTTGGTCACCGCGTTGTATTGCGTAGCGGCGAAAAATGCATCGCGCACATGATAGCCGGTCGGCGGGTCGATTCCGCCATCCATGCGCGCGACCGCGCGGATAACGGGGTGCCGCGCCGGCCGTTACTGAGCGGTACAGCCCCAATTACCCGCGCGCCGCCTCCCCAAATCGACATACACTTGAGTATCGGTCGTCCGTCCCTATCTGGGAGGATGACGCATCGCGCAAGGAGCGGTTTCATGACGACGAAGGTATTGCTGATTGGTGCGACCGGCCGCACGGGTCGAGCCTGCGCGGATCTGCTGCTCGAGCAGCCGGAATTCGAGGTCACTGCGCTGGTGCGCCGGCACGGCTATGCGCTGCCGGGCGCGAAGGTCGTCGAGGCCGATCTGACGGGCGATTTCTCGCACGCGTTCCAGGGCATCACGCACGTGATCTACGCGGCCGGCTCGGCGGAATCGGAAGGCGCCGCCGAAGAGGAGCAGATCGACCGCGACGCGGTCGCGCGCACGGCCGAGCATGCGCTCGCCTACAACGTGCAGAAGCTGGTCGTGATCAGTTCGCTGAGCGCGTACTGGCCGGAACGCAGCGGCGACGCGCTGCGCCACTATTCGCGGATGAAGCGCGAAGGCGACGAACGCGTGATCGCATCGGGCATCGACTACGTGATCCTGCGCCCCGGCCCCCTCGCGGACGGCCCGGGCGTCGGCAAGATCGCGCTGACCGAGGAGCCGCTCGACCCGGCGCCGCCGGTGTCACGCCAGGATGTCGCATGGGCCGCGATCGAGGCGATCAAGCTCGGCATTTCGCGCAAGGTCATCGGCTTCGTCGGCGGCAGCGTGCCGATCGAACAGGCGTTGCGCGCATAACACACGCCCGGGCCGCCACGGGGCGGCGCATTTCGTCGTGCCGGCGGCCCGCGATGCGGGCCGCTTTACTGCACGCTTGCCGCCTCCGGCTTACTGCTTCGGATGCGTATCGGCCCACGCCTTCACCGCGCCGAGCGTGTTCTCGACGTGCTTGTCGGGCGACAGGCTCGTGTATTCGTACAGCACCTTCCCCTCCGGCGAAATCACGTAGGACACGCGGTTCGCCCGATCGAGCGCGGGCAGCTTCGCGTCGTATTCGCGGATGATCTTCGCGTCCGGATCGGCCGCGACCGGGAACTTGCTGCGGCACTCGCTCACCGAGAACTTCGTCAGCGTGTCGATGTTGTCCGCGGATACGCCGATCACCGTCGCGCCGTAAGCCTTGTAACGATCGACGGCATCCGCGAACGCATGCGCCTCGATGGTGCAACCCTTCGTGAACGCGGCCGGGTAGAAGTACAGCACGACCGGCCCGTGCTTCAACGCATCGGCCAGCGAGTACGTGTAAGTCTTGCCGCCCAGCGACGCCTGCGTCGTGAAGTCGGGCGCCGCGTCGCCCGGCTTCAGTTGCGCCTGCGCGACCAGCGCATGGCCGGCCACCAGCAGCGCCGCCGCGCCGCTCACCAACAGTTTTCGCTTCATCTGCGTCCTCATTTCTTATAAAGTCAGCCTCGATGTAGGCCATACCGGCGTTCGCCTGTCGAACGCCGGTGTGCACGACCCGGCCCGGCGGCAGCGCCAGCCGCGGCCGGCCGGTTAAAGATTCCGCGCAGTCTGCCGTTATTCCTTCCGGACAGCCGGTTCCAGCCCTTCACGTCAGCGAGATACATGGAAGCCAACAGGAAACAGACGCCACGCAAGGGCTCCTGGCGCAATGCCTTGCATACGCTGCGCCGCTTCGCCTGGTCGGGCGGCGCGCTGATGCCTGCGCGCGCCGGCGCGCCGCGCCGCGACGACACCGTGCGCAACTGGCTGGAACAGACGGTCGGCACGGTGGATTTCCTCGCCCATGTCGATCGCGAGCTGCGCTTTCTGTACGTGTCCGACGCGAGCCTGCGCTTCATCGGTTATCACCGCGACTACCTGCACACGCTGACGCTGCGCGACCTGATCGCGGAACAGGATACCTCGGTGCTCGAAGGCCTGCTTGCGCGCGCCGCGCGTTCCGGCCAGGTCGAGAAGGCGACGATGTGCATCGTCAAGTCGCTCACCTACCCGCTCGACGTCGAGATCCGCGCGTTCAAGAGCCGCCACCACGGTGTCGACGGCTTCGCGATCGCGGCGTTCGACGTGTCGGCCTGGCGCGCGCTCGAGGCGCGCCTGACGTACGAGATGCACCACGATCCGATGACGGGGCTCGACAATCTGTCCGCGCTCGTGCCCGCGCTGATGCGCGCGCAGCAGGCCGCCGACGAAAGCGGCACCTGCGCGGCGCTGCTGCTGCTCGACCTCGACGACTACCAGCGCATCAACCGCGCGCTCGGCTACGACGCCGGCGACACGCTGCTGCGCGACACCGCGCAGCGGCTGCAGGCGCTCGTCGCACCCGGCGAACAGCTCGCGCGCGTCGCGAGCGACAAGTTCGCGATCGTGTTCACCGCGCCGGACCGCACGCGCGCGAGCAATGCCGCCGACGCGCTCGCGCGCCGGCTGCAGGCCGCGGTGCGCGAACCTTACGCGTACCAGGGGCAGACCGTCCACTTGTCCGCGAGCATCGGCATCGCGCTGTACCCGGACGAGCGCGCCGCGCCCCATCGCGCGCAGCATCACAGCCCGCTGCTGCGCCGCGCCGACCATGCGCTCGCGCAGGCAAAGGCGTCCGGCGGCAATGCGCTCGCGTTCCATGAACCGGTCGACGATCCGGCCGACGCGGAACGGCTGAAGCTCGAGGCCGACCTGTACGACGGCGTGCGCAACGGCGAGTTTTCGCTGCACTTCCAGCCGATCACGCGCAGCCAGTCGGGGGCGGTGGACGGCGTGGAGGCGCTGATCCGCTGGCGCCATCCGGTGCACGGCCTCGTGCCGCCGGCGACCTTCATTCCGCTCGCCGAATCGATCGGCCTCATCAACTATCTCGGCAACTGGGTGCTCAAGGCCGCGTGCATGCAGCTCGTCGCCTGGGATCGCCAGGGGCTCGCGCTGCAGTACGTGGCGGTCAACGTGTCGCCGCAGCAGTTCCGCGACCCGCGCTTCACGCAAAGCGTGCGCGAGGCGATCGCGCTGACGGGCATCGACCCGCGCCGCATCGTGCTGGAAATCACCGAAAGCCTGCTGATGCACGATCCCGTGCAGGCGAAGGGGCTGCTCGAGGAGCTGACCGCGCTCGGCATCCGCTTCGCGATCGACGATTTCGGTACCGGCTATTCGAGCCTTGCGTACCTGCAGCGCTTCCCGCTCGCGAAGCTGAAGATCGACCGCAGCTTCGTCGAGAACCTGCTGACGTCGCGCAACGATCGCGCGATCGTGTCGGCAGTGGTCGGCCTCGCGCAAACGCTCGACCTCGAGCTCGTCGCGGAAGGCGTCGAGACCGAGGCGCAGCGCGAGCTGCTGACCGAGATGGGCTGCAACCACATCCAGGGCTGGCTCGTCTGTCAGGCGCTGCCGTCCGAGGAGCTCGCGCGGCGCTTCGAGGCGCAGCAGCTGCGCCTGCACGCCGCCTGACGCGCGCGGCGAACCGGATAGATCCGTATGTCAATCACCGCACACCTGCCCCGCACGGCGCTGCTCGACAAGCTGTGGGCCCGGATGAACGAACGGGGCGACTTCCCGCTGCTGTCGGAGTCGCTGCGCGCGACGATGGCCGCGATGAAGAACGACGATCTCGACTTCACCGCGCTCGTGCGCGTCGTGCTGTCGGATTTCGCGCTCACGCAGAAAGTCCTGCGGCTCGCCAATTCCGCGATGTACATGGCGTTCGGCGGCAACATCACGACCGTCACGCGGGCGCTGATGGTGCTCGGCATGGACACCGTCGGCCATCTCGTCGTCGGGCTCAAGCTCGTCGACCATTTCCACCACAGCACCCCGCGCCGCATCGACGCGAAGCTCGAGCTGAACCGCGCGCTGCTGTCCGGCTGCGTCGCCCGCAAGCTGACCGAGCATGCCGAGTTGCGCGGCGGCGAGGAAGCCGTCGTCTGCACGCTGATGCGTCAGGTCGGCAAGCTGCTGGTGGTCTGCTATCTCGACAGCGAATGGGACCGGATCCGCCGCCGCGCCGCCGAGCTGAACGGCGACGAAGCGGCCGCGTGCGTCGACGTGCTGGGCGTCGGCTTCGACGAGATCGGTCTCGAGGCCGCCGCGAGCTGGCGGCTGCCCGACGTGATCCGCGCCGGCATGGCCGACGGCGACGGCGCACACGCGGCCAGCGCCGACGAGGACGACATCGACGAAGACCGCCAGCGGCCCCGCGATGCCTGCGCCGACGACAGCCCCGACCGTGTGCGCTGGCTGCGCGCGGTGAGCCGCTGCTCGACCGACGTCGCCAGTGCGCTCGCGATGCCCGCGGGCCCGCAGCGCGATGCGCATATCGCGGTGCTCGCGCAGCACTACGAGCAGGAGCTGGACATCGACGCCGGCGCGCTGGTGGAAATCGCCGACCGGCTCGCACGCGAGGAAGCGAGCGACACCGTGATGCGCGAGATCGTCGAGCTGCGCGCGAACGCCGACGCGATCGCGCGGGCGCAGCCCGATCCCGAGGCATGCCTCGAAGCCGGCCTCGCGGACCTGCGCGCGCTGCCGTCCGAGCATGTGCTGACGCCGGTGCTCGCGCTCGCGTCGGAAAGCCTGCTGGCGGGCCTCGCGTTCACGCGCACCGTGATGTTCGTGCGCCGTGAAGACGGCGCGTTCGCCGCGCGGCTCGGCTTCGGCCCGGACGTCGACGCGGCGCTCGATCGCCTGTGCTTCGACGAGCGCTTCGAGCCGGACGTGTTCCATCTCGCGATCACGAACTCGGTCGGCATCTTCATCGAGCAGGCGCAGGACCCGAAGATGGTGAAGCGCCTGCCCGCGTGGTATCTCGATGCGCTTCCCGACACGCGCGCGTTCGTGCTGCTGCCGGTGCGCGTCGGCACGAAGACCGTCGGCCTGCTGTACGGCGACTGGGCCGGTGCGCAGCCGGCGCGCAAGATCACGCAGCAGGAGATGAGCGTGCTCAACGAGCTCGCGCGCGAACTGGGGCGGTTCTTCCCCGCGTAACGCAAGCGGCGCCCCAAAAGCAAACCGGCCGCGAAAGCGGCCGGCTGCATGGTGCGACGAATCGAAACGCTTACTTGAGCGTGACCGGCACGCTGAAGTACTTCTTCGCGAGGTTGTCGATCGTGCCGTCGGCCTTCAGTTCCTTCAGCGCCTGATCGAGCGCCGTCTTCAGCGCCGCGTCGTTCTTGCGCAGGCCGAAACCGACGCCCGAGCCGAGGATCTCCGCATCGCTGACCGTGCCGCCGGCGAAGCCGAAGCCCTGGCCTTGCGGCTTCGACAGGAAGCCCTTCGAGCCCGCTTCCGAATCCTGGAAAGTCGCGTCGAGACGGCCCGACTTCAGGTCGGCGTAGGCCAGGTCCTGCGTCTGGTACGGCACGACGTCGACGCCGGCCGGCGCCCACTTCTTCTTCGCGTACGCTTCCTGGATCGTGCCCTGCAGCACGCCGACGCGCTTGCCCTTCAGCGCTTGCGGGGTCGGCAGCAGGCCGCTGCCCTGCTTCGCGATCAGCTGGTTCGGAATCGTGTAGATCGGATCGGTGAACGCGATCGCGTGCTTGCGCTGGTCGGTGATCGTCATGTCCGAGTTGATCGCATCGAACTTGCGCGCCTGCAGCGCGGGGATCAGGCCGTCGAAGTCGTTCTCGACCCACACGCACTTCGTCTTCAGCTTCGCGCACACCGCGTTGCCGATGTCGATGTCGAAGCCGGTCAGCTTGCCGTCGGGCGTCTTGTATTCGAACGGCGCGTACGAGGCCTCGACGCCGAACCGGATCTCCTTCAGATCCGCAGCCATCGCGCTGCCTGCCGCCACGGCCGATGCCGCCACTACCGCGTGCGCGGCCACTTTACGCCAATCCAACTTCATCAGGTGTTCTCCTCGATACTCGAATGTTCCGGAACTACGGGCGCATGCATCATTGCAGGGTCGGATGACAACGACAATGCCGATGCCGCGCCTTGATGCGGCGCAACAGCCGCAAGGCCGCGATTGTACCAATCCGCGCGGCCCGATACGGCAAAGCGGCCGCCGGCGCACGATGCTGCGCTGCATGCGCGATGACGGCCGGATGCGCCGTCGAACTTGCAAGACGATGTCGCAAATACGCAAGGCGCGACGCGCGGGCCGTCTGCGCGGCATGCGGGCGTCGACGCAATTCGGGGATGCCGCGGGACGATGCGCGGGCGACGGATCGCCGCAGCCGCGCGCAGCCGTTTTTTTGTCAGACGAGTGCGGCGAGCGTCTCGCGCGTCGTGTCGACGACGAGCAGGCCCGCGCGCAAACCCGGCTTCACGGTCGGATTCGGAAACACGATGCGTTCCTCGTCGTGCTGCACCGTGTAGCGATAGTCGCCGTCCTGCGCGAGCACGGTGCCGCGCGCGAACGCGGTGAAGTTCGCGACGTCGGCCGCGACGAACAATTCGAGCGCGTCGCTCTGCTTCGTGATCTGGTCGATGACGGTGAACACGCGCGGCAACGGCGGATGGTCGACGTCGCGCGGCGTATGGCCGCTCCTCCCGCCCGAGACGAGCTTGCGCACCGCGCGGTCCGCCGGCGCGAAGCGCGACAGATCGTTCTGGCCGAACGGCCGCACCTTGCCGAGTTCGAGCGTGCATGCGAGCGTGCCGCAATGCTCGGCCGTGTAATGCGAATACGTATTGCCCTTCGCGGTATGCAGCAGCACGGCCGCGATGCGCGCATCGCCGAGCCATTCGATCATCGCGCGGGTCGGCGGCGTGCCCGTGTGCGGCAGCAGCGCGAACTGCTCGAACACCGATGCGCGGATCGCCGTGTGCATATCGATGTGCCAGCGCGCGCCGCCCGCCGGCGCGGCCGCGAAGAACGCGGCGGCCGCCGCTTCGAGCTGCACCGCGCGCGGCGCTTCGCGGCTCGCGGGCACTTGCGTGTGGCGGCCGCTGAACAGGCGGTTCAGGTCGTCGTCGAGATAGCGTTCGCCCGCGCGCATCGCCGGCACGTTGCCGAGCACGACGAGCAATCGGCACGCGAGCGGCAGCGTGGCCGCCGCGAGATCGCGCACGAGCATCGACAGCAGCTCGATCGGCGCGGTCTCGTCGCCATGCACGCCGGCCGACACGAGCACGCTCGCCGCGTCGCCGGCCCCGTCGGCCAACGCCGGCTCGAGCTGGAGCAGCCCGTCGCCGAGCCATTGCCAGCGCACCGCACCGTCCGCGCACGTGCCGTCCTTCACGGCCGGCGCGTCGCCCGCGAGCGTGAACGCGAGGAAATCGTCGAGCAGCGCGGCGGCCGGCATGCGGGACTCAGCGCTGGAAGTCATACAGCGACCCGACACGCAGGATCTGCGTGAGCTCGTCGAGCGCCGTGCGCGATTCGTCGAGCAGCGTCGGATCGGCGAGGTCTTCCGGGGCGAGACGATCGCGGTAATGCTTTTCGATCCACGCGTCGAGCGACGCGAACAGCGTGTCGTTGATCCACACGTTCGACGTGACGGCCGCACGCTCGGCTTCGTTCAGCACGACGCGCAGGCGCAGGCACGCGGGGCCGCCGCCGTTCTTCATGCTTTCGCGCAGGTCGAACACCAGCACGTCGCGGATCGGGCCGTTGCCGGCCGCGAGCTGATCCAGATAAGCGGCGACGTTCGCGTTCTCGCGGCATTCCTGCGGCACGACGAGCACCTGCGAGCCGTCCGCGCGCGACAGCAGCTGGCTGTTGAACAGATACGACGTCACCGCGTCGTTCACGCTCACGGCCGCATCGGGCACCTCGATCACGTTCAGCCGCGCGCCGCGCGCATCGAGCGTGGCCGTCAGCGTGTCGTAGATCGCCTGCTTGTTGACGAACGCACGCTCGTGCGTGAACAGCGTGTCGCGGTTGCCCACCGAGATCACGTCGTTGTGGAACACGCCTGCATCGATCACGTCCGGATCCTGCTGCGCGTAGACCGTCGCCGTTTCGGCGAGACCGTGGCGATGCGCGACCGCGCGGCTCGCCTCGAAGGTCTGGCGCGCCGGGAAGCGCTTCGGCTCCGGGCCGCGGCGGTATTCCGCGCGGCCGTACACGAAGAGCTCGACGCCCGGCTGGCCGTATTCCGCGCAAAAGCGCGTATGGTTCGCGGCCCCCTCGTCGCCGAGTGCCGGCGTGCCCGTCAACGCCTCGTGCACCGCGAAGTGCGCGGGATCGGCGAACAGCGTCGACAGCGTGCGGCGCGTCGCCTCGTGCTCGATCGCGCGATGCAGCTTGCTGCACAGGTTGGCCGGCGTGAAGTGCACGCGGCCGTCGCTCGTGTCGGCCGACGGGCTGACGGTGGCCGCATTCGCGGTCCACATCGCCGACGCCGAGCTCGCCGCGGCGAGCAATTCGGGCGCCTGCTTCGCGGCCTTCGCGATCACGTCCGCGTCCTTGCCGGAGAAGCCGAGCTCGCGCAACAGGCGCAGCGACGGGCGCTCCTGCGGCGGCAGCACGCCTTGCGCGAAACCGAGATCCGCGAGCTGCTTCATCTTGCGCAGCCCCTGCTTCGCGGCGGCTTTCGGGTTCGCGGCCGACTTCTCGTTGTTGAGCGACGCCACGTTGCCGAACGACAGCCCGGCGTAGTTGTGGGTCGGGCCGACGAGTCCGTCGAAATTGGCTTCTTGTGCGTTCATCGTCGTTCCCTCGATCAGAAATGCAGGCCCGGCGACAGGCTCGCGGGCAAGGTCAATTCGGCGCTTTCCACCGACGCCATCGGATACGCGCAATAGTCGGCCGCGTAGTACGCGCTCGGCCGATGGTTGCCCGAGCGGCCCGTGCCGCCGAACGGCGCGGCCGACGATGCACCGTTGGTCGGGCGGTTCCAGTTGACGATCCCCGCACGGATCGTGCGGCGGAAGTGGTCCCATGCGTGCGCGTCGTCGGCCAGCAGGCCGGCGGACAGGCCGAACGCCGTGTCGTTCGCGCGCTCGATCGCTTCGTCGAACGTCGCGTAGCGGACGATCTGCGCGAGCGGGCCGAAATGCTCTTCGTCGGGCAGGTTCGCCACGCCGGTCACGTCGATGATCGACGCATTCACGAAACCCAGGCGCGGATCGCGCTGCGTCATCGCGATGATCGGCTTCGCGCCCTGCTCGACCAGCCGCGACTGCGCGTCGACGAGCTTCGCGGCCGCGCGTGCCGAGATCACCGCGCCCATGAACGGCTGCGGATCGGCGTCGAACACGTCGGCCGTGATCTTCGACGTGACGTCGGCGAAACGTGCGAGGAAGCGGTCGCCGAACGCGCCTTGCGGCACGAAGATGCGGCGTGCGCACGTGCAGCGCTGGCCGGCCGACAGGAACGCCGACTGGATCGTGTGATGCACGGCTGCGTCGATGTCCTCGACTTCGCCGATCACGAGCGGGTTGTTGCCGCCCATCTCGAGCGCGAGCACGATTTCCGGACGGCCGCCGAACTGCTTGTGCAGCAGCGTGCCGGTGTCCGAGCTGCCGGTGAAGAACAGCCCGTCGATCTGCCGGTGATTCGCGAGCGCGATGCCCGTGTCCTTCTCGCCCTGCACGAGGTTCAGCACGCCGGCCGGCAGCCCGGCTTCCTGCCACACCTCGACCGTCGCGCGCGCGACGCCCGGCGCGAGCTCCGACGGCTTGAACACGACCGTGTTGCCCGCGATCAGCGCCGGCACGATGTGGCCGTTCGGCAAGTGGCCGGGGAAGTTGTACGGGCCGAACACCGCGACGACGCCGTGCGGACGATGGCGCAGCACCGCGACGCCGTCGGCCATGTCCTGGCGCTTCTCGCCGGTGCGTTCCTGGTAGGCCTGGATCGAGATGCCGACCTTCGCGGCCATCGCCGCCACTTCGGTGCGCGCTTCCCACAGCGGCTTGCCCGTCTCGCGGCCGATCGCGGTGGCGACCGCTTCCTTGCGCTCGGTGAGCAGCGCCGCGAAGCGCTTGACGATCGCGCAGCGCGATTCGAAGTCGAGTGCCGACCAGCCGGCGAATGCGCGACGCGCGCTCGCGACCGCGCGGTCGACGTCGGCCGCCGATGCGCTGCCGCCCTGCCATGCGATCGCATCGGTGCCCGGGTTGCGCGAAGCGAAGACGGGGCCCGAGCCTGCGACCCAGGCGCCGTCGATGAAGAGTTCCGTCATGATTCGTTTATCCCTGTTTGACTTTGAGCGGCAGCACGCGAACCGGATCGCCGGCCTTCACGTCGAGCGCGGCGGCATCGTCGGCCGACAGCACGAACGCGCCATTCGCGACCACGCCCGGCGCGACGCCGACGCGGAAATCGCCGAGCGACGTATTCGACACGAGCGACTTCGGCGAATGGCCGCCCCGCGCATCGTCTCCGACGTCCGGCTCGCCGATCGCGACCGGCACGACGACGCTTTCGCGCACCGTGCGCAGGTCGTTGACGTGGCATTCGAGCACCGGGCCCGCGTCGAAGATGTCGACGTGATTCTGGTAGCGCAGCCCCTCCGCCTCGAGCATCTTGCGGGCCGGCAGCGTGTCGCGGTGCGTGAGGCCGACCGCGTCCTGCGCGTCCTGCGGCAGCAGGTCGACGTACACCGGATAGCGCGGCATCAGTTCCGCGAGGAACGACTTGCGGCCGTGCGAGCTGAGGTAATCGGCCGCATTGAAATCGATCTGGTAGAAGTGCGAACCGACCGCGCGCCAGAACGGCGACGTGCCGTCGTCGTCGAAGTGGCCGCGCAGCTCCGCGCAGATGCGTTCCGGAAAGCGGTCGCGGAACTGCGCGATGAACATGAAGCGCGAGCGCGACAGCAGGCCGCCGACGCCGCCCGTGCGATAGCGCGGGCTCAGGAACAGCGAGCACACTTCCGCGTAGCCCGTCAGGTCGTGCGAGATGTTCAGCGCGTGCATCCGCGTCCACACGCCGAGCTCCTGGCTCGCATGCACGACGGTGCTCACGCGATAGTTGTAGAACGGTTGCTCGAGGCCGACCTGCGACTCGATCCCGCACACGCCCGCGATGTCGCCCGTCTTCGATTCTTCCATCACGAAGAAGTAGCCGGCTTCGCCCGGCGCGGCCTCGCCGTCGAGCGTGCGGCGCGTGCGTTCGATGCGCGCGGCGAGCGCGTCGCGATCGGGCTTGAACGTGGTCAGGCCCGGCCCGGTTTCCTTCGCGAGCGATACGAGCGCGTCGACGTCGCCCGTTTGTACGACCCGAACGACGATCATGCTGCGTCTCCCTTCATGTCTTCATCGTCGCGGCGGTGCAGCGGCACGCAGCGCACGACGTCACCCTCCTTCACATCGAGCGCCGCGCGCACGTCGCCGGCCAGCGGCGCATGGGCGCCCCGCGCGTCGGCCGTGTCGCCCGGCAGGTCGGCCAGCACGCAGCGGAACGATTCGCCGCTGCCGGTCGACACCATGTATGCGACGTCGCCCTGCTGGTGCGCGGCCTCGCGCACGACACGCTCCGCGCCGTGCTTCACGCACGCGGTGCGGTCGACCTGCGCGGTCAACACCGGGCCCGCGTCGAAGATGTCGACGAAGCGGTCCGGCTCGAAGCCTTCCTCGAGATGGATGTCATACGCGAGCAGCGCCGATTCGTTCGGCTCGCCGAGCACGCGCTGCGCGGCTTCCGGCAGCAGCGGCACGTAAAGCGGATACGCCGGCATCACTTCCGCGATGAACGTGCGGCTGCGGCCGCCCGACGCGATGTCGACGTCGGTGAAGTTGCGGCCGAAGAACTTGCGGCCCACCGCTTCCCAGAACGGCGATGCGCCCGTGCCGTCGCTCACGCCGAGCAGCAGCGTGAACACTTCCGGCGTGAAGCGGCGGCGGTTCGCGGCGATGTACATCATCCGCGCGCGCGAGATCAGGTGCGCGGCCGCGTCGCCGCGCAGCGACGGATCGACGTAGAAGCCGGCCAACCGGCTCTTGCCGGTCAGCTCGTGCGACATCGTGAGCGCGTGGATCTTGCGGTTCACGTGCAGCTCGCGCGACGCGTGGATCAGTGCGTCGTTGCGGAACGCGTAGAACGGTTCCGAGTAGCCGGCCGCGGCCACGATGCTCGCCGTGCCGAGCAGCTTGCCCGTCGACGAATCCTCGAGCACGAAGAGGTAGAACTCCTCGCCGGCGAAATCGACGTCCGCGCGAAACGAATCCTCGGAGAGCGCCACGCGCGCTTCGAGCGCCGCGCGGTCATGCGGCAGCGAGTGCAGGACCGGCTGCGCGGTGCGCGCCATGTGCGCGAGCGCATCGAGATCCGTGAGTTTGCCGGGGCGAACAAATAGCATCGTCGTTCCTGTCTGCGATGGGTGCGCCGATCAGCGCGCGGTGGCTTCCTGGGCCGCGAGCACCTGCTCGACCGCCTTCTCGAAGCGCTTCACGCCTTCGTCGAGCAGGTCGAACGGGATCACGAGCGACGGGACGAAGCGCAGCACGTTCGGGCCGGCGATCAGCATGATCAGGCCGTTCTCGGCGGCGGCGGTGACGAAGTCCTTCGCGCGGCCGTCGAATGCGGCGGTGAGTTCCGCGCCGACCAGCAGGCCCTTGCCGCGGACGTCCTTGAAGATGCCGAAGCGTGCGTTGATGCGTTCCAGCGCGCCCTTCAGTCGCACGCTGCGTTCGCGCACGCCTTCGAGGAGTGCCGGGTCGCCGATCAGTTCGACGACCTTGTCCGCGATCGCCGACGCGAGCGGGTTGCCGCCGTACGTCGTGCCGTGCACGCCGACCTTGAAGTGCGCGGCCAGTTCGTTCGTCGTCAGCATCGCGCCGATCGGGAAGCCGTTGCCGAGCGCCTTCGCGGTCGTGAGGATGTCCGGCGTGACGCCGGTGTCCATGTACGCGTAGAACTGGCCCGTGCGGCCAACGCCCGTTTGCACTTCGTCGAAGATCAGGAGTGCGTCGTTGGCGTCGCAGGCTTCGCGCAGTGCCTTCAGGAAGGCCGGATCGGCCGGGATCACGCCGCCCTCGCCCTGCACCGGCTCGACGATCACCGCGCAGGTTTGCGGGCCGATCGCGGCCTTGGCGGCTTCGATGTCGTTGAACGGCAGGTGCTTGATGCCTTCAGGCACCGGGCCGAAGCCTTCCGAGTATTTCGGCTGGCCGCCGACGCTGACCGTGAAGAACGTGCGGCCGTGGAACGACTGGACGAACGACACGATTTCGTATTTGTCGGCGCCGTGGCGGTCGAATGCGACGCGGCGTGCGAGCTTCAGGGCGGCTTCGTTCGCTTCGGCGCCCGAGTTCGCGAAGAACGCGCGGTCGGCGAAGGTCAGCGATTCGAGGCGCTTCGCGAGGCGCAGCACCGGCTCGTTCGTGTAACCGTTGCCGATGTGCCAGAGCTTGCGGCCTTGTTCGTCCAGAACCTTCAGCAGTTCCGGGTGGCCGTGGCCCAGCGACGTCACCGCGATGCCGCACGCGAAATCCACGTATTCGCGGCCGGCCGTGTCCCACACGCGCGAGCCCTCTGCACGGTCCGGCACGAACGGCGCGGGGGAGAATACCGGCACCATCACTTCGTCGAATGTCTGGCGGGTCACGGTCGAGGTCGTCATGGTCGTTCCTTTCGGTTTCGTAAGAGGGTTCAACAGGATCAAGTTTAGGTAAGGGTGACGCAAGCGTCTTGCGGATTTGCGACGGGTTCTATCGGAAGCGGATGGTTCGGCGTATTTTGCCCTTTCGGCGGGGGTGGTTTTTTTTGTGGGCTTTATTTGGGGTCGTTTGGTGGTGCGCGGTTTGTTGGCGTGAAGCACCTGGGGGCGTGTCGGTCTATTAGCGTCGCCCCTGCGCGGGGCGGCGGTTACTTTTCTTTGTCTTGCCAAAGAAAAGTAACCAAAAGAAAGGCGCTCGGATAACGCATGACTTCCCGGTGCCGTGGCCATCAAAGTGGCCCTCGCCTAAGTGTCCGCGCCAGGCGGGAACCCGGAGTGGTTCGAGCAATGGGTCTGACATCACGCGCCACCACACGGAGCGGTATACCGCCCGCTCGCTCCATCCTCGCTTCGCTCGGCTGCAAGGTTCTTCAGCCGCAATTCATGAGCCCGCGCGTCATCTGGAACGCCCACTGATCAGTTCGCCGAATCAGTGAGGCATCCGCTGCATAGCAATGACAAATTCGATTTATTGGATCGATGTGCTACCCACCACGATTCTGGAAACATTCGTCCAACCGCGTTGAAAAGGAGATGGGTGGACCTGTCGGCCGAGCGAAGCGAGGACGGAGCCAGCGGGCGGTATACCGCTCCGTGGGATGGCGAGTGATGTCAGACCCATTGCTCGAACCACTCCGGGTTCCCGCCTGGCGCGGACACTTAGGCGAGGGCCACTTTGATGGCCACGGCACCGGGAAGTCATGCGTTATCCGAGCGCCTTTCTTTTGGTTACTTTTCTTTGGCAAGACAAAGAAAAGTAACCGCCGCCCCGCGCAGGGGCAACGCTAATAGACCGACACGCCCCCAGGTACTTCACGCCAACAAACCGCGCACCGCAAAAAAACCTCAATCCTTGCCACCACGCTCGACCAGCGCCCCCCCACGAGGCTCACTCCCCCCGCCGGTCTGCTTCTCGAGCCACGCTCGCCGATCCTCCCGAGGCGTCACACCAAACCGCTCGCGATAAGCATTAGAAAAATGCGCAGCAGAAGAGAACCCACAAGCGAGACTGACCTGAACCACCGACTTGCTGGTCCGCTGCAACTGGGTCCTGGCCTTGAGCAACCGGAGATTGAGGTAATACTTCGAGGGCATCGCCCCGAGATACTGGCGAAAAAGCCTTTCGAGCTGCCGCCGGGAAACGCCCACGAGCCCGGCGATCTCATCGGTCGTCAAGGGATCCTCGACATTGGCTTCCATCAACAGCAACGCATCGTTCAGCCGAGGATGCCGCTCGCCCGGCGCGGTCACGAAAGGAATCCGCTGCCGCTCCTCGCCGCTGCGCAGCGTGCCGGCCCCGAGCGCATCGGCAATGCGCTCACCCAGATCCGCCCCGTGTTCCCGGCCGATCATGGCCAGCATGAAATCGACGGTCGCCTGCCCGCCCGCACAGGTCGCCCGATCGCGATCGATCTCGAAGATCTGCTGCGTGACGATCGACCGCTCGAACTGCTCGGCGAACTGCTGATATGTCTCCCAGTTCACGCTCACGCGATATCCGGAAAGCTGCCCGGCCATCGCGAGCCACCACACGCCGTGGTGAATCCCGGTCACAACCGGCGTGCGCTGCCCGACCCGCGCGAGACTCGCGAGAAACAACCGATAGTCCGCAAACTGCTGAAACCGCTCCGACACGACGATCAGCCAGTCGCACGCGATCGCATCGTTGAACGCCGCATCGGCATGCCACTGCGCACCGCCGGCGAGCGGCACCGGCCGCCCGTCCCACGAACACACCTGCCAGCGATACAGCAAGCGCCCGTCGATCTCGTTCGCGAGATGCAATGCATCGACGATCGGACCCACACCCGACATCGACACGGGCGGCAATGCAACGATCGCCACCTGCGTCGTGCGGGTGGCGCCTGCGGGACGAGACACCGGTACCACGTATGAAACCCGCCTTTCGCGTTACTTGAGACTGCCCGACAGGAACTGCTTCAGACGCTCGCTCTGCGGACGCACCAGCACCTCCTTCGGATCGCCCTCTTCCTCGGTCCGCCCCTGATGCAGGAACATCACGTGGTTCGACACGTTACGCGCAAAACCCATCTCGTGCGTGACGACGATCATCGTGCGGCCTTCCTCGGCCAGCTTCTGCATCACCTTCAGCACTTCGCCGACCAGTTCCGGGTCGAGCGCCGAAGTCGGCTCGTCGAACAGCATCACGTCGGGATGCATCGCCAGCGCGCGCGCGATCGCGACACGCTGCTGCTGGCCACCCGACAGGTGCGACGGATACTGCTTCTCGACGCGCGGCGGCAAACCGACCTTCTCCAGGTATTCGCGCGCCCGCTCCTCGGCTTCCTTCTTCGAAATGCCGAGCACGTGCACCGGCGCTTCCATCACGTTCTCGAGCACGTTCATGTGCGCCCACAGATTGAAGTGCTGGAACACCATCGCGAGCTTCGTGCGGATGCGCTGCAACTGCTTGTGATCGGCCACCTCGAGCGCGCCGGCGCGGTCGGTCTTCGTGCGCACGGCCTCGCCGTCGACGACGATCTGCCCCGCATTCGGCCGCTCGAGAAAATTGATGCAGCGCAGGAACGTGCTCTTGCCCGAACCGCTCGCGCCGATGATGCTGATGACGTCGCCCGCCTTCGCGTTCAGCGACACGCCCTTGAGCACCTCGTTATCGCCGTAGCGTTTGTGAATGTCGACGGCGGCAAGCTTGACGGAAGCGGACGCGCTCGTTTGAGTGATCTCGGCCAACTGGCTCTCCTCGAAGTGAAATCAATGACGGCCGGCCGCGAGATACGCGAGCCAGTGGCGCTCCGCCCGGCGAAATGCCGCGACGAGTGCGAACGATACCGCAAGATAGATCAGCGCGGCGATTCCGAACGACTGGAACGCCATGTAGGTCGCGGAATTGGCGTCGCGCGCGACCTTCAGGATGTCGGGCACGGTCGCCGTGAACGCGACGGTGGTCGCATGCAGCATCAGGATCACCTCGTTGCTGTACAGCGGCAGCGCGCGGCGCAGCGCCGACGGCAGGATCACCCGGCGGTACATCGTGAACGGCGACATCCCGTAAGCACGCGCCGCCTCGACCTCGCCGTGCGGAATCGCGCGAATCGCGCCGGCGAAGATTTCGGTGGTGTACGCGCAGGTGTTCAGCGCGAACGCGAGGATCGCGCAATTGAAGCCGCTGCGGAAAAACGCGTCGAGCAGCGAATGCGACCGCACGAACTCGAGGCTGTACATGCCCGTGTACATCAGCAGCAGCTGCACGTAGAGCGGCGTGCCGCGGAACACGTACGTGTAGAACCGCACCGGCATCGACAGCCACTTCTTCTTCGACACGCGCGCGACCGCGAGCGGCACCGCGCACACGAAGCCGAGCGAAATCGACGCGACGAGCAGCCACAGCGTCACCGCAAGGCCGGAGAGGCGCTGGCCGTCCCAGTAAAGGAACGCCTGGCCGAATTCCTGGAGGATCTCGATCATAGTTCTGCGTGCCGCACGCCCATGGAATAACGCTTCTCGAGCTGGATCAGCACGAGGTTGGAAACGGTCGTGATCGCGAGGTAGATCAACGCCGCGACGAGGATGAAGAAGAACATGTTGAACGTGCTCTTGCCGGCGTCCTGCGCGGCCTTCACGACGTCCGCGAGACCGATGATCGACACCAGCGCGGTCGCCTTCACGAGCACCTGCCAGTTGTTGCCGATGCCGGGCAGCGCGAAACGCATCATCTGCGGAAACATGATCCGCACGAACACGCGCATCCCGCTCATCCCGTACGCCGCGCCGGCCTCGAGCTGGCCGCGCGGCACCGACAGGAACGCCCCGCGGAACGTCTCGGTGAAGTACGCGCCGTAGATGAAGCCGAGCGTCAGCACGCCGGCGACGAACGGATCGATGTCGATCTGATCCCAGCCGACGAGGTCGGTGAACTGGTTCAGCCAGATCTGGATGCTGTAGAACAGCAGCAGCATCAGGACGAGATCGGGCACCGAGCGGATCAGCGTCGTATAACCGGTCGCAATCGCTCGCAGCACCCGGTTGTGCGACAGCTTCGCCACCGCGCCGATCAGCCCCAGCGCCACCGCAGCGGCGAGCGACAGCACCGACAGCTCGATGGTCTGCACGGTGCCGGCCCAGAGGACAGGACCAAAGCCGTAAAGGAACACGCGCGTCTCCAGTGTTGATATGAACACCGGCACGCATACCTTCCCGCGCCGGGCTGACGCGGATAGTCGCAAGCGAAATTGATTGCCTCAAATCACCGTGCATGCGATTGCTGCGTCGCAGCAATTCGTCGCACCATTTGCAGGCAAGGCCTACGCCACTGTTTCAAAAGGAAAAAAGCCGCTTCCTGACAGTCGGATGACATGCAGGGAAGCGGACTTTTTGCAATTTTCCGGTCGCTTTTTCGATATAGCGCCGTGGGCGATCTCACCGCCCCTTCAGGATGTCGGAGCGCGAAGTCGTATAGACAAGCCCGTCCGGGCCGAAATGAACGTTAAAGAATGCGTCGGTGTTCACGCCGTCCTCGAGCCAGCGCCAGCTCCACACCGTCTCGGGCTTCAGCGGATACTGCGCGATGTCGCCCGGCTTGCCGAGCAGGCGTCGCACTTCGTCCTCGGTCATTCCGGGACGCACCTTCGCGAAGTTCTCGGCGGTCAGCACCTGCGTCGCGCCCGTGTAGTGCCCGCTCGCGTCGAGGTCGACGAACCAGGTCTGGTTGCCCATCGGGCCGCGCGGATATTCGAGGCGCTTCGAGCCGTCGGTGAACGCGCGCTCGGTCTCGGGCTTGCCCATCGTGGCGCGCACGTCGGCTTCGGTCGATACGCCGGCCTTCAGCCCCTTGAGCAGCAGCGGCGCCGGCTTGATCGCGTTGAAAAAGTCCCTGATACGTTGCACGTCGAGATTGCCTTGCTTGTCGTCGCAGCCGGTCAGCGCCAGCGCGGCGGCCAGCATCGTCACGGGAAGCAGCCGGAAACGGAAAATCATCGGAAGAAATGCGCGTCGAGAAAACACGCGGCAAGGATACCCGTGCAACGCCAAAAGCGCGAGACGGGCGCGCGGCCCGTCTCGTGTTCACTGCATCGTTTCGGTTTGCACCTCAGCCTCGCGGCGTGCCTGCGGGGTGCGCGCCCCGGCTGGCGTCGCCTTGATCCGGCGGCGCGTGCGCACCAGTTCGGCCAGTTGCCACGAACCGAGCGCCAGGCAGCCGAACAGCACCTCGCGGCCGCGCTTGACCAGCGCGAGCGACAGCGCCGTCTCGCGATCGACGCCGAACATCTGCGCGAGCAGCACGACGGTCGCCTCCTGCACGCCGAGGCCGCCCGGCACCATGAATGCCGCATGCCGCACGGCCTGCGTCATCGCCTCGATCGCGATCGCGCCGCCGATCGATACCGGATGGCCGAGCAGCGCGAGCGCCCAGTAGATTTCGAGCGCGCCGAGCACGTAGCCGGACAACTGCCAGAAGAACGCGCTGAACAGCAGCGACGTGCGCGACATCAGCGCGTCGATGTCGCCATCGAGACGGCGGCCGTCGACGCCCTGCAGCAACCGGTGCGAATCGCCGAGCAGACGCCCCGCGAACCGCTCGATCGCATGGAAGATCCCGCCGCGACGCATCAGCACGACGCCGAGCACCGGCAGCGGGAGCGTCAGCAGCAGCGCGAGGCCGATCGTGCCGCCGCCCATGTCGTGCGTCGTCGCGAGCAGCAGCACGAGGCCGAGCGCGGCGAATGCATACTGGACGACGATCGTCACCAGCACCTCGACGATCACCGACGCGGTCACGCGGCTCGCGTCGGGCACCTGCCAGCGCGCCATCCGGATCCCGACCAGCTCGCCGCCAATCCCGACCACCGGCAGCAGCCGGTTCACGGCTTCGCGCACGGTCGCGACCCACCACAGGAACGGCAGCGACGCGCGCCGGTCGAGCAGCTGGTGCCACGCGTACGCGTCGAGCAGCAACGGCAGCGCATGGAACGGCACGAGCCACAGCAGCGCGAAACCGGCGCGCTCGAGCATCTGCGTCACGTCGCCGATACCTTCGTGCAAACCGAGCGCGAGCAGGATCCCGATGCCGATCGGCCAGCCGAGCCATTTGATCCACTTGGTCATGACGGCTGCGCCCCCGCTTCGCGCGACGCTCGCGTGCCGCGCCGCGCGGCGGGCTGGCCGAACACGTCGGCAAAACCGCCGGTCGCGACGCCTGCGGCCTTCAGCGCGGCCGCCACGCGCGGCGACAGCAGCGCGTCCAGTTCGTCGACCGGGCGGTAGTCGGCCATCGTCGGCGTGATCGGGCCGTCGCCCGCTTCCGCCGGATGACAGTAGATCTCGCCGACGCCGGGCGGCAGCGCCGCGAGCGCGTCGAGCAGCACGGCCTCGTCCATCGCGCCCGTATGCTCGATCCCGACCACATAGTCGTTATGCGCGAGCCCCGCGCGGTCGAGCCGCGCGCGCACCAGCGCGATCCACGGCTTGAGCAGCGCGGGCGCGCGCGTTTCGTACGGCAGCCGCACCGCGCGCAGCCCGTAGTCGCGGCCGATCTCGATGATCATCGACAGCACGGTCGGATGCAGGTGGAAATGCTTGTGCGCGTTCACGTGGTCGAGCGGCAGGCCGCTCGCCGCGAACGCCTCGAACTGCGCGCGGATCTCGCGGCGCAGCTGCGCACGCACGTGCGGCAGGAAGAAGAAGCGGCAGCCGTCCTTCGCCATCGCGTCGCCGAACCGCCCGTCGGGGCCGACGAGCGCGGGAATTTCATGCGCGGGCAGCGTGGCCGGCCCGTCCGCGAGAACGAGGTGCAGGCCGACCGCGAGCGACGGCAGCCGCCGCGCGCGTTCGATCGCATCCTGCGCCGCGGGCGCACCGACCATCAGGCTTGCGGCATTCAGCACGCCGTCGCGATGCGCGCGCTCGACCGCCGCGTTGACGCGCGGGTGCAGCCCGAAGTCGTCCGCGGTGAAGATCAGCGCCCGCGCCGCCCGCTGCGTCGTCACGAATCAGGCCTCGTGCGCGCGCAGGAAGCGGAAGAATTCGACGCCTTCGCGCAGACGGCGCTTCATCATGTCCCAGCTCGTCAGCATCTCGCGGACGATCTCCCAGATCTTCGACGGACGGAAGTAGAACTGGCGATAGAACTGCTCGAGGTGGTGATAGATCTCGTCGCGCGACAGGTGCGCATAGCCGATCGCCGCCAGCTGCACGCCTTCCTTGCTCACCAGGTTGATGGTCTTGTTCTCTTCCATCCAGCCGTTTTCCACGGCCTGCTTGTAGAGCGTCGTGCCCGGATACGGCGCGGCGAGCGACACCTGGATCGTATGCGGATTGATTTCCTTCGCGTACTCGATCGTCTTCTTGATGGTTTCCTGCGTCTCGCCCGGCAGGCCGAGAATGAAGGTGCCGTGGATCTTGATGCCGAGCTTCTTGCAGTCCGCGCTGAAGCGGCGCGCGAAATCGGTGCGCACGCCCTTCTTGATGTTCACGAGGATCTGGTCGTCGCCGGATTCGAAGCCGACCAGCAGCAGGCGCAGGCCGTTTTCCTTCATGACCTTCAGCGTCTTGTACGGCACGTTCGCCTTCGCGTTGCACGACCACGTCATGCCGAGCTTGCCCAGACCGATGGCGATGGCTTCGGCGCGCGGCAGGTCGTCGGTGAAGGTGTCGTCATCGAACATCAGTTCCTTCACTTCCGGCATGTTGTCGCGGATCCACTTCGCTTCGGCGAGCACGTTCTCGACCGAGCGCGTGCGGTAGCGATGGCCGCTGACCGTCTGCGGCCACAGGCAGAACGTGCAGCGCGACTTGCAGCCGCGGCCCGTATAGATCGACACGTACGGGTAATTCAGGTAGCCGATGAAGTAGTTGTCGATCTTCAGGTCGCGCTTGTAGACGGGCGCGACGAACGGCAGCTCGTCCATGTTCTCGAGGATCGGACGCGCTTCGTTGTGCTCGATCGAGCCGTCCTTCGCGCGCCAGCTCAAGCCCTTGATCTCGGGGAACGGCTTGCCTTCGGCGATTTCCTTGCAGGTGTAGTCGAATTCCTCGCGGCACACGAAGTCGATCGCCTCGCTCGCCGTGAGCGAGTTGTGCGGATCGACCATCACCTTCGCGCCCACCATGCCGACCAGCATCGACGGCTTCATCTTCTTGAGATCCTGCGCGAACATCGCGTCGGTCGGGAACGACGGCGTGCTCGTGTGGATGATCACGAGGTCGTAGTCGTTGGCGATCTTCAGCGTCTCTTCGACCGACAGGCCGTCGGCCGGCGCGTCGACGACGCGGCTGCCCGGCACGAGCGCGGCCGGCTGCGCGAGCCACGTCGGGTACCAGAAGGAACGGATTTCGCGCTTCGCCTGGTAGCGCGAGCCGGCTCCGCCGTCGAAGCCGTCATACGAAGGGGCCTGCAAGAACAGCGTTTTCATGAATGCTCCGGTAGCCTGCATAGTTCGATTCGTTTCAACGATTCAGTCAATCAACCGCGGGCCGCCCTGCCGGCGCCCGCCTCTCTGTCATGTCGCGTCGCGCGGCGTTGCCGCGCGGCGCGTCTCGGCCTTCGGGCCGGATTCGATCGGGGCCGGGCGCATGGCCGGCTCCCTCGGGGAACACACCTCAGCGGCCGTCCCCGCCTTCCACTGCCGCCGTCGCGCGCTCGCCGCCGACGACCGTCATCCTCGCGCCACGCCACACGACGTGCGTGCCGAACGCGGCCGCGAGCCATTCGAGCGCGAGCAGCGTGTCGCGCACCGCGACGAGCGGCAGATCGCGCCAGAACGCACGCCAGCCGTCCTCGCCGCGCGCGTGCAGCACGAGCCGCCCGAACGCGCCGACGACGGCCGCGCCACCCGCCAACGTGCCGGCGACGGTGCCGTCGAGACGCAGCGCCAATGCCGCGCCGATCGCGAGCCACGGTACGGTGAACGTGATGAACAGGAACGCGAAGCCGGCCGGATTCAGCGAACGGATCGTGCGCAGCCAGCGCGTCTCGCGGTGCCAGAGCGGCCCGAACGACGGCTCGATCACGTCGGTCGCGACCTCGACCTCGGACAGCACGGTGCGCCGCCCGAGGCGGCGCGGCAGTTCGGCGAGCCAGAAATCGTCGGCCAGTTCGTCCTTCAGCGCGATGAAGCCGCCGATCCGGTCGAGCGTGTCGCGCGTCAGCGCGAGCGTCGCGCCGAAGCCGAAGCGGCTCGAGCGGCCAAGGTGCGTGATCCGTACCGACGGCGCGAACCAGGCATCGACGAACTGCGCGCCGATCCGCGTCCAGAACCCGCCGACGCTGCGCGCATGATACAGGCACGTGACGACCCCGACCGACGCGTCGGCGAGCGGCGCCGTCACACGCTCCAGATAATCCGGCTGCACCGCGATGTCGCTGTCCGCGATCACGATGCGGCCGTACTTCGCGCGCTCCGCCAGATTGATCAGGTTGCTGACCTTCAGGTTCTTGCCGTGCACGCGCGCGTCGATCACGAGCGTGATGTCGCATTCCGGATAATCGGCGCGCAGCCGCTCGACCACGGCGATGGCCGGATCGGCCGCCGACGCGACCCCGAACAGCACTTCATGGCGCGGGTGGCGCTGCTCGCAGAACGTCGCGAGGTTCTCGTACAGGTGCGGCTCCGCGCCGCACAGCGGCTTGAGCACGCTGACGGGCTCGAAGCCGTCGCGCGCGGCGGTGCGCGGCGTGCGCGGACGCGGCGCGAACGCGGCGACGAGCGCATAGCCGGCCGCGGCCAGCGTAAACACCGTCAGGAGCCAGTCCAGCAACGTGACGGCCGGCGTCATGCGCGACGCTCTCCGGCAACGCGCGCGCCCTGCCGATCGATCGAACCGGGTTGAACGTGATTGGATATTCCGACAGCAACGAACGCGGGCACGACCCGACTCCTTGTTCCAGCAGCGTCTGTGTAAAGGGGAGGCACGGCCCGGTCCCCGAAGGCGGCCATGCCCGGCTTCGCGTGGCATATCCTCGCGCGATGCCCGGGACGGGATGCGGGAAGATTCGAATAGCTGCCATCGGCACAACATGGGCAGGCGCCGGATTTTATCAGCCCGCGCCGCCCCGCGCTCGGACGCCTCGCGAAACGGACTGGTGCAATTTCGGCAAAGCTGTGCGGCCGACGAACCATTCTGATACCACCTCGTTCACGTTAGCGTAAGCGCTTTGCAGGCATATTGCAGTCTTGAAAATCAAACGTTTCGTGGAATTTTGTGCGTCGATGCGAAGACATGCCCAATCGCCGTAAAGATTGGTAATTATTCTGAGATTAGGTTGATTTCTGCAACAATCGCCAGACCTTACCTTGCACCCCTGAAAGGCTCATGGGTATCCGCGCGTCGCCAGCGCGTTCCGGAACCCTTTGGCAAAATCGTCGGCATCTGTTGCGCATGCGCATCACCGCGCCCCTCCCCTTCGAAGGCCACCCGATGATTCCGTTTTCCGTACTCGATCTCGCCCCCATTCCCGTCGGCGCCGACGCCGCCCAGGCGTTCCGCAACACCGTCGATCTCGCGCAGCACGCGGAGCGTCTCGGTTACCGGCGCTACTGGCTCGCCGAACATCACAACATGCCCGGCATCGCGAGCGCGGCGACCGCCGTCGTGATCGGTCATGTGGCGGGCGCGACGAAGACGATCCGCGTCGGCTCGGGCGGGATCATGCTGCCGAACCATGCGCCGCTCGTGATCGCGGAGCAGTTCGGCACGCTCGCGTCGCTGTATCCGGGGCGCATCGACCTCGGGCTCGGCCGCGCGCCCGGCACCGACCAGACCACGTCGCGCGCGCTGCGCCGCGACCTGATCGGCAGCGCCGACGCGTTTCCGGACGACGTCGCCGAGCTGCAGCGCTACTTCGCGGAACCGGTGCCCGGCCAGCGCGTGCGCGCGGTGCCCGGCGCGGGGCTGGACGTGCCCGTGTGGCTGCTGGGTTCGAGCCTCTTCAGCGCGCAGCTCGCCGCGATGCTCGGGCTGCCGTTCGCATTCGCGTCGCACTTCGCGCCGGACTACCTGATGCGCGCGCTCGAGCTTTATCGCGCGCAGTACCGGCCGTCGGCCGCCTGGCCGAAACCGCATGCGATGGTCGGGGTCAACGTGTTCGCGGCCGATACCGACGACGAGGCGCGGCGCCTCTTCACATCGCTTCAGCAGCAGTTCATCAACCTGCGCCGCGGCACGCCGGGCAAGCTGCCGCCGCCCGTCGACACGCTCGAGGCGAGCGAGTTCGAACTCGCGAACGTCGCACACGCGCTGTCGTTCGCGGCCGTCGGCTCGCGCGACACGGTGCGCGACAAGCTGCGCGACCGGATCGCGCAAACGGGCGCGGACGAGGTCATCATCACCGCGCAGATCCACGATCACGCCGCGCGGGTGCGCTCGTTCGAACTGGCGGCACAGATCCGCGACGAACTCGCGAACGAAACCCGCTGACCGGGTGGGTGCGCCCGTGCAGGCGTCACTGCGGGTGCACCGTCTCCATGCCTTCGAGCAGCGCCTTGTGGAACGCGTCCGGGTCCTGGATCTGCGGCGCGTGCCCGAGCGCCGGGAATTCGACGAGCTGCGCGCCGGGAATCGCCGCCTGCGTGCGTTTCGCGAGCTCCGGGTAACGGCCGAGCTTCGCGTGCACGTCGGGCGGCGCCACGTCCTTGCCGATCGCGGTCGTGTCCTTGTCGCCGATCAGCAGCAGCGTCGGCACGCGGATCGCGCCGAGTTCGTAGACCACCGGCTGCGTGAGGATCATGTCGTAGATCAGCGCGGAGTCCCACGCGACCGCGTCGCGGCCCGGGCCGCGATACATGCCGGCGAGCATCTGCACCCAGCGCTCGTAGGACGGCGCCCACTTGCCCGCGTAGTAGGTCGCCTGCTCGTAGCGGCGGATGCCGTCCGCCGTCGTCTTCTGCTCGCGTGCATACCAGTAGTCGACCGACAGCGGCGGCACGCCGAGCGCCTTCCAGTCCTCGAGGCCGATCGGGTTCACCAGCACGAGCTGCTCGGTCGCCTTCGGGTACATCAGCGCGTAGCGCATCGCGAGCATCCCGCCCGTCGAATGGCCGACGATCGTCGCCGACTTCACGCCGATCGACTCGAGCAGCGCATGCGTGTTGCGCGCGAGCTGCTGGAAGCTGAACTGGTAGCGCTCGGGCTTCGACGATTTGCAGAAGCCGATCTGGTCCGGCGCGATCACGCGATAGCCGGCGCGGCTCAGCACGCCGATCGTGTCCTCCCACGTCGCCGCGCAGAAGTTCTTCCCGTGCAGCAGCACGACGGTGCGGCCGTTCGGGTGCGCCGGCTGCACGTCCATGTACATCATCTCGAGGGTTTCGCGCTGGGACACGAACGCGTAGCGGTGCACCGGCTCCGGATAGGCGAAGCCTTCCAGGCGGGGGCCGTACACGGGCCCGTCGTTACCGGCCGGCGCCGGGACGGCGGCCGCGGCTGGCGTCGCGCATGCGGCAGCGACACCCGCGCCGAGCACGGCGGCGCGCGCGAGGGACAACATCTTGCAAATCGAAGGCATGGCGATCACGGTAATGGGAAATGCACGCGGGCAGCCAGGCGGCTGCGCGCCCCGCGATTCTACGCGGTCGGGCTGACGACGGCGCGCAACACTCGATGACCGCGCGACTTCCGCGCACGCGACGATCTCGGGTATCGTGTGACGTGACCCTGAAACGCCTGCAGGCGAACGCTCATGAAAAACGTCCTCAGCATTCAGTCGCACGTCATCTATGGACACGCCGGCAACAGCGCGGCCGTGTTCCCGATGCAGCGCCTCGGCGTCAACGTCTGGCCGCTCAACACCGTCCAGCTGTCGAATCACATGCAGTACGGCCATTGGGCCGGCAGCGCAATCGACGCCGCGAAGATGGAGCAGCTCGTCGACGGGGTCGCCGCGATCGGCGCGCTCAAGCGCTGCGACGCGGTGCTGTCCGGCTTCGTCGGCTCGCCGGCGCAGGCGCGCGCGACGGTCGAGATCGTGCGCACGGTGAAGGCGATGAACCCGAACGCGTGGTACTTCTGCGATCCGGCGCTGGGCCAGACGGGCGGCATCCGGCCCGAACCCGGCGTCGAGGAATTCATCGTCCAGGAGATGCCGGCGCTCGCGGACGGCATGTCGCCGAACCACACCGAGCTGCAGAAGCTCGCCGGGCGGCGCATCGAGACCGTCGCCGAAGCCGTCGACGCCTGCCGCGCGCTGATCCGCCGCGGCCCGAAGATCATCCTCGTCAAGCACCTGCACGACCGCAACAGCCCGGCCGACCGCTTCAACATGCTCGCCGTCACCGAGACCGAAGCGTGGATCGGCCAGCGCCCGCTGTATGCGTTTCCGCGCCATCCGGTCGGCGTCGGCGACCTCACCAGCGCCATCTTCGTCGCACGCCGGCTGCGCGGCGACTCGGTGCGCGCCGCGTTCGAGCACACGCTCGCGGCCGTGCACGCGGTCGTGAAGGCGACCTACGACGCGCGCCGCTACGAGCTCGAACTCGTTGCCGCGCAGGATGAAATCGCGCGCCCGAGCGAATGGTTCGGCGCGTGGGTGACGGACGCCTGACGCCGCCGCATCCGCGTCGCCGGCGCGCGCCATCTGCTGTTCTGCTGTCCGCTTTCCCGCTGTCCGCATCCCCGCTTCCCTTGCATCACGACCGTCGGCCGTTGTCCGTTCAATGCCGCGCGTGCAAACGTTTCCGCACTTCACATGAATGACACCGAATACTCGCTATGCTCGCGGCGGCACGACTGGCGCAGCCGCATCCTGCGCCGCGGACGCGCCCGTTATTTCCCGCATGTCCCGCCAACCGGCTCCCCCTTTAATGCACGATAACGACCATGACCCGATCGAACCGTCGTGACTTCCTGCGCGTCGCCGCCGGCACTGCCGGCGCCGCCGCGCTGAACCTCTTCCCGCCCGTGATCCGCGATGCGCTCGCCATTCCCGCGAACCGCCGTACCGGCACGATCCGCGACATCGAACACATCGTGATCCTGATGCAGGAGAATCGCTCGTTCGACCATTACTTCGGCACGATGCGCGGTGTCCGCGGCTTCGGCGACCCGCGCCCGCTGCGCCTCGCGAACGGCAAGTCGGTGTTCCACCAGCCGGTCGGCCCGGCCGAGCTGCTGCCGTTCCACCCGGGCGCCGACAAGCTCGGCCTGCAGTTCCTGCAGGACCTGCCGCACGGCTGGCAGGACATGCACGCCGCGTGGAACAAGGGCCGCTACGACCAGTGGGTGCCGAACAAGGGCACCACGACGATGGCGTACCTGAAGCGCGACGACATCCCGTTCCACTATCAGCTCGCCGATGCGTTCACGATCTGCGACGCGTACCACTGCGCGATCCCGAGCTCGACCGACCCGAACCGCTATTACATGTGGACCGGCTACGTCGGCAACGACGGCACGGGCGGCGGCCCGGTGCTCGGCAACGAGGAAAAGGGCTACGGCTGGACGACTTATCCGGAAGTGCTCGAGCAGGCCGGCGTGTCGTGGAAGATCTACCAGGACGTCGGCACGGGGCTCGACGCTAACGGCTCGTGGGGCTGGACGCAGAACCCGTACATCGGCAACTACGGCGACAACGCGCTGCTCTACTTCAACCAGTACCGCAGCGCGCTGCCCGGCACGCCGCTGTACGAAAAGGCGCGCACCGGCACCAACATCAGCGCCGGCGGCACGCTGTTCGACGTGCTGCAGCAGGACGTGAAGAACGGCACGCTGCCGCAGGTGTCGTGGATCTGCGCGCCGGAGGCCTATTCAGAGCACCCGAACTGGCCGGCGAACTACGGCGCGTGGTACATCGAGCAGGTTCTGAAGGCGCTCGTGTCGAATCCGGACGTGTGGAGCAAGACCGCGCTCTTCATCACGTACGACGAAAACGACGGCTTCTTCGACCACGTGCAGCCGCCGTTCGCGCCGCAGTCGCGCGACAACGGGCTGTCGACGGTCGCGACGACCAACGAGGTGTTCGCCGGCGACGCGTCGCACATGGCCGGCCCGTACGGGCTCGGGCCGCGCGTGCCGATGCTGGTGGTGTCGCCGTGGACCAAGGGCGGCTGGGTCTGTTCGCAGACCTTCGATCACACGTCGCTGCTGCAATTCATCGAAGCGCGCTTCGGCGCGCAGTACGCGGTCACCGCGGCGAACGTGTCGCCGTGGCGCCGCACGGTGTGCGGCAACCTGACGTCCGCGTTCGACTTCGCGACGCCCGACGCAAGCTGGCCGCAGCTCCCGGACACGAGCGGCTACGCGCCGCCCGACCGCAACCGTCACCCCGACTACATCCCGGTGCCGCCGGTCGTCCAGCATCTGCCGAAGCAGGAGGCCGGCCTGCGTCCGGCGCGCGCGCTGCCGTATGAACTGTTCGTGCACGGCCGGATCGACAATGCGAGTGGCCAGTTCCGGCTGACCTTCGCGAACACCGGCACCGCGGGCGCGGCGTTCCAGGTTCAGGCGCGCAATCGCGTCGACGGCCCGTGGACCTACACGGTCGACGCCGGCAAGCGGCTTTCCGACACGTGGAGCCCGGCGCCGTCGCTCGGCCTGTACGACCTCGACGTGTACGGCCCGAACGGCTTCTATTGCCACTTCCGCAGCCCCGCCGCGTTGGCGGTCGGCCCCGCGAGCGTCAACCCCGAGGTGATCTACGGCTACGACGTCGCGAACGGCAACATCACGCTGCGCCTGATGAACCGCGGCCACAAAGCCGTGCGGCTCAAGGTGACGAACGCATACGGCCACGGCCACGCGCGTGAGTTCGACCTCAAGCCGGGCACGCACGTCGACGACTACTGGGACCTGCGCGGCAGCAACGGCTGGTACGACCTGACCGTCAGCGACGGCAAGCCGCTCGGCTTCCAGCGCCGCTTCGCGGGTCACGTCGAGACCGGCCGCCCGAGCACCAGCGACCCGGCCATCCGCACGACCGCGGCGCACGACGACGCCGAAGCCGCATCGGACGCGCTGTCCGACTGACGGCTCTCATGACACGGCGCGGCCCCGGCGGGCCGCGCCGTGTTCTCACTCCGCACCGCCGCCCGCCTCCCCGCCCGTCGCGCTCGCGACGGGAAACTCCCGATACCGGCCATCCGCGCTCGCGTGGAAGCTATGCGCAAATCCGCATCGAATGCGCGGCAAATTCCCAAGACCCGCACATATCGGCGACCTATATATCGAGGCGATCGGGGCTCCTCGCAGAGCCTGACGGGAGATTCTTCCGGGAAGCATCAGCATGCCGACCTCCCCGCCCGATTCCGAGAAGCGGTCGAACCGCCCGCCCGTCGCACGCGCCCGGCCCGCCGGCTGCGTGCGGTATCCACCCGCTGGTGTAAGAACAAGAGGAACGAACATGAAATTGCGTCATTCCCTGTTGTCGGTATCGGTCGTATCCGCGGTAGCTCTCCTCTCGCAACAGGCCGCTCAGGCGGCCGACTCGACCGACGTCAAGGTCGGCTTCGCCGCGCCGCTCACCGGCGTGAACGCCGGTTACGGCAAGGATCTCCAGAACGGCGTGCAGCTCGCGCTCGACGATGCGGCTGCGCAGAAGATCCAGATTGCCGGCAAGCCCGCGCACTTCAACCTCGTCGTACAGGACGACCAGGCCGACCCGCGCATCGGCGTGCAGGCGGCCCAGGCGCTCGTCGACCAGAACGTGTCGGTGGTGGTCGGCCACTTCAACTCGGGCACGACGATTCCGGCGTCGGTGGTCTACGACAAGGCCGGCATCCCGGTGATCGACCCGGCCGCGACCAATCCGACGCTCACGTCGCGCGGGCTCGCGAACATGTTCATGGTGATCGCGACCGACGGCCAGAACGCCGGCAACGCGGGCAAGTACGCGGTGGACGTGACCAAGGCGAAGCGCATCGCGATCATCGACGACCGCACCGCGTTCGGCCAGGGCGAGGCCGACGAGTTCGAGAAGGCCGTGAAGGCAGCCGGCGGCAACATCATCGGCCGCGAGTTCACCAGCAACCAGGCGGTCGACTTCCGCGCGCAGATCACGAGCCTGAAGGGCAAGAATCCCGACCTGATCTTCTTCGGCGGTCTCGACTCGCTCGCCGCGAACTTCATCAAGCAGATGCGCCAGCTCGGGCTGAACGCGCAGTTCGTCGGCGGCGGCGGCGTGAAGGACAACGAGTTCATCAAGATCGCCGGCCCGGCCGCGGAAGGCGCGATGGCGTGGGAATACGGACGACCGCTCGACGAGCTGCCGCAGGGCAAGGATTTCGAGCAGCGGTTCAAGAAGCGCTTCGGCGTCGACGTGCTGTCGTATGCGCAGTTCGGCTACGACGCGGCGTGGGCGGCGATCAAGGCGATGCAGGCGGTCAACTCGACCGATCCGAAGGTCTATCGCCCGGCGTTGAAGAAAGTCGACTTCGAAGGTGTCACCGGCCGCATCTCGTTCGCGAACGACGGCTCGCTGAAGAGCGGGATGTCGACGCTGTATCAGGTGAAGAGCGGTGCGTGGAAGACCATCGTGACGAAGGGAGGCTGATCGAGCGGGATGGGCGGCTTGGACAGCCAGGCCGCCGGGGCGCGGGCGGTGGCGGGAACGCCGCCCCGCCTTCACACGCGCGAGGCGGATACCGACGAATGGGTAGCCGGCAATAAAACGATCGGCGCAATCGCGCCGATCTTATACGATGACTGATGTTATTTCGGCGATATTCGCCGTTGCCCGCGGCAATGCGCGGGCCGTCTCGTCAGCTGGCCTGCGTATCGCGTTCCGCTTCGGCCGCCTCGTGCGCGCGGCGCAGCCGCTCGCGGCTGTTGGTCAGGTGCGTGCGCATCGCGGCACGCGCGGCTTCCGGGTCGTGACGCGCGATCGCCTCGTAAATGTCTTCATGCTCGTGATTGAGCCGGCCGACATAGCGCTCGAGGTCGTCACCGGCGAAGCGCGCCGAATTCACGCGCGTGCGCGGAATGATCGACGCGCCGAGCTGCGTCATGATGTCGACGAAATAGCGGTTGCCGGTGGACTGCGCGATCTGCAGGTGGAACTGGAAATCGAGCTGGGCCGTGTCGCGGCCGCCACCCGCCCCCGACGCGATCGCGTCGAGCGCGCGCCGCAGCGCGGCGAGATCGGTATCGTTCGCGCGCTGCGCCGCGAGGCTCGCGCATTCGCTTTCGAGACTGATGCGCAGCTCGAGCACGGCAAGCACGTCGCGCAGCGTCGTGATCGTCGCGGGATCGATGCCGAGCGTCTGGCGGCGCGTCGGTTCGAGCACGAAGCTGCCGATGCCGTGGCGCGTCTCGATGAGGCCGCTCGCCTGCATCCGCGAGATCGCTTCGCGCACGACCGTGCGGCTGACGCCCTGCGCCGCCATGACTTCGGTTTCGGTCGGCAGCTTGTCGCCGGGACGCAGCGTGCCGTTTTCGATCTGCGCGGTCAGCGCGTCGACGACATCTTGTGCGAGGCTGCGTGCGCGACGGCGCGGCGCTGCGGGAAGCGTGGGCACGGACATGAGGCCGGTTCCTTTTTGAATGATCGTAATGTGAGCCGAGGGTTTACGCGGGGTTTGAGCGAACGCCGATGATTCATTATACTGCGTCACAAGTCATCCGACGACTGATGATCGAGCCACGGATCTCCTGTCGACCGAGGCCGGCGTACAAGCACCTGCCAGGTCCCGTGGTTCGCGATCGGCCGACATTCGCGCTTCTGCGCGGCTGCCGGCGCCCGGTTTCACGGTCGACCGGAGCGCGCATCCGCGCTTGTTCCGGTCCGCCGCGACACCGGCATCGAGCGGGTCGCCCCCACCCTTTCGGGTTGCTGTCGACATGCGGGGCTTGCGCGCCGCGCACGTCGGTTGTCGAATGATCGCACCTCCCGCCGCGCGCGGCAAAGCTTTTGCCGCACGGCATTGCCCACACTTTCGCCATCGCCGCCATGAACGCCGTCACTGCCTCGCCTTCCCACGACACGCCGCGCATCGTCGACCTGCAAGCCATTCCGGTCGCCGGCCACGACAGCATGCTGCTCAACCTGAGCGGTGCGCACGGCCCGTTCTTCACCCGCAACCTCGTGATCCTGAAGGACAGCGCGGGCCGCACCGGCGTCGGCGAGGTCCCGGGCGGCGAAAGCATCCGCCGCACGCTCGAGGATGCGCGCGCGCTCGTCGTCGGTCAGCCGGTCGGCAACTACCATGCGGTGCTCAACGACGTGCGGCGCACCTTTGCCGACCGCGACGCGAGCGGCCGCGGCCTGCAGACCTTCGACCTGCGCACCACGATCCACGCGGTCACCGCGCTCGAGGCCGCGCTGCTCGACCTGCTCGGCCAGCATCTCGGCGTGCCCGTGGCCGCCCTGCTCGGCGAGGGACAGCAGCGCGAGCGCGTCGAGATGCTCGGCTACCTGTTCTACGTCGGCGACCGCACGCAAACCGCGCTGCCCTACCGCGACGGCCGCGGCGCGACCGACGACTGGACGCGCGTACGCGACGAGGCCGCGCTGACGCCCGAGGCGGTCGTGCGCCTCGCCGAAGCCGCGTATGCGCGCTACGGGTTCAACGACTTCAAGCTGAAGGGCGGCGTGTTCGAAGGCGCACGCGAGGTTGAAGCCGTGACGGCGCTCGCCGAGCGCTTCCCCGAAGCGCGCGTGACGCTCGATCCGAACGGCGCGTGGTCGCTCGACGAGGCCGTGCGGCTGTGCCGCGACCTGCATCACGTGCTCGCGTATGCGGAAGATCCGTGCGGTGCGGAAAACGGCTACTCGGGCCGCGAGGTGATGGCCGAATTCCGCCGCTCGACCGGCCTGCCGACGGCGACCAACATGATCGCGACCGACTGGCGGCAGATGGGCCATGCGGTGCAGTTGCAGGCGGTCGACATCCCGCTCGCCGACCCGCACTTCTGGACGATGCAGGGCTCGGTACGCGTCGCGCAGATGTGCCGCGACTGGGGCCTCACGTGGGGCTCGCATTCGAACAACCACTTCGACGTGTCGCTCGCGATGTTCACGCACGTCGCGGCCGCTGCGCCCGGTCAGGTCACCGCGATCGACACGCACTGGATCTGGCAGGACGGCGAACGGCTGACGCGCGAGCCGCTGAAGATCGAGAATGGGCTCGTGGAAGTGCCGAAGCGTCCGGGTCTCGGCATCGACATCGACATGGATGCGGTCGCGGTCGCGCACGAGCTGTACAAGCAGCACGGCCTCGGCGCGCGCGACGATGCAGCTGCGATGCAGTATCTGATTCCGGGGTGGACGTTCAACAACAAGCGCCCCTGCCTCGTGCGCTGAGCACGGGACGAGCCGGGCGGCGGGTCCGCCCGGTCGAGAGACTAGCCGGCCGCCCCGATCCCCCGCGCCATTCCCGACGCGGCGAACACGATGACCATGACGAGCACGGCCTGCCAGTGGCCGATCCGCACGTAGGTGCGTGCGCGGCCCAAATCGGGCATCTGCTGTTGCCGCGCGGCGATGCGCCAGCGGATCAGCCCGAGCATCGGCACGATCTCGAGCAGCAGGATCAGCACGAGCGCGGTCATCTTGAGGTGAAAGAGCGGCTCGTGAAGGTAATACGCGGCGCCCTTCTCGAAACCGCCGAACGCGCGCGTGAGTCCCGTCGCGATCAGCACCAGCGCGGACAATCCCCAGGCTGCGTCGGCCTTGAACACGCCGGGCAGGTCGGCGGCCTGCGCCGACGCGATGACCCGGCGCAGCGCGCGGTTGCGCCCCGCGATCGCGGCGAACGCGACGCCGAACGCCATCAGGTGAACGGCTGCCAGCAACCAGCGAACGATCATTGCGCCTCCTTGTCGCCCGCGCGCCGCGCAGGCCTTGTCAGACGATCTGCTTGAGCGCGGCGTCGAGCGCGAGCACCGCCACGCGGTCGCCCTCGGTCGCGAGCGGCGCGCGCATCACGATCTGCCGGTTATGACCGACGGCCGCCGGCGAATCCCACAGCAGTTCCACCTTCGGCCGCCGAAACAGGCTGCCGCGACGCGGCGGCACGGCGGCCGCCTGCGCACCCTGCTCGGCTTCGGCGGCCGTGCTCCGGCCGGGCCAGCGGACCGACAGTTCGCGCGCGTCGTACTGGCCGACCTTGCGGCTCTCCATCCAGACGATCGCGGTACGCGTGAGCGTATCGAGCGAGATCGCGTAGCGGCCGACCGCGAAGCGGCGCGCGGCCACGTTGGTGCGCCACAGCGGCCGCGGGCGGCACATCCACACGATCGCCGCATACAGCGCCGGCGCGGCGACGAGCCAGCCGTTGGTCGCCGTCACCGCATGCAGCGCGCGGCGCCAGCCGGCCGCCCACGCGAACGCGCCGATGGACCACACGGCAAACAGGAAACCGATCAGCGCGAAGACCCGCAGCGCCTGTCGCAGCCACTGCGGCAGCGGATGGAACGGCCGCTCGGCGCGCGCGACGGCGCCCGGCAGCGCGAGCAGCAGGAAGATCAGCACGAGATAGACGAACGCCCATGGCGACGACACCATCGCCGACAGCGACGCGCGATAGCCCATCTGGGACATCGAGAACAGCCAGCGCGCGAGCAGCACGAGACCGATCGCGCGCAACGCGAAGATCACGCCGGCGCCGGGGGCCGGCGCTGCGCGCGTGGTTTTCGATCTCGCCAAGACTGCTCTCCTCTCGATGTTCGTGCGGGGCCGGATTTCGCGGCACGGCCATTATAGGGACATTACCGTCTGGACAGACGGCCGGATGGCGTGCCGGACCGCTTCCGGGGCCGTTCGCGGCGCCGGGCGCGGCGAGAATACAACAGATCGGCGCCGCAGATGTGACAACGCCCCGCCGGGGACCCGGACGGGGCGTCGATGACGGCCTCAGCCGCAGTGCGGCCGGCGCGCCGGCATCAGCTTGCGTTGACTTCGCGCAGCACCGTTCGGCGCTTCTGGCGCAGCAGTTCTTCGTAGCCCTTCACGTAGTTCTGCGCCATCACCTTCGACGAGAAACGTGCTTCGAACGCGGCGCGCACCTTCTCGCGCGGCAGCGTATCGAGGCGCTTGAGCGCCGCGACGGCCGACAGTTCGTCTTCGACGACGAAGCCCGACACGCCGTTTTCGATCACTTCCGGCACCGAACCGCGCTTGAATGCGATCACCGGCGTGCCGCAGGCCATCGCCTCGATCATCACCAGGCCGAACGGCTCCGGCCAGTCGATCGGGAACAGCAGCGCGTGCGCGTTGCCCAGGAATTCGGTCTTTTCCGACTCGCTGATTTCGCCGATGTACTCGACGTGCGGCAGCGCGAACAGCGGCTTGATCTTCTCTTCGTAGTACGCGCGGTCGGCCTTGTCGAGCTTCGCGGCGATCTTGATCGGCAGGCCGGCCTGCTCGGCGATGCGAATCGCGGTGTCGACGCGCTTCTCCGGCGAGATGCGGCCGAGGAACGCGAGGTAGCTCGGCTTCACGTTCGGGATCGGCGTCAGCAGGTTTTCCGGCAGGCCGTGATACACGGTCGACAGCCAGTTCGCCTGCGGCAGCGGGATGCGCTGGTTGTCGGAGATCGACACGACCGGCACGTCGCTGAACGCGTTGAAGATCGGCTGCAGTTCCGGCAGGTCGAGACGGCCGTGCATCGTCGTCAGATGCGGGACCGGCTGGCGCGAGAACAGCGAGAACGGGTAGTAGTCGATGTGGCAGTGCAGGACGTCGAACTCTTCCGCACGGCGGCGCACCTGCTCGAGGAGCAGCATGTGCGGGGCCATCACGTCGCGGATCGTCGGGTCGAGGCGCAGCGCCTGCGGCCAGCACGCTTCGAGCTTCGCCGACGTTTGCGAATCGCCGCTCGCGAAGAGCGTGACGTCATGCCCCATCTCGACGAGAGCTTCGGTGAGGTAGGACACCACTCGCTCGGTACCACCGTACAGTTTCGGGGGCACCGCTTCGTGCAACGGAGCGATTTGGGCGATTCGCATGCGTAACTCCTAAAAAATCGGCTAAAAACCAGGTATGGGTCGGCAACCTGCCGGCGGTCCGGGCTGGATGCATGTCGTCCGAAAGTCGGACGAATCAGCCTGCCGGGGGCGTCGAACCCGCGCTGCTCAAGGAGCGTCGGCGACGCGACAGGCATAGAACGTTTGAAACGAAGACCCGTTGACAGGGGTTCGTAAAAACCTGGAATCGAACCCGGAGCCGATTATCTAGGGTTAATCCCGATACGGCGCACAACATTTCAAACACTTTACTTTGTTACAAAGGTGCAACACTTTGCAACCCGCGGACTTGGGCGTCCGTTCTAGAGTGGAAGGCCCTTTTGGCGTTCCGAGTCATCCCTCGCCGCCGGCATCGCGATTCCGGCGCATGCGGCAGGACAGGATGCCGGATTTTATCTCAAAATTGATCGCGCGCCCCTGACCAAGGCAAGATTCGCGCAGCGCAATGCACGGCCTTGTTTACAATGCCGGATTATTCAGTCCGGGCGACCGTGGGCTGCGATCCATCGATCAGCTCAATCACCGAATCACCGCACGCATATTTTGGAATCTCTCACCCCTGCCCAGCGCAACGCCCACAACGCGAAGCTGTCGAGCTACGCGCATCGGCCGATCGCGTTCCTGTTCCGCTACATCCGCCTGCATCCCGTCGCGCACCTGGTCGTGCTCTGCAGCGTGGTGGCCGCCGTCGGCTGCGCGCTCGGCTCGCAATACGCGATCAAACACCTGATCGACGTGCTCGCGACCGGGCGTCATCATCCGGGCCCGTTGTGGAGCGCGTTCGCGCTGCTCGTCGGGCTGATCGCGGCCGACAACCTGCTGTGGCGCGTCGGCGGCTGGGTCGCCGCGCACACGTTCGTCGCGGTTACCGGCGACCTGCGGCGCGACCTGTTCCAGTATCTGATCGGCCACTCGCCGACGTACTACTCGGAAAAGCAGCCGGGCACGCTCGCGAGCCGCATCACCGCCACGTCGAACGCCGTCTATACGTCCGAGAACACGATGGCGTGGAACGTGCTGCCGCCGTGCATCGCGGTGATGGGCGCGATCCTGATGATCATCGTCGTGAACCCGCTGATGGCCGCCGGCCTGCTCGGCTGTTCGGCCGTGCTCTCGATCGTGCTGTTCAAGCTCGCCGGGCGCGGTTCCGCGCGCCATCACGCGTTCGCGTCGAAGGCCGCCGCGGTCGACGGCGAGCTCGTCGACGTGATCGGCAACATGGGCCTCGTGCGCGCATTCGGCATGACGCTGCGCGAACAGAAGCGCTTCGGCGCGACGGTGAAGGCCGAGATGGACGCGCGCCAGCAAAGCCTGCTCTATCTCGAGAAGCTGCGCCTGCTGCACGCGGTGATCACCGCGATGCTGTCCGCCGGCCTGCTCGGCTGGGCGCTGTGGCTGTGGGACCAGGGCCGCGCGACCTCCGGCGACATCGTGCTCGTCAGCTCGCTCGGTTTCACGATCCTGCACGGCACGCGCGATCTGGCAGTCGCGCTCGTCGACGTCACGCAGCACGTGGCACGCCTGTCCGAAGCCGTAAAGACGCTGCTCGAGCCGCACGGGATGCCGGACCGCTCCGACGCGCAACCGCTGTCGGCCAAGGGCGGGCGCGTCGATTTCGAACGCGTGACGTTCGCGTATCCGCACCGCCGCGCGATCCTCGATCACTTCGATCTCCATATCGAACCGGGCCAGCGCGTCGGCCTGATCGGCAAGTCGGGCGCCGGCAAGTCGACCGTGCTCGCGCTGCTGCAGCGCTTCTACGACACGCAGGACGGCGCCGTGAAGGTCGACGGGCAGGACGTGAAGGCGATCACGCAGGACAGCCTGCGGCACGCGATCGCGCTCGTGCCGCAGGACATCTCGCTGCTGCACCGGACCATTTACGACAACATCGCATACGGCCGGCCCGAAGCGACCCGCGACGAAGTGCTCGCCGCCGCGCGCGACGCCCGCTGTTCGGAATTCATCGAGGCGATGCCGGAAGGCTATGACACGATCGTCGGCGACCGCGGCGTGAAGCTGTCGGGCGGCCAGCGCCAGCGCATCGCGATCGCCCGCGCGATCCTGAAGAACGCGCCGATCCTGCTGCTCGACGAAGCGACGTCCGCGCTCGACAGCGCATCCGAGGAAGCGATCCAGAGCGCGCTCGACCGCCTGATGGTCGGCCGCACGGTGATCGCGATCGCGCACCGGCTGTCGACGCTGCGCAACTTCGACCGGATCATCGTGATGAGCAACGGCAAGGTGATCGACGACGGCAGCCCCGACGTGCTGCGCAACCGTCCGGGCCTGTACCGCGACCTGCTCGCGAAGCAGCACGGCCGCCATCACGCGCCCGACGGCACCGCACCGACCGGCGAACGCGTGGCCTGACACAGCGCCGCGCAGCCGACAAAAAAAGCCGCCGTGCTTCACGCACGGCGGCTTTTTTTATGGCGTCGCACCACCTTCGCCGCGCGCGCGGATTACACGCGCTGCAGGTCGCGCAGGAAGTTGTCGCGCCACACCGACACGTTGTTCTCGCGCAGCTGCGCGATCATGTCCGCATAGCGCGCGCGCCGCTCGGCGAGCGGCATCGTCAGCGCCTGCGACAGCGCGTCGGCCATCCCGTCGATGTCGATCGGATTGACGATCAGCGCGCCGGTCAGCTCGCGCGCCGCGCCCGCGAAACGCGACAGCACGAGCACGCCCGGATCCTCCGGATTCTGCGCGGACACGTACTCCTTCGCGACGAGATTCATGCCGTCGCGCAGCGGCGTCACGAAGCCCACGCGCGCGAGGCGATACAGCGCGGCCAGCACCTGCCTGTCGTACTGGCGGTGAATGTAGAGGATCGGCGCCCAGTCGAGCTCCGCGTAGCGGCCGTTGATGCGCCCCGACTCCGCTTCGAGCTGCAGGCGGATGTCCTGGTACGCGCGCAGGTCGGCGCGCGTCGACGGTGCGATCTGCAGGAACGACACGCGGTTGCGGATCGACGCCTGGTGCTCCAGCAGTTTCTCGAACGCGCGGAACCGCTCGACGAGCCCCTTCGAATAATCGAGGCGGTCGACGCTCATGATCAGCTGGCGCCCGCGCAGCGACGTGGCCATGCGCGCGGCCTTGCCGTTCTCGCCGGCCTGCGCGAGCGACGCGATCTCGTCCGGATATACGCCGATCGGATAGGCGGCCGCACGCAGCGTGTTGCCGAACGCGCTGACGCGCACCGTATGCCCTTCGCGCGCCACTTCGCCGCCCGCCTCGAACTCGATGTAGTCGCAGAATGCGCGCAGGTCCGGATCGGTCTGGAAGCCGAGCAGGTCGAACGCGCACAGCGACTCGACAAGCTCGCGATGCGGCGGCACGTTGACGAGCACCTGCGCGGCCGGAAACGGAATGTGCAGGAAAAAGCCGATGCGGTTCTTGACGCCGGCCGCACGCAATGCACGCGCGAACGGGATCAGGTGATAGTCGTGCACCCAGATCACGTCGTCGTCCTGCAGCAGCGGCACGAGCTGCTGCGCGAGCCAGACGTTCACGCGGCTGTAGCCTTCGAACTCGTGGCGGTCGTACTGGATCAGGTCGGCGCGGTAATGAAACGCGGGCCACAGCGTCGCGTTCGAGAAGCCTCGGTAATACTGGTCGTAATCGCGGCGCGACAGCCCGACGGTCGCGAACGTCACGGGGCCGCGCTCCTCGATTCGGATCTGCGGCGCACCGGACGCGACCACCTCGCCGCTCCAGCCGAACCACATGCCGCCCGTCTCCTTCAGCGCGTCGTACACGCCGATCGCGAGGCCACCCGCCGCCGGCTCGCCTTCCGAAATCGGGGCGACGCGGTTCGAAACGATGATGAGCCGACTCATGCGCCCTGCTGCTCCGCGCCAAGCCAGCGGGCGATCTGCTCGTGCAGCGCGTCGACCGAGTCGAGCCGCGTACGGGCCGACGTCTCGCCCGCGCCGACCTTGATCGACACGCCGCCGCGCGCATTGACCACCGCGAAGCCCTTCTCGTCGGTCAGGTCGTCGCCCGCGAACAGCGGCATGCGGCCCGCGAACGGCGGCTCGTCGAGAAACGCGGCCAGCGCGCGCCCCTTGTCGACGCCCTTCGGCTTGATCTCGAATACCATCTTGCCGGGCTGCAGCACGTATGCATCCGCATATTCGGCGACGAGGCGCTCGGCCGCTGCGCGCGCGGCCGGCTCGCGCTCGGGCGCGTTGCGGTAGTGCAGCGCGACGGCCGCGCCCTTGATTTCGAGCAGCATGCCCGGATGACGGTCGACGACGGCCGCGAGCTCGCGCTCGATGCGCAGCAGCCGCTCGTCGTTGAAGCCGATGCGCTGCGTGTCGCCGTTCGCATCGCGACGTTCGGCGCCGTGCAGGCCCGCGATCGGCAGGTCCGGCATGTTCAGGAACGTGTCGAGATTGTCGATCCCGCGACCCGACACGACGGCGACCGCACCGTGCGTGCGACGCCGCAGTTCATCGAGCAGCGTCAGCAGCGACGGCGGCACGTGAATGCTGTCGGGCGTCGGCGCCAGCTCGACGAGCGTGCCGTCGAAGTCGAAAAAGAACGCGGTATCGGTCAGGGACAAGGAAGCCGGAACGGATTGCATCGATTCGATGGTCTGAGGAGCGGCCTGCAAACGCGGGGCCGCCGCTGCGAGAATGGAATTGTGCGCATCTTACCGCGCCTGCGTGGCGAGATGGGCGAAACCGGTGGGGCACGAGCCTCGCGCGGCCCTCCGCGTCAACTGCGACATATTGCCCCGCTCGCCCGTGCCGTACGGGTTTCGAAAGGACGCAGGCGCGGGAATTGCGCTACAGTCGGCAACCGCCGGCCGCGCGACGCATGGCGCCGCGCCGGCCGACGACCGTTCCGTCCGATCGAGCCCCAGGATGTCGTCTGCCCGTCCCGCGCCGCACCGGCGCCTCTTCAGTCTGCCCCGCTTCGTCCGCACGGCCGCGGCGCTGAGCGCCGCCGTCGCGCTCGCCGCATGCACGCACGACGAGCCGAACTGGCAACTGACCAACGTCACGGGCCACCTGCCCGACCTGTCGTTCACGCTCACCGGCGGCGATGGCCGCGCGGTCGACGCGAACGCGTTTCGCGGCCGCGTCGCGCTCGTCTACTTCGGCTATACACACTGCCCGGACGTCTGCCCCGAAACGATGGCACGGCTGATGGAAGTGCTCGCGAAGCTCGGCCCCCAGGCGAACGACGTGCGCATCCTGTTCGTCTCGGTCGATCCGGCACGCGACACGCCGCAGGCAATGCAGTCGTACGTCGCCGCGTTCGACGCCGCGCACGCGCGCGGCCTGACCGGCACCGACGGCCAGATCGAATCGCTCGCGAAGCGCTATCGCGTCGCATACCAGATGGAAAAACGCGATCCGTCCGGCGGCTACGAGGTCACGCACAGCTCGGCCGTCTACATCTTCGACGCGAACGGTCGCGCGCGCCTGCTCGCGACCGACCGCGACTCGCCCGACGCCATCGCCGCCGATGTGCGCCGGATCATCGACACCGTCCCCACCACCTGAACTCCGACATGAAGACGACCCTCAAGACGTTCGCCCTCCTCGCCGCGCTGTGCACCGGCGCGCACGCGTATGCCGCCGGCGCGATCTCCGCGCACAACGCATGGGTGCGCTGGCTGCCGAACAAGCTGCCCGCGGGCGGCTACGTGACGCTCGTCAACACGGGCGACAAGCCGGTCGATCTCGTCGACGTCGACAGCCCCGACTACGGGATGGCGATGCTGCACCAGACGGTGTCGAACGGCTCGACGCAGAAGATGGAAATGGTCGACAAGCTGACGATCCCCGCGCGCGGCAAGGTCGACATCGCGCCGGGCGGCTATCACTTCATGCTCGAGGAACCCAGGCACGCGATCAAGCCCGGCGACACCGTGCGCCTGCGCCTGAAGTTCTCCGACGGCGAGACGGTCGACACGCCGTTCGCCGTGAAGTCGCCGGCCCAGGCGAAGTGATGCGCGCGCGATGAACGTCCTGTACTGGCTCGATCCTTGGGAACCGTCGCCGACCGTGGTCATCGCGGTGCTGACGGCCGCCGTGCTGTTCGCGCGCGGCGTGAAGAAGGCGAAGGTGTCGCCGCTGCGGCAGTTCTCGTTCTGGCTCGGGCTGACGGCGCTCTACATCGCGCTGCATACGCGGCTCGACTACTTCTTCGAGCACGAATTCTTCCTGCACCGCGCGCAGCATCTCGTGCTGCATCACCTCGGGCCGTTCTTCATCGCGCTGGCCTACCCGGGCGCGGCGATCCGCGCGGGCATCCCGTTTCGCTGGCGGCAGCGCTTCGTGCGCCCCGCGCTCGCCTGGGCGCCCGTGCGCGCGACGCTCGACGTGGTGTTCCATCCGGTCGTCGCGGTCGTGCTGTTCGTCGGGCTGATCTATTTCTGGCTGCTGTCGCCGATCCACTTCATCGCGATGCTCGACTGGCGCCTGTATCGCGTGATGAACTGGAGCATGGTGATCGACGGGTTGCTGTTCTGGTGGCTCGTCGTCGATCCGCGTCCCGCGCCGCCCGCGCGGCTGTCGCCGGGCCGCCGGATCCTGATCGTCGTCGCGGCGATCCCGCCGCAGATCGCGCTCGGCGCGCTGATCTTCTTCACGCCGCACGAGCTGTATCCGATCTATTCGATCTGCGGACGCGCATTCACGTGGCTCAGCCCGCTGCGCGACCAGCAGATCGGCGGCCTGCTGCTGTGGATCCCGGGTTCGATGATGAGCGTGATCGGCGCGCTGATCGCGCTGCGGCACTGGCTGCGGCTGTCGGCGCGCGGCCGCCTGATCGACGAGCGGGCGGCCGCCCGGCGCACGCAAAACCCGCCGGTGACACGCGCCGCCCACTGACGGCGCGGCGCGTCAGCCGCGCGCGCTGGTCATCCACACGTGCGGGATGCCGTCCTCGTCGTGCACGTCCGAGCTCGGCGTGAAACCGAATGCCCCATAGAAGCGCTGCAGATGGGCCTGTGCATGCAGGCTCACCTGCGCATCCGGCCACTGCGCGCGGATGTGCTCGAGCGCGCGCGACAGTAGCGCGTTGCCGAGGCCCGCGCCGCGAAACGGTGCGGTCGTCAGTACGCGGCCGATGCGCACGTCGGTGTGCTGCGCATCCGGCAGCAGCACGCGCAGATAGCCGGCGAGACGGCCCGCCGAATCGTACGCGGCCAGGTGCCACGCGGCCTGATCCGCACCGTCGATGTCGCGATACACGCAGTTCTGCTCGACGACGAACACGGCGCTGCGCGCGTCGAGGATCGAATAGAGTTCACGCGCCGTCAGCGCGTCGAAGGATTTCCAGTGCCAGTCGAGATCGTCGGCGCGCGCGGAGGCGGCAGGTGCGGAAGCATTCATGGTCGGTCCTGATTCAAGCGCGCCGGCCGGCGCGCGGCAACCGTCGATTATGCCTCGAAGCGCACGCGGCACGCGTGCCGCCGCTCCGCGCATGAAAAAAAGCCCCGCGTTGCGCGGGGCCTGTCCGTCACGCCGGCATCTGGCCGAAGCGGCCGCTGTTGAAATCGTCGATCGCGGTCCGGATTTCCTCTTGCGAGTTCATCACGAACGGCCCGTAACCGACGACCGGCTCATCGATCGGCTCGCCGCTCAGAATCAGCAGCTTGGCGTCGCCGTTCGCTTCGATCTCGACGTCGCGGCCGTCGCGGCTCAGTTGCACGAACTGCGCCTCGCGGGCGACCGTCTCGCCGTTCACCAGCAACGTCCCGCTCAGCACGACCACCGCGAGCGTCCGCCCTTCGGCGATCGGGAACCGTGCACGGCCGCCTGCTGCAAGCCGCACGTCCCACACGTCGATCGGCGTGTGCGTGCGCGCCGGGCCGCGCCGCCCGTCGAACTCGCCCGCGATGATCCGCGCGCGACCTGCGCCGTCCGGCAATTCGACCACCGGGATGTCCGCGTCCAGAAGCGTCTGATAACCGGGCGCACCCATCTTGTCGGCGGCGGGCAGGTTCACCCACAGCTGCACCATCTCGAGCGGGCCGCCGCGCTTCGTGAACGCTTCCGAGTGGAATTCCTCGTGCAGGATCCCGCTGGCGGCCGTCATCCACTGCACGTCGCCCGGGCCAATCACGCCGCCTGCGCCGGTCGAGTCGCGGTGCGCGACTTCGCCGTCATAGACGATCGTCACCGTTTCGAACCCGCGGTGCGGGTGCTGGCCCACCCCGCGCGGCGCCGAAGCCGGCTCGAAGTTCGCAGGACCGGCGTAGTCGAGCAGCAGGAACGGGCTCAGGTGCATGCCGTGAGACTGATAGCTGAACATCGAACGCACCGGGAAACCGTCGCCGACCCAATGACCGCGCGGCGCACTGTACACACCCTGGATCTTCTTCATTTGCCTTCTCCGAATTGCGGCGAAACACGTGTTTCGCATCCTGAGGAGGAATATAGAGGTGGAACGATCGATCCGGTAGACTGCCAAAATCGCACTCAGCGTTCCATTTCATGAACGATAACGGACGGGATCTGAACGATCTCTATTACTTCGTGCAGGTGGTCGAGCACGGCGGCTTCGCGCCGGCCGGACGCGCGCTGAACATGCCGAAATCGAAGCTGAGCCGCCGCATCGCGCTGCTCGAAGCGCGGCTCGGAATGCGGCTGATCCAGCGCTCGACACGCCGCTTCACTGTCACCGACGTCGGCCAGACCTATTACGCGCATTGCCGCGCGATGCTCGTCGAAGCCGACGCCGCCGACGAGGCGATCGCGCTGCTGCACGAGGAGCCGCGCGGCATCGTGCGGGTCAGTTGCCCGGTCGTGCTGCTCGATTCGCTGGTCGGCGCGATGATCGCCGCGTTCATGGTCGCGTGCCCGCGCGTGGAAATTCACCTGGAAGCGACCAACCGGCGCGTCGACGTCGTCGGCGAAGGGATCGACGTCGCGATCCGCGTGCGCCCGCCGCCGCTCGAGGACAGCGATCTCGCCCTGCGCGTGCTGGCCGAGCGCGGGCAGTGTCTCGTCGCGAGCCCCGCGTTGCTGCGCGAGCGGGGCGTGCCGGCCGTCCCCGCCGACCTGACCCGCTTGCCGAGCCTGGATCACGGCGTGCCGCAGGCCACGCACGTGTGGCGGCTGCGCGGCCCCGACGGCGCGCAGGCGGAAATCCACCACCAGCCGCGGCTCGTGACGGGCGGCATGCTCGCGCTGCGCGCGGCGGCCGTCGCGGGCGTCGGCATCGTGCAGTTGCCGACGATGATGGTGCGCGACGAAGTCGCGCGCGGCGAACTGGCGACCGTGCTGCCGGACTGGGCACCGCGCCGCGAGATCGTGCACGCGGTGTTCGCGTCGCGGCGCGGGCTGCTGCCCGCGGTGCGCGCGTTGCTCGATTTCCTGGCCGAGCGGTTCGCCGAACTCGAACCTGACTGAGCGGCGGCGCCCGCGAACCACGCGCTGCAAACGGGCCGCGCGTGCCGTAGACTGCGGGACGCGCATCGCGTTTTTCACAACCCCGCTGCCCACAACCCTTTTCGCATTTCAGCCATGTTCACGCTGTCCACCGACCCTCACGCCTCCAAGGCCGAACTCTATGCGACGCTCGTCGAGCAGGCACGCGCGCTCGTCGAAACGGAACGCGACCTGATCGCGAACGCCGCGAACTTCTCCGCGCTCGTCTATCACTCGCTCGACCGCCTGAACTGGGCCGGCTTCTATTTCTTCGACGGGACGGAACTCGTGGTCGGCCCGTTCCAGGGCAAGCCCGCGTGCGTGCGGATCGCGCTCGGCAAGGGCGTGTGCGGCACCGCCGCGCAGACCCGCGAGACGCAGGTCGTGCGCGACGTGCACGAATTCCCCGGCCATATCGCCTGCGATGCCGCGTCGGAATCGGAAATCGTCGTGCCGCTGGTGGCCGCCGACGGCACGCTGATCGGCGTGTGGGACGTCGACAGCCCCGTTGCCGCGCGCTTCGACGACGAGGACCGCAACGGGATGGAAGCGCTCTGCCGCGTGTTCGTCGAACACGCATGGCGGAAGACGCGCGGTTGAGCCGCGCGACGCCAAATGAAAAGGCCCCATCATGGGGCCTTTTCATTGCGCCGCTGCGTGCGGCTCACCGCGCGTCAGGCCGCGTGCGTGCCGGACAGCGCCGCGAACGCCGGCGGCGTCACATCGTCCGACAGGATCTCGAAGCCCTGCTCCGTCACGACGACCATGTGCTCCCATTGAGCGGACAGCGAATGGTCCTTCGTGACGACCGTCCAGCCGTCGGCCAGCACGCGCGTGTCGCGCTTGCCCGCATTCAGCATCGGCTCGATCGTGAAGATCATCCCCGGCCGCAGCGGCACGCCGGTGCCCGGGCGGCCGTAGTGCAGCACCTGCGGCTCGTCGTGATACACGTCGCCGATCCCGTGCCCGCAATACTCGCGGACCACGCTGAACCCTTCGCGATGCGCGACCTGCTGGATCGCGTAGCCGACGTCGCCGAGCGTCGCGCCCGGACGAACCGCGCGGATGCCCGCATGCATCGCCTCGTAGGTCGTCGCGACGAGGCGCCGCGCCAGTTCGCCCGGCTCGCCGACGAAGTACATGCGGCTCGTGTCGCCGAACCAGCCGTCCTTGATCACCGCGATGTCGAGATTCACGATGTCGCCGTCGCGCATCGGCCGCGACGACGGAATGCCGTGACAGACCACGTGGTTGACCGACGTGCACAGGGTTTTCGGATAACCGTGGTAGCCGATGTTCGCCGGGATCGCGCCGAGCTCGTCGACGATGTATTCACGGCAGCGTGCATCAAGCTCGTCGGTGGTGACGCCCGGCTTCACGTGCTCGGTGATCATCGTCAGCACTTGGGACGCGAGCTTCGCAGCCTCGCGCGACCTGGCGATTTCCGCGGCACCGCGGATCGGGATTTCGCGTCTCGCCATCACGCCACCTGCTCGACGCCGTGGGCGACCGACTCCGTCGGCCCGGCGTCGCCGCCGCGTGCTTCGGTCTCGATCAGCATCCGGCAGATATCGCCGTAGGACAGCGACGGATTGAGCTCCGCGAGCATCCCGACGCGCAGCCAGTGCTCCGCCTGTGCATTGATCGAACGGCTCAGCGCGGTACTGGTCGAGCGCAGCCGTTCGTGCATGTGCTCGGATATCTTGATGATTCCCATATGTCTCTAATTAAACGAAATATAGCCGTTTCGTATATTACGCTCGCTCCGATCGCCGAGCAAGCGCCTGGCCGACAGCGAATCCTCGATCCGGGACAGCAGCAATTCCGTTGACATCGAATTCCAGCTTGCTGGAAAATCAATCCATCATGCAAGAATCAACCGCCACCCCCGCCGACGACACCGGCATCAACGAACGGATCGCCCGGCGCGTGCGCGACCTGCGCACGCTACGAGGCTACACGCTCGATGCGCTCGCTGCGCGTTCCGGCGTCAGCCGTTCGATGATCTCGCTCATCGAGCGTGCGTCGGCGAGCCCGACGGCCGTCGTGCTCGACAAGCTCGCGGCCGGTCTCGGCGTGTCGCTGGCCGGGCTGTTCGCCGGCGATCGCGACGACGCACCCGCGCAGCCGCTGGTGCGGCGCGCACAGCAGGCGGAATGGCGCGATCCGGCGTCCGGGTACGTGCGGCGCAATCTGTCGCCGCCCGGCTGGCCCTCGCCGATCCAGCTCGTCGAGATCGATTTCCCGCCCGGCGCGCGCGTCGCGTACGACTCCGGCGGGCGCGAAAGCGCGCTGCATCAACAGGTGTGGGTCGTCCGCGGGCGCGTCGACGTCACGTTCGGCGACCAGCTTCACGAACTGCACGAAGGCGACTGTCTGGCCATGCGCGTCGATCAGCCGCTGGTTTTCAGCAATCCGTCGTCGCACGTCGCGCGCTATGTCGTCGCGATCTGCGATGCCCCCGCCGCCGTCGGCGCGCGGAATGTGTCATCCGTTCAAGGCCGACAGGCGCAGGAGCCCGTATGAATTCCCCGACACCGCGCGGCGACGTGCGCCTGATCGATTGCAGCGAGGCCGAGCATGCCGCGGCCATTCTCGAGATCCTGAACGACGCGATCGTGAACTCCACCGCGCTGTACGACTACCGGCCTCGCCCGCCGGAAGCGATGGTCACGTGGTTCGCGACGAAGCGCGCCGGCGGGTTTCCGGTCGTCGGCGCGGTCGACGAATCGGGCACGCTGGTCGGCTTCGCGAGCTGGGGTACGTTCCGCGCGTTCCCGGCGTTCAAGTACACGGTCGAGCACAGCGTCTACGTCCACCGCGACCATCGCGGCCGCGGGCTCGGCGAGTTGCTGCTGCGCGAGTTGATCCGGCGTGCGCGCGAGGCCGACGTGCATTTGCTGGTCGGCTGCATCGACGCGACCAACGGCGGCAGCGTCGCGCTGCATACGCGGCTCGGCTTCGTGCACTCGGGCACGATCACCGAAGCGGGCTTCAAGTTCGGCCGCTGGCTCGATGCGGCGTTCTACCAGTTGAGGCTCGACACGCCGGCACGGCCGGTCGACGGCTGACCGGCATCGCCGAATGTTCGGCACGCTTACAGGCGCTGACGCAGAAGCGGATCGAACAGATCCGCGGCGGATCAGCCACGACGGACGAACGGGTGCACCGAGCCATCACAAAGCAGCTTTCATCGAGCGACCCGCGCCGTCCTGGAAGGAAAGCTCGGTCGCTCCCAAGTCTTCCGGACTTTGAGGAGCAGCAGAAGCACCAAGCTGCGCGAGTCTGAGCTCGGTCGGCCTCATGAGGCCGACGGGCAAGCAAATTTTGCAGACGTTACGCACCTAGCCCAAGTCTGCGCAATTCAGCGATGGTTTCAAGCCCCGCCGGCTGCACCACACTGTGAGGCAGCGGCTCGTCCTCGAAATAGTACGCAGCGCCGACCACTTCTTCCGGACGAAATCGCGGAACCTTGCCAATATTGTCAAACTGGGCAAGAAACTCATCAGTCGACGTGGGTCGAGAAGCCTTTAACGAAGTGAGGATCTTGGCCTGCCATCCGGCGTCCTCTTCAGTGATCGGCCACGAAGCCAAGTCGAGCAAGTCGATACCGTAGTGTTCTAACACTGCTAAGACGAAAGTGGCACATGTCAACCCTGCCCCAAGTTCCGTTTTAATCAATTGCTTCGTGTCTCTATCAAAGTATTCACCACCGTCGTAGACAATCGAGTACGGAAGTCTAGTCGAATTGATAGATTGCAGAGTCACCAACAAACCAATCAGGGCGCTGGCCGTAAAGGGGTCAAGAAAATCAGAAATTACATATGCGTAGCCCGGATCAATCTGCCTGTATCTGCACGTATTGTGCCATGCAAGATCAAATAAGTGGAGGGTATCCCCATCACCCTTGACCACGAATCCGACGTGCCGTTGCCCCTCAGTGTGGGTTACAGCCTCACCGCAGATTACAATTGCGAGAGACAAATCTTCCGGCAACCGATCGTCTACTTTGTGCAGCGCGATTGTCATACGTCAGTATTATTAACGATCTAGACCACGAAGCAATTTCGCCGCATTATGTCCGCGGTTATCGAGCTCTCGCCGAGCGGAATTCAACAATCCCCGCCATGCCGGCAAATGCTGCCGAGCAGAAAACGACGAACGCAACATAGCGATTATTGAGTATTCAGTCAACTCCTTTACTTCCGCCTCCTTGAGAAGGCGATTTATCATCGCATAGGATCTATGACGAAAACTTTGCTCGATAAAATATACGAGATAAAACGACGCCAACTGCGGCCTACCAGCCTTTTCGTAGCTCGCAACTACGCCTTTGGCACGACTCAACTCAGAGAACATCGCTGTCTCCGATGATTCAGCACCCGACGCATCAATCGTCAGGACGGAGGACCAAATCGTAACGGCACTTTTCAGGATAGTGCGCGACGACCTCATCCAAACGTCAGAGGCATTCAGCGCAGACATGTCTTCGACGCTAGTTTTCCAAGTTCGAAGTACGGCGCGAGCCGCATCAACCTTCACCGCCTGACTTACCCAATCATCGTCCACATCGGATGTAGTCGATGTGCTTAATACGCGCTCATAGCTATGCGGCACCTCAACGCTTCGTGCCGGATTGACGCCAACACGTATCATGGCCTGACTCCTTCTTTCACCATCGCTTCAGCCGAATCTATCAACTCATCGAAAATTCCGACGATTTTATCGGCCGGAAGTGGATTAGCATGATCAACGGGGGTACTAAAATCCAATTCCGCCCGACAATACATAGAATCAGATATGCTAGGAACCGGACCCACAGGAGTTATATTTATCAACTGAAGAGAAAGCGTCGATAGCTTGATCAAGCGATTTACAACACTACCATCGAGGTTCTTGGATTCACGCGGATAATTGACCTGCACAAACAAGTCTTTAACATTCGACTCTTTAGAATTCAGAATTGGCAAATAATCGCCTATCGCTGCATTACCGTCCTTGATACTATCGACAGGCATTAGAAGCACCGCGCCGAATGCAACGCGGACCCACGGAACCTCGTTCCCCTTCGCTTCTAACCACGTTTTCACCGGCTTCCGAAGAGCCGAAAGAAAGTCGGCTGCACCTCCGAGAATGGGCAGCTTCGGGCCACCCGCGTCGACTGCCGAATAGATCCAATCGGCCCGGTTGAAAGCGATTCTCATATCCAACCTGCCCGGCCCGAACGCCCCAGTTTCGGAGTGCTCGAGCACGTTGGGTTTCGACGTGACCTGCTCCGGAGCAACGCCTACGGCAATCTGCCACCAGTCCTCGGCCTTTCCAACTGGTTGCTGACTTATGAATGAAGCCCGTAGCGACTGGACTTCCCACGCACCGATGTCCGGCAAAGCCATGAAATTCTCCTGTTTTTGGCGATTGTACACGGCGCGCCGTGAGTTACATCTTTTCCTTTCATGCCCAAGGGCCACCCCTGGCATCTCGTCAATATCACCACATCCTAGCCGCCAGATCGCTTCCCCACAGGTTCGCATACCGCATCAGTACCTTGGGATTGGTGTGGCCGGTAATCTTCGCGATCTGAATATCACTCAGTGTAGTCCGCTCGACCAGCCGCGACGTCGCCTCATGCCGGAGATCATGGAACACGAGGCCCGAGCATCCTGCAGCGTCGAAGATCCGTCCAAACTGAGCCGATAGGCGCGACGACACGCGTGCGAGCACCTTTCTCCGTAGCAGCGGCGCACCTCCCGCGCGCATCGATACTTCTATCTCATCCACCCAAGGGAATAGCTGCCCGCCGTCGAAGGTGAAGCCATTCATTTCGGGATCCCGGCTGGTCACCGCCGCAATGTAGCGCTCGTAGGCAGCTATCGCCACTGTCGTAAGTGGCACAGCACGCTTGCTCCCGTTTTTTGTCCGCTCGAGCGCGGCCGTCCGGCGGCCGACGTCGAATTGGTCGATCCCGAGCGTATACATTTCCCGCATTCGCATCGCTGACTCGATACCCAACTCGAAGAGAAACACCAGTGCCGGCCGGTACGGTAGCTCGAACGCGCGCTCGCGCCCCTTCGGCTTACCGCCTGCCATCAGTCGCCGAATCTCCACCAGCTCCGCATCACTCGGCCGACGATCACGATGCACGTCCTCCTTCGCGTCGACATCCTGCGCCTCCACCGCGACGCGGTCTTCTTCGGTATAGGTCGCGTAGCGCTTCGGGAGCAGCCGGATAGGATTCGTTGCCAGCATCGGCGTACCAGATCTCACCACCCAATCGAGGCAGCGAGCAAGCGCACCGACATAGTGACGAATCGTTGATGGGGAAAGATGGTCACGACGCTTCATGCTCGTGACCCATTGCTCGACCCACCTATAGTCGAGAGTAGACAGCGCCTTCGCCTTCGTGGCCTCGCGGCCGAGCAGTGCATTCAGCACCTGAACATCGGAGTCGGGGACAGAGACGCGTCGCAGATAGGCCCGGATTGCGTCGCCAGTGGTCGCGAGCGCGTCGTGCTGCTGCACGACCTCTTCCGGCACGATGCCGGCGTCGAGCAGCTGCTCGAGGCGGGCGACGTACGCATCGCCCTCTTCCTCAGTATCGAACGTGAGCGAAAGTGGCTTTGGTAGAAGCTTCGCTCGCTTGAGTGCGTATTCCCACGTGCCGGAGGGGCGCCGTCGTTTGTTCGCCATGCTTGGTCAACTCGCCTCGATTGCCAATTAGCCGATTGACGGGTGGTTGGCGTCGGTTTTTGGTTGGTTAGAGGCGACTTTTTACCACTCTTGGCGATCCATTTCCATCTTTGGAAAGACGCAGAAAAAAGAAAAGCCCTGACGAATCAGGGCTTTATCTCGTTCTACTTGGAGGCGCGAGCCGGAGTCGAACCGGCCTAAACGGCTTTGCAGGCCGCTGCATAACCGCTTTGCTATCGCGCCAAAAGCGGACTGTCCGTATGCCGTGGAGGCAAGCGACAGATTTTTATTCGAGGACCATCAGTCCATCAAATAAAAAGGGAAGCGTGGCTTCCCCATTACTTGGAGCGGGAGACGAGTCTCGAACTCGCGACCTCAACCTTGGCAAGGTTGCGCTCTACCAACTGAGCTACTCCCGCATTGTCCTGCACCTGCAGCGCTTTGCCGTACAACACGCTGCCAGAAAAATCTGGAGCGGGAGACGAGTCTCGAACTCGCGACCTCAACCTTGGCAAGGTTGCGCTCTACCAACTGAGCTACTCCCGCATGTGTCCTGCATCTGCAGCGCTTTGCCGTACAACACGCTGCCAGAAAAAATCTGGAGCGGGAGACGAGTCTCGAACTCGCGACCTCAACCTTGGCAAGGTTGCGCTCTACCAACTGAGCTACTCCCGCGTATTGCTGCGCTACTGCTTCCCCGTCACACACTTACTTCGTCGTGCAGCGGAGAAGCGAGATTATGTCGAAGGCACATTCGTGTGTCAAGGGCTTTTCCAGCCCTTTTTCCAAAAACCTGCGCAACCGCCCGTGCGGGGCTGCTCACGCGCCGCCGCGCTCGCGAATCTGCGGCCATGCAAGCTTCATGTAGTACAGCATCGACCAGATCGTCAGCACCGCCGCGAGGTACATCAGCCACTCGCCCCACACGCGCGTGTCGATCGTCGCGATGCCGAGCGGCAGCGGGCCGTAGTACAGCAGCATCGGGATCGCGACCATCTGGCACGCGGTCTTGAACTTGCCGAGCTGGTTCACCGCGACGCTCTTCGACGCGCCGATCTGTGCCATCCATTCGCGCAGCGCCGAGATCGCGATCTCGCGGCCGACGATCACGAGCGCGATCGCCGCATCGACCCGCGAAATCTGCACGAGGATCAGCAGCGCGGCGGTCACCATCAGCTTGTCCGCGACCGGATCGAGGAACGCGCCGAACGACGACGTCTGGTTCCACTTGCGGGCGAGAAACCCGTCGAACCAGTCGGTCAACGCGGCGAGGATGAAGATCGCCGCCGCCGCGAGGTTGCGGTGCGCGCCGCCCATCACCGTGTCCGGCAGATAGAACACGCCGACGACGAGCGGGATCAGCACGATCCGTACCCACGTCAGGAAAATCGGGAAATTGAACGGCATGGCATGCGGGTCAGTAAAGGATTCGCAATTGTGCCGTGTCGACCGGCCTGCCACAAGAACGCGAGATCGCGCGCTGGGGCCGCCGGCCGCACGGCCGCTTCAGTGAAGCTGCTTGTAGATCTGCTCGGCGAGTGCGTGCGAGATGCCGTCGACGCTCGCCAGTTCCTCGACGCTCGCGGCCACCACGCCGCGCAGCCCGCCGAACCGCGCGAGCAGTCGCTGCCGGCGTTTCGCACCGACCCCTTCGAGCTCCTCGAGCCGCGAGGTCTGGCGCGCCTTCGCCCGCTTCGCGCGCATCCCGGTGATCGCAAAACGGTGCGCCTCGTCGCGGATCTGTGCGACGAGCATCAGCGCGGCGCTCTCCTTGCCGAGTTCGAGCGGCGCGCGGCCGTCCGCGAACACGAGCGTCTCGAGGCCCACCTTGCGCCCTTCGCCCTTCGCGACACCAACCAGCATCGACGTGTCGAGCCCGAGTTCGGTGAACACCTGTCGCGCGATCTCGACCTGCCCCTTGCCGCCGTCGATCAGCACGATGTTCGGCAGCAGGCTCGATGCCTCGGCCTTGCGCGTCGATTCGCCGTCGATGCCGGCCGCGTCGTCGGCGGACGCCGCCTGCGCGGCCTGCTCGACCATCTTCTCGTAGCGACGCGTCAGCACCTGCCGCATGGCCGCGTAATCGTCGCCCGGCGTGATGCCGGTGATGTTGTAGCGACGGTACTCGCCCGACTGCATCTTGTGATGGTGATAGACGACGCACGACGCCTGCGTCGCCTCGCCCATCGTGTGGCTGATGTCGAAACATTCGATCCGCAGCGTTGCAAGATCGTCGCCTTCGAAGCTGAGCGTCTCCGCGAGCGCGCGCGTGCGCGCCTGCTGCGAGCCCTGCTCGGACAGCAAACGTGCGAGCGCGATCTGCGCGTTCTGCTGGGCCATCGACAGCCACGCGCGCCGCTGCCCCTGCGGCTGCCGCACCAGCGAGACCTTGTGACCGGCCTGCTCGGACAGCAGTTCGAGCAGGTCGCGGCTCGCAGGCGCGTGGCTCACGACCAGCACGGGCGGCACGCGGTTGCCGAGATAATGCTGTGCGATGAACGCATCGAGCACCTCGGCCTCCACCGACGCCCCCGCGTCGCGCGCGGCGGCAGCATCTTCCGCAGGCCCGTCGGGCAATGCCGCGGCGGTTTCATCGGCAGCGTCCGCCGCCTCGGCTTCGTCGCCGAGCCCGCCTTCGGCAAGCGTCAGCGCACTTTCGACGTGCGTCGGGAAATAAGCCTTGTCGCCGAGATGCCGGCCGCCGCGCACCATCGCCAGGTTCACGCACACGCGCCCGCCCTGCGCGACGACCGCCAGGATGTCGACGTCGCTGTCGCTGCCGACCTCGATCGCCTGCTGGTGCAGCACCGTCGCGAGCGAGCTCATCTGGTTGCGCACGGCGGCCGCCTGCTCGAACTTCAGGTCGGCGGCGAACGCGTGCATCTTCTGCTCGAGCTCCTTCATCACTTCCGACTGCCGGCCGAGCAGAAACCGCGCGGCATTCGACACGTCGATCGCGTAATCGTCCTCGGAAATCGCGCCGACGCACGGCGCCGTGCAGCGCCCGATCTGATGCAGCAGGCACGGCCGCGTGCGGTTGTTGAAGACCGAATCCTCGCAGGTGCGCAGCTGGAACACGCGCTGCAGGATCTGGATGCTCTCGCGCACGGCCCATGCGCTCGGGAACGGCCCGAAATACTGGTTCTGCTTGTCGACCGAGCCGCGGTAGTACGCCATGCGCGGAAAGCGGTGCGCTGTGAGTTTCAGGTACGGATACGACTTGTCGTCGCGAAACAGGATGTTGTAGCGCGGCGTGAGCGCCTTGATCAGGTTGTTCTCGAGCAGCAGCGCCTCGGCCTCCGAGCGCGTGACGGTCGTCTCGATGCGCGCGATGCGCGTGACCATCATCGCGATGCGCGGCGACAGCTGCGTCTTCGTGAAATAGCTCGATACGCGCTTCTTCAGGTCGCGCGCCTTGCCGACGTAAAGCACGGCGCCCGCCGTGTCGTAGTAGCGGTAGACGCCCGGCATGTGCGGCAACTGCGCGAGGATCTTCTTGGGTTCGAACGGGATGTCGGCGGCTTCTGGGGATGTCATGCGTGATCCGGGTGCCTTGTGGCGCGGAACGGGTCCATTAGAATCGCCAGTTTAGAGCATTCACCGGCCCGCTTCGATGCCCCGCACCGCCCCCGCCTCCCCTGCGCCGCTCGCACCCGACGAACCGATCGCGTGCGACCTCTTCTGCACCGTGATCGACAACTTCGGCGACATCGGCGTGTGCTGGCGCCTCGCGCGCCAGCTCGCACACGAGCATGGCTGGCAGGTGCGGCTCTTCATCGACGATCTGCGCACGTTCGCGCGGCTGCTGCCGGGGGTCGATCCCGATGCCGGGCGGCAGACGCTCGACGGCATCGTGATCGAACACTGGCATGCGGAAGTCGGCGATGCGCTGGAGATCGCCGACGTCGTGATCGAGGCGTTCGCGTGCGAGCTGCCCGGCGCGTATCTCGCGGCGATGGCGCGCCGCGCGCGCCGCCCCGTGTGGATCAATCTCGAATACCTGAGCGCCGAGGACTGGGTCGCCGATTTCCATTTGCGGCCATCGCCGCATCCACGCTACCCGCTGCTGAAGACGTTCTTCTTCCCGGGTTTGTCGGCCGGCACGGGCGGCGTGCTGAAGGAACGCGACCTCGACGCGCGCCGCACGGCCTTCGAAGCCGACGCGGCAGCGCGCGCCGCCTGGTGGCGGCAGGCGACCGGCGACGCGCCGCCGGCGCCGGGCACGACCGTCGTCAGCCTCTTCGCCTATGAAAATCCGGCCGTCGACGCGCTGCTCGCGCAGTGGCGCGACGGCCCGTCGCCCGTCGTCGCGCTCGTGCCCGTCGGCCGCATATCGCCGGCCGTCGCCCGTTTCTTCGGGGTCGAATCGTTCGGCGCCGGCGCGCGCGCGACCGCCGGCAACCTGACCGCTTACGGGCTCGCGTTCGTCCCGCAGGCCGACTATGACCCGCTGCTATGGGCGGCCGACATCAACTTCGTGCGCGGCGAGGACTCGTTCGTCCGCGCGCAATGGGCGCGCAAGCCGTTCGTGTGGCACATCTACCCGCAGGCCGACGACGCGCACCTGCCGAAGCTCGACGCCGCGCTCGCGCACCTGTCGGCTGGCCTCGCCGACGCGCCGCGCGCGGCGCTCGAGCGCTTCTGGCACGCATGGAACGGCGGCGGCACGCCCGATTGGGCCGATTTGCTGCAACATCGTGCCGCGCTGGACGCCAACGCGGCATGCTGGGCCGACGCGCTGGCTGGCGTCGGCGATCTCGCCGGAAAGCTGGCGGAATACGCAAAATCTCAGTTAAAATAAGCGGTTATCCGACGGCTGACCACGCAAGCGCTCGCGTTTGGGGCTCTTGGCACCCACCGGAACGCCACCCGCTTGCGCCGTCAGCCGTTGTGCAACGCTCAGGCACCTATTTATTTGATTGGATCAGGACAGTTTTTTATGAAGACCGCACAGGAACTCCGCGTAGGCAACGTCGTGCAGATCGGCAGCGACGCATGGGTCATCGCAAAGACGGAATACAACAAGTCGGGCCGTAACGCCGCCGTCGTCAAGATGAAGATGAAGAACCTGCTGACGAACGCAGGCCAGGAATCGGTCTACAAGGCTGACGACAAGTTCGACGTCGTCGTGCTCGATCGCAAGGAAGTGACGTATTCGTACTTCGCCGATCCGATGTACGTGTTCATGGACGCCGACTACAACCAGTACGAAGTCGAAGCGGAAATGATGGGCGAAGCGCTGAACTACCTCGAAGACGGCATGGCGTGCGAAGTCGTGTTCTACAACGAGAAGGCGATCTCGGTCGAACTGCCGACGATCCTGGTTCGCGAGATCACCTACACGGAACCGGCCGTCAAGGGCGACACGTCGTCGGGCAAGGTGCTGAAGAACGCCAAGCTCGCAACGGGCTTCGAGCTGCAAGTGCCGCTGTTCTGCAACACCGGCGACAAGATCGAAATCGATACGCGCACGAACGAATATCGCAGCCGCGCGTAATCGCCCGCGATTTCCGGATCGAACAAAGCGCCCTTCGGGGCGCTTTTTGTTTGTCTGCCGCCAACAGCACCGATGCGTCGGCACCATGGGCAACACAAAATCCAGCACTAAAGGTATTCAATTTGTATCATCGGTAACTGTTTTATAGCGACAAAGAAATAATGCACGTCAGGTGTTCAGCGGGGCATAAAATCAGTTTTTAATCTGACATGCGGCTGCGGCCGGCTCGATGGCCGACAGCCCGCCTCTCTTGACTCGACTCGCGTCCACCATGCCACACGCCCTGATTGTCGAAGACGATCCCAACAGTCTGTCCGGCCTGACCGCACTGCTCGCCGCGGACGGCTTCTCGGTCGACACGGCCACGTCGCTCGCCGAGGCACGCACGGCGCTCGGCCGCTCGATTCCCGATGTCGTCCTGGTCGACCTGAACCTGCCGGACGGCAGCGGATTCGACCTGCTCCAGCATCTGCCGCAGCAGCAGCCGAACGGCTCGCTGCCGGTGATCGTGTTGACGGGCAACGCGACGGTCGAGAGCGCGATCGAAGGCCTGCGTCACGGCATCTGGGATTACCTGCTGAAGCCGATCAACATTCCGCGCCTGCGCAGCCTGCTGGCCCGGATTCCGCGTCCCTACGAACTGATCGACGAAGTGCGGACGTTGCGCGCGTCGCTGCGCCACCTGGGCCGTTTCGGCGCGCTGGTGGGCCGCAGCGAGGCGATGCAGCACGTGTACGACATGATCGAGCACAACGCCGGCACCGAAACGGCCGTGCTGTTCACGGGCGAAGCCGGCACCGGCAAGAAGCTGGCCGCGCGCACGCTGCACGACCTGAGCCGGCGCCGCAAGGGGCCGTTCGTGTCGTTCGACTGCCGCACGATCGCACATGCCGGGCGTCACGGCGCATCGCTCGACAGCGTGCTGTTCGGCCATGAACGCGGCGCGTTCGACGGCGCCGAGCGGCGCGAATCGGGCCTGTTCGAACAAGCGGGCGGCGGCACGCTGTTCCTCGACGAGATCACCGCACTGCCGCTCGTGCTGCAGGAGGCGCTGCTGCATGCGCTCGACTCGCAGAACTTCATGCGGATCGGCGGCACGAGCTCGATCGCGAGCGACTTCCGGCTGATCGCGACCACGCGCCGCCCGGCCCGCGAGGCAGTCGCGAACGGCACGCTGCGCGAGGATCTGTGGCTGCGTCTCGACGCGGCATCGATCACGATGCCGCCGCTGCGCGAGCGCGACGGCGATGCACTCGCCATCGCGGACGCGCTGATCGACGAACTCAACCGCGAAGCGCGCGCCACCGGCCGCAGCACGACCGACAAGCGCGCGGCCCCCGGCTTCGTGCGCGAATGCCTGTCCTACGAATGGCCCGGCAACGTGCGCGAATTGCAGGAGCGCGTGCGTTTCGCCTATGACGCGTCCGGTGATTTCATCGAAACGCTGCGCGCGGGCGAAGCGAGCTTCGCGGCCGGCGCCGCGCTGAACGGCAGCAGCGTGCAGATCAAGGTCGGCACCCCGCTGTCCGACGTCGAGGACCTGCTGATCCGCGCGACGCTCGACGCGGTCGGCGGCACGCGCCATCGCGCGGCGACGCTGCTCGGCATTAGCCCCAAGACGCTGTACAACAAGCTGCAGCGGATGAAGGTCAACTGACCGCGTCGCCCGTTGTTCGGGGCGCTGGCGGGGGTTGACGGTTAGTTGCACGAGGCCATGTCGCCTTGCACCTCGCCCCGCGTCGGTGGAACAGCAAAAAGCCGCGCACAAGCGCGGCTTTTTGCTTTCGACAACGACAACGGGAAAGGCGGCATCGCGCCGCCCTTCTCCGCTTACGCCAGCGCGCTGCCGAGCAGCGCCTGCGCCTGCAGATACTCGGGTTGCGCGATCAGTTTGTCCCACTTGAGCGGCTTGCCGCGCGCACGCATCCGCTTGATGCGCCGCACCGACTCGGCCGACGCCTGCGCCTTCAGCCCGTTCAGCACGACCTCGGCCGCGTCCGGCTGGTTGCAGACGAGCACCATGTCGCAGCCGGCGGCGAGCGCCGCGTCGGCCGCCTGCGTGAGCGTGCCGCCTTCGCGTGCCGCCTCCATCGACAGGTCGTCGCTGAAGATCGCGCCCGTGAAACCGAGCTGCCCGCGCAGGATGTCCTGCAGCCACACGCGCGAGAAGCCCGCGGGCCGCTTGTCGACCTGCGTGTAGATCACGTGCGCGGGGATCACCGCGGACAGCGACAGGCCAAGCCAGTCGTACGGGGCCACGTCCTGCTTGAGGATCGCATCAAGCGGCCGGTCGTCGGTCGGCAGCGCGACGTGCGAATCGGCTTCCGCGAAGCCGTGCCCCGGAAAATGCTTGCCGCAGTTCGCCATGCCCGCGAGCGACAGCCCGTGGTTCAGGCTCTTCGCGAGCAGCGTGACGACGCGCGGGTCGCGATGAAACGCGCGATCGCCGATCACCTTCGAATGCCCGTAGTCGAGATCGAGCACCGGCGTGAAGCTCATGTCGATCCCGCATGCGCGCAGCTCGGCGGCCAGGATGTAGCCGACCGCCGTCGCGACCTTCGTCGCGAGCAGCACGTCGCGGTCCCACAGCTCGCCGAGTCGGCGCATCGCCGGCAGCACGGTGAAGCCATCGGTGCGGAACCGCTGCACGCGGCCGCCTTCATGATCGACGGCGATCAGGATGTCCTCGCGCACCGCGCGAATCGAATCGGTCAGCGCGGTCAGTTGCGCGCGGTTCTGGAAATGCCGTGCGAACAGGATCACGCCGCCGGTGTTCGGATGCGCAAGGCGCCGCGCGTCGTCGCGCGACAGGGCCGTGCCGACGACGTCGAGCATGACCGGGCCGGGAGTCGTTTTCATCGAATCGGGAAGTCCGTCAGGGAGTGGTTCGGGAAACAGGTGCGGGTGCAGGCGGCGGCGCGGCATCGGCCTCGGCGACCACGAATGACACCGCGTAGTCGCGTTCGTCGCTGACCGTCACACGCGCCGTGATGCCGCGCGCGGCGAGCCAGTCGGCCAGCTCGCCCGATGCGACGACGTACGGTTCGCCGCTGCGCTGGTTGAGGGTCTGCAGCGCGCGCCACGTCATCGGCCAGTGCATGCCGAGCCCGATCGCCTTCGAGAACGCTTCCTTCGCGGAAAAGCGCGTCGCGAGAAACGCGATGCCGCGCGCCTCCGAGCGCGCACGGCGCGCATGGAACACGCGCAACTCGTCGGGGCCGAGCACCTTCTCGGCGAACCGGCCGCCCGTGCGCTCGAGCACGGCCGCGATGCGGCTCACCTGGACGATGTCGGTGCCGATGCCGTAGATCGCCATCTCAGCGCCCGCCGTGATGCGCGGACGATGCCGGGCGACGAGCGAAGCGCGCACGCACGCAACGCATCGTCAGCGCGCGCCGCCGTGCAGCGCGGCGACCCGTGCAGCGACCATGATCGCCTTCATCTCGCGCACCGCGTTGTCCCAGCCGGCGAAGATCGCGTGCGCGACGATCGCGTGGCCGATGTTCAGTTCCACGATGCCGTCGATCGCGGCGATCTGCTGCACGTTCGTGTAATGCAGGCCGTGGCCGGCGTTGACCTTGAGGCCCAGTTGCGCGCCGGCCTGTACGCCCGCGACGATGCGCTCGTATTCGCGCTGCTGCTCGGCTTCATCGTGCGCATCGGCGTAGCGGCCGGTATGCAGCTCGACCACCGGTGCGCCGGCTTCATGCGCGGCGCGGATCTGCGTCTCGTCCGGATCGATGAACAGCGACACGCGCACGCCGGCGTCGGCGAGCTGCCTGCATGCCGCACGCACGGCCTCGAAGCGGCCGGCAACGTCGAGACCGCCTTCGGTCGTCAGTTCCTCGCGCTTCTCCGGCACGAGGCACGCGTCGTGCGGACGCACTTCGCATGCGATATCGAGCATCTCGGCCGTCACCGCGCATTCGAGGTTCATCCGCGTCTTCAGCAGCGGGCGCAGCTTGCGCACGTCGGCGTCGACGATGTGGCGGCGGTCCTCGCGCAGGTGCAGCGTGATCGCATCGGCACCGGCCTCTTCGGCGGCGAGCGCCGCGCGGACCGGATCGGGATAGGTCGTGCCGCGCGCGTTGCGCAGCGTCGCGACGTGGTCGATGTTCACGCCGAGGTCGATGGCGGTGGGCGTTGTCAGGAAGAAACTCATAGGTTTTGCAGGTCGATCAGGATCTGACGCGTGGCAAGCGGCGTACCGCCGAGATAGGTGTTCAGCAGGAAGCGCATCAGCGTCTTGCTTTGCGCGACCGTCTGGGCTCGATGGTAATCGTCCTGCTCCATGTCGAGCAACGTCTGTCCGGTAATCACCGGCCAGTGCGACGGTACGTCGTCGTCCGCATTGCGCACGCCGCGCTCGGGATCGAACACGTAGCGGCGATCCGGTTCGACCGCACGGCGCGCGACCGTGCGGTTCAGCGCCATCGCATAGCCGGTCTCTCGCAGCAGCACGCGCTCGAACGAACGCAGCACCTGCACCGCGGGTTCGCCGTGCGCAAGGCGCGTGAGGGTGAGCACGTAATGATTGAAGAGCGGCGGCTGCGGATCCTCGCGCGCGCAGAATTTCACGAGCAGCTCGTTCGCGTAGAAGCCGCACAGCAGCCCGTCGCCGCCGAGCGGCAGCATCCCGCCGACCCACTCGGCACCCGTCAGCGTGCGTACTTCGGATTTGCCCGACCAGGACAGCAGCAGCGGCTGGAACGTCTGCAGCACGCCGCGCAGCGCGGAGTGCGGGCGCTTCGCGCCCTTCGCGACGAGCGCGAGGCGGCCGTGATCGCGCGTGAGCACGTCGATGATCAGGCTCGTTTCCCGGTACGGATAGCTGTGCAGCACGAACGCCGGCTGTTCGGCGACGCGGAAATCGGACGTGCGAGACGTCGCGCGCCGCGCCTTGCGACGCGGCGGTTCGGGCGGTGCCGGCAACGGCGCGTCGTTCGCGCCGGCGGTCACCGCGTCTTCGGTTGACGTCAGCGCGTCATTCGTACCCATAGGCGCGCAGCCCCGCCTCGTTGTCGGCCCACCCGCTCTTCACCTTCACGAAGGTCTCGAGATACACGGGGCCGTCGAACAGCTTCTCCATGTCCATCCGCGCCTCGGTGCTGATCTGCTTGAGCTTCTCGCCCTTCTTGCCGATCACCATCGCCTTGTGCGAATCGCGCTCGACGAGGATCGTCGCGAAGATACGCTTCAGGCGCCCTTCCTCCTCGAACTTGTCGATCAGCACGGTGCTCGTGTATGGCAGTTCGTCGCCGGTCCAGCGGAACACCTTCTCGCGCAGGATTTCGGCCGCGAGGAAGCGCGAGCTGCGGTCGGTCAGTTCGTCCTCGCCGTAGATCGGCTCGCCTTCCGGCAGGTACGGCTTGATCGTGTCCAGCAGGCGCTTGATGTCTTCCGGCCGCTGCGCCGACAGCGGCACGAGTTCGGTGAATTCGCGCAGCTCGCTCACCTTCTGCATGAACGGGAACAGCGTCGCCTTGTCGGCGACGCGGTCGATCTTGTTCGCGATCAGCAGCGTCGGCATGCCGGGCGGGATCAGATCGAGCACCTTCTGGTCGTCGGGCCCGAAGCGGCCGGCCTCGATCACGAACAGGATCACGTCGACCGACGTGAGCGTCGACGTGACCGCGCGGTTCAGCGAGCGGTTCAGCGCGGTGCTGTGGCGGGTCTGGAAGCCCGGCGTGTCGACGAACACGAATTGCGCGTCGTCGAACGTGTTGATGCCGGTGATGCGATGGCGGGTCGTTTGCGCCTTGCGCGACGTGATGCTGATCTTCTGGCCGACGAGTGCGTTCATCAACGTCGACTTGCCGACGTTCGGGCGGCCCACGATCGCGATCATGCCGCAACGGAAACCGGTAGGAGCGGGAGTGTTCATATCGTTTGGGAGACAGGTTCGGAAACGGCCGCGCGGCGCGCGGCACGATCGAGGGGCAATTCAGTGGTCGGCATCGGCCACGCGCGCCTGCGCGGCAGCGAGGCTTGCGCCGCCCTGCGGCGTCTCGGCACCGGGCGCCGCGGTGTCGCGGGCGCGCGGCGCCGGACGCGACGCGGCGTCGGAACCGGCAGCAGGCTTGTCGGTCGACGCGGCCGGATCGGACGCCTGGCCGGCCTGCTTGTCGGCTGCACGGGGTGCGGCTTCCGCGGGCTTGTCCGCCGCGCGCGAGCCGGCTTCGTTGCGATCCGACGGCTTCTCGGGCGCCTTCTCGGCAGGCTTCTCGGCCGTCGGCTTCGTGGGCCGGTCGGCCTTGTCAGCGGCCGTTTCCACATGCGCCGCGCGAATCGCGGCCATCGGCGCCTGCGCCGGCCGCTCGGTCGGGTGCGCGCCGGCGTCGGTCGCTGCCGACGCGGCAGCCGCCGCCTTCGCATCGCGCGCCGCCGCACGCTCCTTCCGTTCCGGCGAACGCAGGTCCAGCGCTTCCTGCACGCCCTTCACGCCCGGCACGATTTCAGGCTCGACGTGCTTCGACCCGCGTGCGTTCTTCGAACGCTTCGGCTTCGCGGCCAGCATCGGCGCAGCCGCCAGCACTTCGTCGAGCGCCTTCTTCGCGGCAGCCTGCTCGGCCGCCCGCCGGCTCGCACCGGAGCCCGACACCTTCACGTCGAGCTTCGGCACCGTGCATTCGACCTCGAACTGCTGATTGTGCGCCGCACCATGCGTCGCGACGACCGTGTAGGTCGGCAGCGCGATCTTGTGCCCCTGCAGGTACTCCTGCAGCAGCGTCTTCGCATCCTTGCCGAGCGTGCGCGGGTCGATGTGGTCGAGAATCGGGATATAGAGGCGCTTGATGACCCCTTGGGCGGCTTCGAAGCCGCCATCGAGGAATACCGCCCCGATGATGGCTTCGAACGCGTCCGCGAGGATCGACGGGCGACGGAAGCCGCCGCTGCGCAATTCGCCCTCGCCCAGCCGCAGCCCTTCCGAAATATTCAGGGCCTGAGCGATTTCGTAGAGCGACTGCTGCTTGACGAGATTGGCGCGCACGCGCGACAGGTCGCCTTCGTCCAGCTTGCTGAAACGCTGGAACAAAAGGGCGGCCACCGCGCAATTCAGAACGGAATCGCCGAGAAACTCGAGCCGTTCGTTGTGCGTGGCACTGTGACTGCGATGGGTCAAAGCCTGGCGCAACAATTCCGCATTGCGAAATTCATAGCGCAGCCGGCTTTCCAACTGGGATAGGGGCATGTGCAGGAGTATAACGCGGGCGCCGGTCGGGCCGAAACGGCACGGCCGGACGCGAAAAGGCGTGACGAGGCGGTGTTACCGCCGGTTCTTAAAGTAGTTCGGCAATACGCGACGCGGCCCGTGCGTCGCGTATTGCGTGCGAGTCGAACGCGATCAGTTGAAGGAACCGATGCGCTTCAGGTCGCCGAAGTTCATCCAGATGAAGAACGCGCGGCCGACGATGTTGTTGTCCGGCACGAAACCCCAGTAGCGGCTGTCCGCGCTGTTGTCGCGGTTGTCGCCCATCATGAAGTAGTGGCCCGGCGGCACCTTGCAGATCACGCCGCGGCTGTTGTACGTGCAGTTGTCGCGATACGGATAATCGTAGGCGCCCATCACGAACGGCGGCACGGCGGGATTGTTGAGGATCGCATTCTTCTTCGTGCCGATCGTCTCCTCGAACTGCTTCGCGTAGTTCTGGCGCTCGTCGTCGAAGAAATCCGGCAGCGGCGTTTCGGGCACCGGCTGGCCGTTGATCGTCAGTTGCTTGTCCTGGTAAGCGACCGTGTCGCCCGGCAGGCCGATCACGCGCTTGATGTAGTCGACCGACTCGTCCTTCGGATAACGGAACACGACGACGTCGCCGCGCGACAGCGGGCTGCCCTGCGTGATCTTCGTGTTCGTGATCGGCATGCGCAGGCCGTATTCGAACTTGTTGACGAGGATGAAGTCGCCGACCAGCAGCGTCGGCACCATCGAGCCCGACGGGATCTTGAACGGCTCGACGACGAACGAACGCACGACGAACACGGCCAGGATCACCGGGAAGAAGCTTGCGGTGTACTCGAGCCACCACGGCTGGCGCAGTTTTTCGTCACGCAGCTTCGAACGCGTCTGCCCCGCGTTTTCGTCCGCGAAACGCTTGTCGATACGCGACTGCTGGCGATCGAACTCCTCGATCGCCGCGTCGGCCGCCTTGCGTCGCCGCGGCAGGAACACCAGTTTGTCCAACACCCACGCTACGCCCGTCACGACGACGAGCACAAAAAGAATCAGCGCAAAATTCATAAAAGGATCAGTCCTGTTATTTGTCTTCGACGCGCAAGATCGCGAGGAACGCCTCCTGCGGGATCTCGACCGAACCCACCTGCTTCATGCGTTTCTTACCTTCTTTCTGCTTCTCGAGCAGTTTCTTCTTTCGCGTGATGTCGCCGCCGTAGCACTTCGCGAGCACGTTCTTGCGAAGTGCCTTGATGTTCTCGCGCGCGACGATGTGCGCACCGATCGCCGCCTGGATCGCCACGTCGTACATCTGGCGCGGAATGATCTCGCGCATCTTCGCGGCCACTTCACGGCCGCGATACTGCGACTGCGAGCGGTGCACGATGATCGACAGCGCATCGACCTTGTCGCCGTTGATCAGCATGTCGACCTTCACGACGTCCGACGAACGGTATTCCTTGAACTCGTAGTCCATCGATGCATAGCCGCGCGACACCGACTTCAGGCGGTCGAAGAAGTCGAGCACGATTTCGGCCATCGGGATTTCGTACGTCAACTGCACCTGGCGGCCGTGATACTGCATGTTGATCTGCGAGCCGCGCTTCTGCTCGCACAGCGTGATCACGGAACCGACGTAGTCCTGCGGCATGTACAGGTTCACCGTGACGATCGGCTCGCGGACTTCCGCGATGCGGCCGGGCTCCGGCATCTTCGCCGGGTTCTCGACCATGATCGTCGAGCCGTCGCTCTGCACGACCTCGTAGACGACCGTCGGTGCGGTCGTGATGAGGTCCATGTCGAACTCGCGCTCGAGCCGCTCCTGCACGATTTCCATGTGCAGCAACCCGAGGAAGCCGCAGCGGAAACCGAAACCGAGTGCCTGTGAGACTTCCGGCTCGTACTGCAGCGACGCATCGTTGAGCTTCAGTTTCTCGAGCGATTCGCGCAGCGCGTCGTACTGGTTCGCCTCGACCGGATAGAGGCCCGCGAACACCTGCGGCTTCACTTCCTTGAAGCCCGGCAGCGGCTCGGCGGCGGCCTTGGTCGCGTGCGTGACGGTATCGCCGACCTTCGCGGCGGTCAGTTCCTTGATGCCCGCGATGATGAAGCCGACCTGCCCGGCCGACAGCGATTCGAGATTGCGCGACTTCGGCGTGAACACGCCGACGTGCTCGACCGGATACTGCGCGCCGGTCGCCATCATCTTGATCTTGTCCTTCGGACGCAGCGTGCCGTTGACGATGCGCACGAGCATCACGACGCCGACGTAGTTGTCGAACCACGAGTCGATGATCAGCGCCTGCAGCGGCGCGGCCGGATCGCCCTTCGGCGGCGGCACTTTCGCGATCAGCGCTTCGAGCACGTCCTCGACGCCGAGCCCCGTCTTCGCGCTGCAGCGCGTCGCGTCGGTCGCGTCGATGCCGATCACGTCCTCGATCTCCTCGATCGCGTTCTCGGGGTTCGCGGCCGGCAGGTCGATCTTGTTCAGCACCGGCACGACCTCGACGCCGAGCTCGATCGCCGTGTAGCAGTTCGCGACCGTCTGCGCCTCGACGCCCTGGCTCGCGTCGACCACGAGCAGCGCACCTTCGCACGCGGACAGCGAACGGCTGACTTCGTACGAGAAGTCGACGTGCCCCGGCGTATCGATCAGGTTGAGGTTGTAGACCTTGCCGTCGCGGGCGCGATAGGACAATGCCGCCGTCTGCGCCTTGATCGTGATGCCGCGTTCGCGCTCGATATCCATCGAGTCGAGCACCTGCGCTTCCATTTCACGGTCGGCGAGGCCGCCGCATACCTGGATGATGCGATCCGCGAGCGTCGACTTGCCATGGTCGATGTGCGCGATGATCGAGAAATTGCGAATATGATCCATTCAGTGCCGATCAAGCGAAAAAGGCGCGCTCGACGACTGCGGAGCACGCCTTGTAAGTCGGTGAAAAAACGGCTTATTTTAGCCGAAAAGGCCTTTGCCGGGCGGTAATTTGGGACGCCTGGTCGCGGACGCCCGGTCAGGACGTCCTGCCGGAGGCCTTGGCGGGCGGACTCGCACCGGCACCCCGCGCAGCCGGCGACGGGGCCAGGTTCAGCGCCGCATCGTCAGCGCGCCGCGCACCCTCGCCTCGTCGAACCGGTGGCGACACACTTCCGTGCCGTCCAGCAACAGCACCGGCACTTCCTCGTCGTAACGGGCGACGAGTGCCGGATCGGCATCGATGTCGACGTACTCGACGGCAACGCCGAATTCGGCCGCCACCGGCGCCAGCGCATCACGCATGTCGTCGCACAGGTGGCACCAGCCGCGGCCGTAGAGCGTGAACATCGGTGCGTTACTTCTGGATCGGGCGCGGGCGCACCGGCACGAACTGCGTATTGTCGCCGCGCCGCACGAGCACCGCGACCGCCTTCTGCGGATCGAGCTGCGCGGTCACGTCGGCGAACTGCTTCGCGCTCGTGATGTCGGTGTCGCCGACGCGCAGCACGATGTCGCCGCGCTGCAGGCCCGCCCGGGCCGCCGGGCCGTCGACGCCGTCGATCTGCACGCCGTTCTTCAGCTTCAGCGACTTCAGCTGGTCAGCCGAAAGGTCGCTGACCGTCAAGCCGAGTGAATTGGCCGGGCGCGGCTTCTGCGGCACATTCTTGCGCTGCTCGGCCTTCGCCGTCGTCTCCGCCGGCGTCTCGGCGATCGTGATCGGCACATCACGCGCCTGACCCTTGCGCCACACGCTGACGGTCGCCTTGGTGCCCGGCTTCGTGTCGCCGACCATGCGCGGCAGATCCGACGCCGTATCGACCGACCGGCTGTTGAACTTCAGGATGATGTCACCCGGCTGGATGCCCGCCTTGTCGGCCGGACCACCCGGCTCGACGCTGCTGACGAGCGCGCCCTCCGCCTTCGGCAACCCGATCGAATCGGCCACCTCCTTCGTCACTTCGCCGATCGCCACCGCGATCCGGCCGCGCGTGACCTTGCCGGTCGCCTTCAGCTGGTCTGCCACGCGCATCGCCTCGTCGATCGGGATCGCGAACGAAATGCCCATGAAACCACCGGTGCGGCTGTAGATCTGCGAGTTGATGCCGATCACCTCGCCCAGCATGTTGATCAGCGGGCCGCCCGAGTTGCCGGGGTTCACCGCGACGTCGGTCTGGATGAACGGCAGGTAATCGCCCGTGTTGCGGCTCTTCGAACTCACGATGCCGGCCGTCACGGTGTTGTCGAGGCCGAACGGCGAGCCGATCGCGACCACCCACTCGCCGACACGCACCTTGTTCGAATCGCCGATCGCGACGACCGGCAAGTTCGACGCCTGGATCTTGACGACCGCGACGTCCGTACGGTCGTCGACGCCGACCAGTTTCGCCTTGAATTCGCGCTTGTCGGTCAGCGTCACGTAGATGGTGTCGGCGTCGTCGACGACGTGCGCGTTGGTCATCACGTAGCCGTCCGCCGACACGATGAAGCCCGAACCGACGCCGCGGTTCTGCTCGGTGTCGGGCGGATTGTCCGGCGTCGGCGCATTCTTCGGACTGCCATTGCCGCCACCGTTGCCGGGTGCCTGCGGCAGCGGAATGCCGAAGAAGCGCCGGAAGAATTCCGACATGTCGCCGTTGTCGAAGCCCGGCGGGAGCACGCCACGCGGCCCGGGTGTCGGCACGTTCGCGGTGGTCCGGATGTTCACGACAGCCGGCCCGACCTTCTCGACCAGATCGGCGAAGTCGGGAAGGCTGGCTGCTGGAGGCGTGACAGCGGCCGCGGTTTGCGGGGCGAGCGGCAGGCAGGCAAACAGCACCGCCGCCGCGAGCACTTTGCGCAGCGTGAGTTTCGTCATGTCGGAAGCCGTAGCGTTACTTGGTAGGGTAGCCCCCTCTCCTTGCGGAGAGAGGGCCCCCTAGGAACCGTACGTGCGAGTTTCCCCGCATACGGCTCGAGCCTACAAACAAAGTCCTAGCTATTGCTGGACCGGCTTAGTTACAGCAATTCTACCAACGTGCACCTGCTGGTGGCAGTGTGGGTGCAGCAGCACTCTGTTGGAGAGCGCGTCGGTTCCGCCATGCATCCGATACTCCAGATGGTGGTCGTGCCAACCCGTTTCGTCCGTCAGAGCACATCCGCAATGCGCACACAGCCCGCACTGCGTCATGTACAGCGTGACCCACTGTCGCCGGTAGCGCATCGAATCTGCCATGCGCTCCTGTCGTAGTTGTTCGCTGTACTGCTCCCAACTCGGATCAAAGGGATTGAAGTCCCCCTTCACCTTCTTGTGCCGCTTGATGACCGTGCCGCTGATCTGGTACAGCTCAAGTAGCCCAACACTGCCGTCTTCCCGTACAGTCCGGGAGGCAAACACCCACCGCCGGTTGTCAACCGAGTGGAAGTACTTCCTTCGCACCCAGTCGGCACCTTTCTGCGGGTGCCGCCTCTTCGACCACCGCCAGAGTCTCTGGAATATCAGATGCTCCAAACGGCTGTACGCCTGCTTAGCTACTACGGGGCAGTGGTATTGCGCCCACCCGCGTAGCATCGGGTTTAGCAGTCGGATCAACTCCTCCTGCTTTACCGTCTTATTGCCGCTGATCGCTTCCGCCACCTTGCGGTAGAACGTCTGCACGTTCTTCTTGCTAGGTTTGATGAGCAGCTTTCCCGAGTACTTCCGGAAATTCCACCCAAGGAAATCGAAGCCTTCGTCAATCTGGACAATCCGCGTCTTTTCCTCGGAAAGTTGCAGTCCTCGTTGTGCAAGGAATCCTTCTACCCAAGGTCTGACCTTGTCCTCCAGCACTTCTTTCGATGCGCCGGTTATAACAAAGTCGTCCGCGTATCGCACCACATTTACTTTCAGCTTTTGGGCCGTCCGCACCCCTAATGTCGCATTCAGATGCAGCATCAAGTCACGTTCCAGCCCGTTCAGCGTCACATTAGCCAGCGTCGGGGAAATGATGCCTCCCTGCGGCGTACCAGCCTCAGTCGCCTGTAGCCGACCTTCGTGGATCAGGCCAGCCTTCAACCACTTCCGCAAGATCTCCTTGTCCATTGGGACGTGGGTCATCAGCCAGTCGTGATTGATGTAGTCGAAGCAGCCTTTGATGTCTGCCTCCAGAATCCATTGGGCCGAGGCCTTTTTGGACAAAGAGACAAATATCTGCGACATGGCGTCAGCCGTTGAGCGATTAATCCGAAACCCATATGAGTTCGGGTCGCTCGTCGATTCCGACACCGGCTCCAACGCCAGCAAGTACAGGGCTTGCATCGCCCTATCCCGCATGGTCGGTATGCCCAGAGGGCGTAACTTTCCATTGGCCTTGGGGATAAAGACTCTCCTTAATGGCAGAGGCTTGTATCCGCGCCGCTTCAACTTGCCGATGGCTTCCCATCGGCTCTCAGGCGAGTCCCATACCTCACGATCGACCCCAGCCGTTCGTGCACCTTGGTTTTGCGTAACACGTCGTACCGCATACAGCTTTGCGGACAACGTGCGAGTCAGCATCCTTTGCAGGGTTTTCACCTTGCGCCAGTTGCCTTCCCGCGTCGCCTTCGCAATTCGAATCTGCATCCCTCTCACGTTCCGTTCCACGCGACGCCAATCGACGTCGTGCCAGTGGTTCAGCGCGTGGGAAAGCGCAGATCCGCCCTCACGGGTAGATACTTTCATGCTGCTCTCCTGCTCCGAGAAGTGAATCCCTTTGCGGAGAGCAACACGTCCCCTTGCGGGAGCGTTTTGCTCCCACAAGGGATGAAAAAGAAACACTGATGACTAAGAAGCCACCAGCAATCACACCTCAGCCTGAGGGTTAGTCAGCCGTCTTGCGACGGTAGACCAGACGGAAGTCTGCCCGCTTTCGCGTGGGATGATGTTTCAATCCCTATCCGAGCCATTACAGCCCGACATTCGCTTTTTCCGTCCTCCCATACCCGCACAATCAACAGCGTCCCTTGCGGTTCGCCTGCCAGCCGACTGCGCTGGCGACCATACGGGCTTACCGCGTTCCCGGCATGTCACACGACTGAATTAGGCCCTGCCTCTCCCCCGGCGGTCCGATGACGACGTAACCCGATACTCCAGCGGGTTATCCGACCGCACACCATTTTGGTTGATGCCTAACAGCAGCTTTGGCATCGCAATACTGACGAGGTTTATCAGCAGTTCACTTACGTTGGCCATCTCAGTCAACCTAGCTCCTTGACCCCTTTGCTGCTTGGAGTCTCCAAGTAGCGGCCTCGCGACCGATACCTGCCCGATACTTCTAGGGGCTACATTGTCAGAGAAGCTTCACACCCCACCGTTACCAGTGACGCATGTCCTCCTAGGTTACTGCTGGTCGTACAGCAGGTTCACTACCTCCCATTGCTGCCAGGAGGCCGAACAATGACACGCCGAACTCTCGCTCGACTGTAAACACAACCCCGCATCCGGAAGCTACGGGGAAAATTGCAAACACCAATCCGCCTTGTCAGCGGAGTTGACGCCGCTAACTAGGCGGAACCCGATGGTAATCGGGCTAATGCAATACGATAGACGGCCAACTGCGACCGCTTTTCGTCTATAGAGGGTTCCAACGTACGGCTGTCAGTTCCCCCTCTCAAAAATAGTGACCAAAGGTCACTCTGTGGTCGGCTTAACGCCGACAGTCGATGCGACTCGCGTCGCACGAAGCCTTGTATTCTATGGCAGACGCGAACTGCTGCAAGGTGGCCGGCGGCACTTCGCCGAGCACGGTGATCCAGTAGTCGCCGCGACGCTTCACGAGCACGTGGGTCGCGCCGGTGCTGCCCGCCCCTTCCTTGCGCGTGTTCTTTTCGGCCGGCTCGATGAAGACGGAGATCGTCGCGAGGCCGTCGGTGAAGACGGCCTGATCGACCGGAATCGGCGGATCGCCGGCGTCGCGCGCGGCCATCGGCCGGCGCACCTCGCGAATCTTCCGGAAGCCGGCGATGGTCGGTGCGATCTGCCAGCCCTGCGCTTCCATGTCGACCGTCGCGACCGGCGGGCGAACGACCGTCCAGCCGCTCAGGTTGCGCATGCCGGCCGCGATCGCGGATTTGTCGCCGACCGTGCCGCCCGTCTGCACTTGCGAAAACGCGACCTGCTCGAGCACGTGATCGCTCGCATCGAGCGTCTGCGAACGCAGCAGCAGCCCGGTGCGGGTGTCGGCCCACAGCTTGTACGTGAACCGGTACGCATCCTTCGGCACGAGTTCGACCACTTGCGCGTCGACCCCGGCCACCCGGTCCTTGCCGAGCAGCTTCGCGTCATAAACGGACATCACGTGCTCGCCGCCCGCGCCGAGCAGTGCAGGGAACGAATCGCGCGTCTGGCGGCGCTCGACCACGCACAACTTGCGCTCGGGGACGAACGTGTACAACTCGTCGTTGTGCCGCAGAACCTTGCGCGGCTTGCCGTCGAGCGACTCGATCCGCTCGAACTCGCCGTCGCGGGACGCCACGTGCGCGATGCGCGACGACTGGACATACCCGCCGCGCTGGTAGACGAACGTACCCTCGTAGCTCTGCTGCTGCGCCGCCTGCTGGATGCGATCGAGCCAATCCGCCGCACCCTTGCGGGTCGCGACGGGATCGTCCGGTTGCTGGGCGCTGGCGGGGAGGGATTGAACGGACAACAGGGCGGCTGCGCAAAGCAGGAGGGCCGGCAGCCGCTTCCATCCGGAGATGGCGTGATTCAACTGCAATGTCCGCATCGGGTTTATTGGCCTGGCGTGGTGGTCACGGCAGCGCGGATCAGCGGCATCGAGCCCGTGACGACGGGCTGCTGCGCGAATTGCTGATGCGCTTCAAGGTATTGGTCGAGACTTGCGTCGCGGATGATGTTAACGTCCTGCAGGCCCGGCTGCGCCGATGCCTGCGCAACCGTCACGCGCTGCAGGTTGCCGTTCTGCGGTGCGCCTGTCGACGCGACCTGGACGGCGCCCGGCGCACCGGCCGTCTGCATCTGCGGGACGACGATCCACGTCAGCGTGGCGGCCGCGGCGGCCACCGCGAACGCGGGCACGACACGCCGGCGCAGCGACAGCAGCTTGCGCGCGACCGGCGCGGCGGCCGGCGCGAGCAGGTGCGGCTCGCTTTCCAGCGCAGCCGACATGCGCGCGGTGAACGCGACGCTCAGCGCGGGCGACAGCGCGAGCTCGTCCGAGCGCAGCGCATCGCCGATCAGGTGGTAATGGGCCCACGCAGCGCGATCCGCGCGGTCGAGCTCAGCCAGAAACTGCCCGTGATCCGGGCCGTCGAACAGTTCACCGTCGACCAGAGCGGAAAGGCGCTCGCCGCGCGAGCACGCTTGCGACTGCGTATTGACCGACCCCATGATGCTCCCCATCTTGCACACACCCCGTCGTGACTTCACGACTCTATCCGTAACTAGACCCCGACCCGCGTCGTTGCGCCCGTCGCGCTTACCAGCGCTTGCCTTCGGGCGTATCGAGCAGCGGACGCAATTTCGCAGCGATTGCCTCGCGCGCCCGGAAGATCCGCGACCGGACCGTCCCGATCGGACAATCCATCATTTCCGCGATCTCTTCGTAGCTCAGGCCCTCGATCTCGCGCAGCGTGATCGCCTGGCGCAGTTCTTCGGGCAGGACGGCCATTGCAGCGTTGACCGTCTCGGCAATCTGCTTGCTCATCAACATCGACTCAGGCGTGTTGATATCCCTTAGTTGGTCTGCGTCGGAGAAAGTTTCCGCTTCCTCGGCATCGGCCTCGGTTGAGGTCGGTGCCCGGCGGCCCTGCGTCGCAAGGTAGTTCTTCGCCGTATTGACGGCAATCCGGTACAACCACGTGTAGAACGCCGACTCGCCGCGAAATTGCGGCAGCGCACGATACGCCTTGATGAACGCGTCCTGGGCCACATCCTCGACCTCGGCGGGATCCCGCACGAGGCGCGAGATCAGCCGAATGATCTTGCGGTGGTATTTGGAGACCAGGAGTTCGAACGCCGCCTTGTCGCCTTTCTGTACGCGCTCGACCAGAGCCTGATCGATTTCTTTTTCACTCACCTGACAAATCCGTTAACTAGGGATGCAACGCGGAGCGTTATTGTAGCGTTCCGGCGCCGGCCGCTGGTTACGGTCGGTAACTGCGCCACCGTCATGCCCGCCCTGCCGTGCCCGCGGTACGCGCCAGCACGGACAGCGCGCTGAACGACGCGGCGTCGAGCGCATCGGCCGGGATCAGCAGCGGCCGGGCACGCCGGGCGCCCTGCCCGACCGACAGCACGAGCAGCAGGCTGCTCCAGTGCGCATGGCCGGTCACGCGGCCCCGGGCGAGCAAGCGCCCGGTGCGGCCAAACGCCGCAATCTCCCCGAATGCATCGATCCGCAACTCGGCCGGCAGCCGACGGGCACAGGCCCGTGCGGCACACATGGCAAGCAGCGCTGCCGTCGCCGCGGACACGCACGCGCCGGCTGCGGCACCGGCCCGCGGCGCCCAGAACAGGTACGCGGACACGGCAGCCGCCGCGACGAACACGGCCAGCACGACATACGACACGGCCGAGGCCCGCAACGCAAAGCGCTGCGGACGCCCGGCCGGAGCATCGAATGGACTCGTCAAGCGATTCAGCGTCAGACGCGCTTGAACACCAGCGTGCCGTTGGTACCGCCGAAGCCGAAGTTGTTTTTCACGGCAACGTCGATCTTCATGTCACGCGCGGTGTTCGCGCAGTAATCGAGATCGCACTCGGGGTCCTGGTTGAAGATGTTGATGGTCGGCGGCGACACGTTGTTGTGCAGCGCCAGCACCGTGAACACCGACTCGAGGCCGCCCGCGCCACCCAGCAGGTGGCCCGTCATCGACTTCGTCGAGTTCACGACGAGCTTGTACGCGTGCTCGCCGAATGCCGCCTTCACCGCGTCGGACTCGTTCTTGTCGCCGAGCTGCGTCGATGTGCCGTGCGCGTTCAGGTACTGGACCTCGTCCGCGTTCACGCCGGCGTCGCGCAGCGCCGCAACCATGCAGCGGCGCGGACCGTCCATGTTCGGCGCGGTCATGTGGTACGCATCGCCCGTCATGCCGAAGCCCGAGACTTCCGCATAGATCTTCGCGCCGCGCGCCTTCGCCGCCTCGTACTCCTCGAGCACCATCACGCCCGCGCCCTCGCCCAGCACGAAACCGTCGCGATCCTTGTCCCACGGACGGGACGCCGTGGCCGGATCGTCGTTGCGGGTCGACAGCGCACGCGCGGCCGCGAAGCCGCCGATGCCGAGCGGCGACACCGTCGATTCGGCGCCGCCCGCGACCATCACGTCGGCGTCGCCGGCCTGGATCAGGCGCGCCGCGAGGCCGATGCTGTGCAGACCGGTCGTGCAGGCCGTCACGGCCGCGAGGTTCGGGCCCTTCAGGCCGAACATGATGCTCAGGTGACCCGAGATCATGTTGATGATCGAACCCGGCACGAAGAACGGCGAGATCCGGCGCGCGCCGCGATCGACGTAGGTCTGGTGCGTGTCTTCGATCATCGGCAGGCCGCCGATGCCGGAGCCGACCAGCACGCCGATGCGTTCCGCATTGGCTTCGTTCACTTCGAGGCCGCTGTCCCGGATTGCCTGGACGCCGGCTGCGATGCCGTAATGGATGAACGTATCCATGTTGCGGGCTTCCTTCGCCGGAATGTATTCCTCGGCGCTGAAACCCTTAACCTCGCCCGCGAAATGGCAGGCAAGGTTCGACGGATCGAACTTCGTGACGGTGGCGATGCCGGACTTGCCGGCGACGAGATTGGCCCAGCCGTCGGCAACATTATTGCCAACGGGCGAAATCAGCCCCAGGCCTGTAACGACAACACGACGGCGGCTCACGGTAACCTCTTTTCCATTGGATGACAAAAACAAAAGCCACAGTGGCCACAGGAACCAGCCCTGCGAGCCCTGTGGCTGTTAGTCCGTCCGGCGCGGTTGCCGGCAGGATGGCGCGTCAAACGCGAAGATCGCGGCGACGTGGCAGATAAGCGCGAAAGGCGCTTACGCCTTGACGTTTGCGCGAGCGTAGTCGATCGCTTGCTGAACGGTCGTGATCTTCTCTGCTTCTTCGTCCGGGATTTCCATGCCGAACTCGTCTTCGAGCGCCATCACCAGTTCGACCGTGTCGAGCGAGTCCGCGCCCAGATCGTTCACGAACGATGCTTCGTTCTTGATCTCGGCTTCTGCGACGCCCAGTTGCTCAGCGACGATCTTCTTGACACGTTGTTCGATGTTATCCATTACCCCTCCGAGGGAAAGTTCAGATTTACAAGTGCGCGCATTTTATCAGGTTTGCTGACGCCAAAACGCGCGTTGGCTTGATGGTCGATCAAGCGCCGATCCGCCTGAAAAACGGGATACGGCGCGGATGGTAAACGAAAATCGTTACGACATGTACATGCCGCCGTTCACGTGCAGCGTCGTGCCGGTGATGTAACCGGCCTGCGGCGATGCGAGGAACGCGACGGCATGGGCGATGTCTTCCGGGCTGCCGAGGCGGCCGAGCGGAATCTGGGTCTTGAGCGCGGCCTGCTGTTCCTCCGGCAGCGTCTTCGTCATGTCGGTGTCGATGAAGCCCGGCGCGACGCAGTTCACCGTGATGCCACGGCTGCCGATCTCGCGCGCGAGCGCACGCGTCATGCCCGCGACGCCGGCCTTCGCGGCCGCGTAGTTGGCCTGGCCCGGGTTGCCGGCCGAGCCGACCACCGACGTGATGTTGATGATGCGGCCGCCGCGGGCCTTCATCATCGGACGCAGCACCGCACGCGACAGGCGGAACACCGACTTCAGGTTGGTGTCGATCACCGCGTCCCAGTCCTCGTCCTTCATCCGCATCGCGAGCTGGTCCTGCGTGATGCCGGCGTTGTTGACGAGCACGTGGAGCGCGCCGAATTCCTTCACGGTCGCGTCGATCAGCGCTTCGGCCGCCGCCGCGTCGTTGACGTTCAGCACCGCGCCGCGGCCCGTCACGCCCGCTTCCGCGAACCCTGCGGTAATCGCGGCGGCGCCCGATTCGCTCGTCGCCGTGCCGATCACCGTCGCGCCCTGGCGCGCGAGTTCGAGCGCGATCGCCCGGCCGATGCCGCGCGATGCGCCGGTCACGATCGCAACCTGTTTATCGAGAGTCTTTTCCATGAATCGAATATCCGTCTCTTGAGGAAAGGCGCCGCGTCAGGCGGTCGCCAGCTTCAGTGCTTCGTCGAGCGAAGCCGGATCGAACACCGATGCACCGACCAGATTGCCGTCGATGCGCTTCGTCAACCCTGCCAGCACCTTGCCCGGACCGCACTCGATCACGTGCGTGACGCCCATGCCCGCGATGTGCTGCACGCATTCGACCCAGCGCACCGGACCAGCGGCCTGGCGCACCAGCGCGTCCTTGATCGCGGCCGGATCGCTGACCACCGCGACGTCGATGTTGTTGACGACCGGAATCTGCGGCGCCTTCACGTCGACGTTCGCGAGATAGTCGCGCAGCTGGTCCGACGCCGGCTTGAGCAGCGACGAATGGAACGGCGCCGACACCGCCAGCGGCAACGCGCGCTTCGCGCCCTTCGCCTTCGCGATCTCGCAGGCCTTCTCGACGGCCGCCTTCGCGCCCGCGATCACGACCTGCGCCGGCGCGTTGAAGTTCACGGCTTCGACGACGCCCGCTTGCGCGGCTTCGGCGCACACCGCGCGCACCGTGTCGTCGTCGAGACCCAGGATCGCGGCCATGCCGCCCTCGCCGACCGGCACGGCCGTCTGCATCGCCTGCGCGCGGAAGCGCACGAGCGGCACCGCGTCCTTGAACGCGATCGCGCCCGCGGCGACGAGCGCCGTGTATTCGCCGAGGCTGTGGCCCGCGACGATCGACGGTGCCGGGCCGCCGGCCTGCTGCCATGCGCGATAGCACGCGTAGGCGGCCGTCAGCATCACGGGCTGCGTGTTGGTGGTCAGATTCAGCTCTTCGGCCGGACCTTCGGCGATCAGCTTGCCGAGATCCTGATTGAGTGCATCGGATGCTTCCTGGAGCGTCTCGCGCACGACGGCCAGATCGGCGAATGCGTTGAGCATGCCGACCGACTGCGAGCCCTGCCCCGGAAAAACGAATGCAAATTTCATATCGTCCCCAATTGAATCGATTCGGACGGCGCGCGCGAACGGCGCGCCGGTTCGGGATCCGCGCGCAGCAATTGCGCGCCGCGGATCAGTAGCGGAAGACGGATGCGCCCCACGTGAAGCCGCCGCCGACGCCTTCGATCAGCACGTGCTGACCGCGCTGGATGCGGCCGTCGCGCACCGCGGTGTCGAGTGCCAGCGGGATCGACGCAGCCGACGTGTTGCCGTGCTGGTCGACCGTCACGACCATGCGCTCCTGCGGCAGGCCGAGCTTGCGGCAGGTGCTGGTCATGATGCGGATGTTGGCCTGGTGCGGGATCAGCCAGTCGACCTGCTCGGGCGCGAGATTCGCCTTGGCGAGCGCCTCGATCGCGACCTTTTCGAGCACGTTGACCGCGAGCTTGAACACGGCCTGCCCGTCCATGTACAGGAACGCGCTGCCGTCGATCACGCCGCGATTGACGTTGCCCGGCGTGCAGAGGATGTTCGAATAGCTGCCGTCCGCGTGCAGCGCGCTGCCGAGCACGCCCGGCTCTTCCGATGCGGACAGGATCACCGCGCCCGCGCCGTCGCCGAACAGCACGCAGGTCGTACGGTCCTTGAAATCGAGAATGCGCGAGAACGTCTCCGCGCCGACGATGAGCGCCGTGCGGTGCTGGCCGCTGCGGATGAAGCTGTCGGCCGTCGCCATCGCATACGCGAAGCCCGAGCACACGGCCTGCACGTCGAATGCCGCGCCGCCGTTCTTGATACCGAGCTTGTTCTGCAGCAGGCACGCCGTGCTGGGGAACACGAAATCGGGGGTCGAAGTCGCGACGATGATCAGGTCGATCGACTGCGGATCGATGTCGGCCGCCTCGATCGCACGACGCGACGCTTCGAGCGCGAGATCGCTCGTCGTGACGTCCGGTGCGGCGAAGTGACGCGCATGGATGCCCGTGCGCGCAACGATCCACTCATCGCTCGTCTCGATGCCTTCCTTCGCGAGTCGATCGGCGAGCTGCTGGTTCGTGACGCGGTCGGGCGGCAGGTAGCTGCCCGTGCCGAGCACGCGGGAATAGAGAGTCGATTGGGCCATTTATGCTTTAGAGGATTGCGCAGCGGAAGGTTCGGCGTGATGGCCTGCGGCCGGGCTCGTCTGGCCCGCGCCGCCCGCGTCGTGTTCGCCGTCGCCGAGCGACACCGAATTGTCCGCCATCGCGCGCGCGAGGCGCTCCAGCACGCCGTTTTTGACGGCATCATACCCGCGTTTGATCGCCCACTCAAACGCGTAGGCATCGGCCGAACCGTGGCTTTTGATCACGAGGCTTTTCAGCCCCAGCAGCGCCGCACCGTTGTACTGGCGGTGATCGACACGCTTCTTGAAACGCATCAGCACCGGCAGCGCAAGCAGCGCCATCAGCTTCGACATCAGCGAACGGCCGAACTCCTCGCGGATGATGTCGGACAGCATCTGCGCCAGCCCCTCGGACGTCTTGAGCGCGACGTTGCCGACGAAGCCGTCGCAGACGATCACGTCGACCGTGCCCTTGTAGATGTCGTTGCCTTCGACGTTGCCGCGGAAATTCAGCGTGCTGGCGCGCAGCAGTTCACCTGCGCGCTTGATCGTCTCGTTGCCCTTGATGACCTCTTCGCCGATGTTCAGGAGGCCGATCGTCGGACGCTCCTTGCCTTCGAGCGCGGCGACGAGCGCGTGCCCCATCTCTGCGAACTGCAGCAGGTGCTGCGGCTCGCAGTCGACGTTCGCGCCGAGGTCCAGCATCATCGTGTAGCCGGTCGGGTTCGGCAGCGCGAACGCGATCGCAGGCCGCTCGATGCCGGGCAGCGTCTTGAGCACATAACGGGAAACGGCCATCAGCGCGCCGGTGTTGCCGGCGGAGATACAGGCCTGGGCCGCGCCTTCCTTGACGTGGTTGAGCGCGACACGCATCGAAGAATCCTTCTTCTTGCGCAGCGCCACTTCGACAGGGTCGTCCATCGCCACGACTTCGGTGGCGGGCACGATGGTCAGCGCGGGATCGTCGAGGGCTTTCAGCTTTTTCAGCTGAGCGCGGATCGCGCTTTCGATGCCGACGAGCATCAGGTGCGCATCGGGATGCGCGCGGACGAACTTGACTGCCGCGGGAACGGTCACGGACGGGCCGTGGTCGCCTCCCATGCAATCGATTGTGAGCTTTACGGTCATGGAATGCGACGAATTTCAGGCACAAAAAAGCGGCAGTTGAATGCCGCCTTTTTGTTGAGCCAGGAAAGTGTCAAGCGAACCAGTTGTCACGCGAACGGCGATCGTAGCGCGCAACGCGTGACTTGACGCTTAGTCGTTCTTCGTCTTGACGACTTTCTTGCCGCGATAGTAGCCGTTCGGGCTGACGTGGTGACGCAGGTGCACTTCACCCGTGCTCGGCTCGACTGCCAGCGGCGCTGCCGTCAGGAAATCGTGCGAACGATGCATGCCGCGCTTCGACGGCGACTTCTTGTTTTGCTGGACTGCCATGACTAACTCCTAAATAATTTTCCGGATTCTAACACAGCCCGATCCGGCGCTTAACTACCCTGGCCCAAAGCCCTTACGCCTTCCCGCGCCACAACTGCTTAGTGTTTCTTGCCGCCGTCCCCATCCTTCTTCAGCGCTTCCAGCGCCGCGAACGGATTCGGCCGTTTGCCTTCGTCCCCGTCTTCGGCGGACTCGTCGTCCGCGTCTTCCGAAGGACCGCTCGCACCCGACACGAGGCTTTCGTGAACTGCCGGGCAAACCTCGTGCTTGGGCACGAGCGGCAACGAAAGCAGCAACTCCTCTTCGATCAAGTCGACGAGATCGAACTGGCGTGAGCCCACGATCACATCGGCTTCATCGTCGTCGAGCGGAAATTCTTCAGCTTCTTCTTCGGTCGCAACGACCCGGTACGTCATGTCGACGTCGAACGTCTGGTCGTACGGGGTCATGCAGCGCTGGCACGTGAGCCACGCGTGGCCGTGCACCGCGAGGCGCAGATACGGCTGCTGCCCATCGGCGCCGTCGTCCTGCAACTCCTTCTGGGTGAACCCCTCGGCCTGCCACGTGAAGACCGTGTCGCGATCGGGCGCGTCCGCCGGCACTTCGTTCAGCATGCGCGGCAGCTGCGACAGACGCACGGCACCCGCTGCCTGCCGCCCGCTGCGGGCGAATTCGAACAGGTCGACCGCGTGCGGATCAAGCGACGCCGCAGGTTTGCCAGAAGAAGTGTTCATGTTGCGCTCCTGCCTACAGGCTGACTTGCGGGATCCGGCTTGCTGGCGCCGCACATTCGGCGCCGCGCACGTGCGCGATCTACGCCGCGTACGATTACGTACTTTACTTCCGAAAACCCGGCAGGCGCCACCACTGCGAAAGCCTGCCGACGAAAAGCGGGAAAGCATACCTGTTTTACCTTTTGCGGTCAATCACTTATGCTTGCGCCCTCGCAACACCGCGCCACACCTGACGACTCATCGCCCCAATCGACCATGCCGGATACCGTTTGCCGCCCGCCGCGGCTGATTCTCGCCTCCAGTTCCCGCTACCGCCGCACGCTCCTCGAGCGCCTCGGCGTGCCGTTCGACGTGATGTCGCCCGACCTCGACGAAACCCCGCTCCCAGGCGAAACGCCGGCCGCGACCGCGCTGCGCCTCGCCGGCGCGAAGGCGCGCGCGGTCGCCGCGACGATCGACGCGCCGGACGGCGTGCTCGTGATCGGGTCGGACCAGGTCGCGACGTTCGACGGCTGCCAGATCGGCAAGCCCGGCACGCACGAGCGCGCGCTCGCGCAGCTCCTGTCGATGCAGGGCCGCGACGTCGAATTCCACAGTGCGCTCAGCCTGTACGACAGCCGCACGGGTGAAACCTGGAGCGAGGACGTCGTCACGCACGCGCGCTTCCGCTCGCTTCCCGAAGCCGAACTCGACGCGTACTTGCGTGCGGAAACGCCGTACGACGTCGCCGGCAGCGCGAAATCCGAAGGCCTCGGCATCGCGCTGCTGGATGCCATCGACTCCAACGACCCGACGGCGCTCGTCGGCCTGCCGCTGATCGCGCTCACGCGGATGCTGCGCGCCGCGGGCTATCCGCTCTTTGCCACCCAGGGAGACCGCGCATGACGGCCGGCACGCTCTATCTCGTCCCGAACACCCTCGGCGAAGGCGACGCATCGATGCTCGCCGCCGTGCTGCCCGCGGCCGTGCAGGCGCGCGCCGGCACGCTCGGCTATTACATCGGCGAAAACGCGAAAACGACCCGCGCGTTCCTGAAGAAGATCGGCACGACGCGGCCGATCCAGGAAATCGAGATCCGGGAACTGAACGTCAATACGCCGGCCGGCGAGATCGACCGGCTGCTCGCACCGGTACTGGCGGGCGCGGACGCCGGGCTCGTATCCGAGGCCGGCTGCCCCGCCGTTGCCGATCCTGGCGCGCTGCTGGTCCGCCGGGCGCACGAGCGCGGCGTGAAGGTCGTGCCGCTCGTCGGGCCGAGTTCGATCCTGCTCGCGCTGATGGCATCCGGCCTGAACGGCCAGAGTTTCGCGTTCAACGGCTATCTGCCGGTCGATGCGGCCGCGCGCGCGAAACGCCTGCGCGAACTCGAGCAGTTGTCGCGCAAGGCGCGCCAGACGCAGATCTTCATCGAGACGCCGTACCGGAACCACGCGATGCTCGACACGCTCGTCGCGACCTGCGCGCCGTCGACGCAGATCTGCGTCGCGGCCGATCTGACCCTCGAGACCGAGACGATCGCCAGCCGTACGGTGGCCGACTGGAAAAAGGCGCCTGCGCCGAATCTGCACAAGCGCCCCGCCATCTTCCTGCTGCTCGCGAACTGAGATCGGCACCGGCGACAGCCTCGCGGCACGGGGCGCCCCGCTCCGCTCGCCGCGGCGCCGGCCGGTTGCCGCTCAGCGCAGGCTGAACGACGCGCCGCCGGCGGTCAGCGCCTTCATCGCGGCACCGCCGACGGCCGCGCCGAACTTGCGCGCAACGCGATTCGTCAGGCTTTCCTTCACCGTGTAGTCGACGAGATCCGGCGCCTTCAGCACGTCGCGCGCGACCGTGTCGGTCGTGCCGTAGCCGTCGGCGAGCCCGAGTTCGACGCTCTTCTCGCCGGTCCAGAACAGACCCGAGAACATGTCGGGCGTTTCGTGCAGCCGCTTGCCGCGGCCATCCTTCACCGCCTTGATGAACTGCGCATGGACCTGGTCGAGCAGCGCCTGCGCATGGGCATCCATCTTCGGCGTCTCGGGCGAGAACGGGTCGTAGAAGCCCTTGTTTTCGCCCGACGTGTGCAGGCGGCGATCGACGCCCAGCTTGCCCATCAGGCCCGTGAAGCCGAACCCGTCCATCAGCACGCCGATCGAGCCGACGATACTCGCCTTGTCGACGAAGATCTTGTCGGCGGCGGACGCAATGTAATAGCCGCCCGATGCGCACATGTCGGTCACGACGACGTACAACGGCTTGTCCGGATACTTCGTGCGGAGCCGGCGGATCTCGTCGTAGACCATCCCTGCCTGCACCGGGCTGCCGCCCGGGCTGTTGATCCGCAGCACGACGCCGGCCGTGCCGCTGTCGTCGAAAGCGGCATCCAGCGCCGTATTGATGTCGTCGGCGTTCGCGTTGGTGCCCGCCGCGATCTCGCCGTCGATCGTCACGAGCGCCGTGTGGCGCCCGCTCGACGAGAACTTCGAGTCGCTCGAGAAATCGATCAGCGCGAACGCGAACAGCACGAATACGCCGAGGAACGCGAAGCGGAAGAAGATCTTCCAGCGCCGCGCCGCGCGCTGCTCCTTGACGGCCGCGAGCGCGATCCGCTCGAGCGCCGCACGCTCCCAGTTCGGTTCGCGGCTGTCGGGACGGGGCGAGGAATCAGGGATGTTCGGTTGGTCGGCCATGCAGTAATGTCTTCAGTCGGTCGTGGCGGAAGGAGGCGGAGCGGCGGGCCCCAGGTCGGCATCCGGCACCCAGAATACCGCACGCCCGTCCGGCGTGTCGCGCTCGTCGACTTCGACCGGCCGCAGACGACCGCCGCGGCACGGGCCGCCGACACACTTGCCGGTATCCGGCGCGTAGATCGCGCCGTGCGTCGCGCACATCAGGTACAGGCCCGACGACTCGAAGAACTGCCCTTCGGCCCAGTCGAGCTCCATCGGCACGTGCGCGCAGCGGTTCAAGTAGCCGTACGCGCGACCTTCGTAACGCACGAAGAACACGACCGCCTGCTCGCCGCGCAGCGACGCGTCGACACGCACGCCGGCGCCGCCGTCGGCCAGCGCGTCCGATGCGCACACGCGTACGGCGTCCGGCGTCGTGCTCATGCGTGCTCCCGCAGCCACGCCGCCAGCGCGCCGACGTCCGGCGCGACGAAGCGCGGCGTCAGGGCGGCCAGCGCATCGGCCGTGTGCGCGCCGTACGCGACGCCGATGCCGGCGGCCCCGGCACTGGCGGCCATCTGCAGGTCGTGCGTGGTGTCGCCGATCATCACGGTACGCGCAAGATCCTGCCCCAATTCGCGCGACAATTCGTGCAGCATCGCCGGGTGCGGCTTCGAGAATGTTTCGTCCGCGCAGCGCGTCGCATCGAACAGGCTCGTCAGCTTCGACTGGTCGAGCACGCGGTTCAGCCCGACACGGCCCTTGCCGGTCGCGACCGCGAGCAGGTAACCTGTATCGCGCAATTCCGCGAGCAGTTCGCGCACGCCGGCGAACAATTCGATGCGCTGATCGTCCAGCAGGTAGTGATGGCGATAACGTTCGGCCAGCCGTGGATAGTCGGACGGATCGAGAGTCGGCGCAGTGATCTGGAGCGCATCGCGCAAGCCGAGGCCGATCACATAGCGGGACGCCTCGTCCGACGGCGTGGGCAGGCCGAGATCGCGGCACGCGGCCTGGATGCTGTGCGCGATGTGCGCAGTCGAATCCATCAGCGTGCCGTCCCAGTCGAAGACGATCAGGTCAAATTGCTGTCGGGCCATGCGAGTCAGGCGGTATCGCGCAGAGCGCGGAGTTGATCGAGGAAGCGCCGGCATTCGTCCGGCAGCGGCGCGTCGAACTGCAGCGCCTCGCCGGTCAGCGGGTGCGCGAGCTTCAGCCGGTGCGCATGCAGGAACATCCGTTTGAGCGACGGCTGCGCGTTCGCGCGCGCCAGCGCCTTGTTCAGTGCGAAGTCGCCATACTTGGCGTCGCCGGCGATCGGCAGGCCGAGATGCGCCAGGTGCACACGGATCTGATGGGTCCGACCCGTTTTGAGTTCCGCCTCGACCAGCGCGTAGTCCGGCCAGCGCTCGATCAGGTTGAACACCGTGTGCGACGGCAGGCCGTCGTCCTGCACGCGCACGCGCCGCTCCCCTTCCGGGGTCGAATACTTGAACAGCGGCGCCTTCACCGCACGGCGGCGGCCCCAGTCGGACTGCCACTCCCCGTGTCCGCACGCAAAGTAACGCTTGTCCATCCGGTTCTCGCGGATCTGCTCGTGCAGGCCGACGAGCGCCGAGCGCTTCTTCGCGAGCATCAGGATCCCGGAGGTCTCGCGGTCGAGCCGATGCACGAGTTCGAGGAACTTCGCGCGCGGACGCGCCTGGCGCATCTGCTCGATCACGCCGAACGCGACGCCGCTGCCGCCGTGCACGGCGACGCCGGCCGGCTTGTTGATGACGAGCATCGCATCGTCTTCGTACAACACATCGAACTGCGCGGGCGGCACGATCGGCGTGTCGGCGCGCGCGAGGTCGGCCGCTGCCACCCGCACGGGCGGCACGCGGACGATGTCGCCGAACGCGAGGCGATACTGGGCGTCGACCCGACCCTTGTTCACGCGCACTTCGCCGCTGCGCAGGATCCGGTAAATATGGCTTTTGGGCACGCCTTTACAGACGCGCAACAGGAAGTTGTCGATCCGCTGACCGGCCGAGTTTTCGTCGATCTGGATCATCGATACCTGGCCGCTTGCGACTGAATTCTGGGATATTTTGCCTAACTCATTCATACTGAATATAATTTTGCCCAGCCGGACGTTGAGGGTGGCCTGACAGGCCGGCCCCGACGGAATCGGGCAAGGCGCAAGCGCAAACCGCTATTTTACTTGCGCCGGGGGTCTGCTGCTCGCCCCTGATCAAAGAGATGCAGCAAGTTGCACGCACGGCGCCGCCCGTCGGCAAGGATCGCGCCCACAGGCGGATTCGGTCGGCAAGGCGCCGCGGTAACGGAAAGTTGGTTGAAAAGAATTTGATCGGCAGCCCGACGGCGTGAAGTACGTCCGCAGGCTGCCGGTTGCGAAAATACGGCGTTGCGCCCGATTTGGCCCCGCGAAGCGTGCGGGGCTTGGCGACGTCAAACCAGGGAAGTACACCCCAGGCGGGAAAGTCGGGCTGGATTCGATACTCCCCGCTGCGGCCCAAGCCGCAGCATCTGCCGCCCGTCGGCGCGCGCGACGCATTGCGCGCGCCCCGTGGCAGTGCCCCGGTCTCAGGCTTAGCGCGCTTTCGCAGCGTGCGGTGTGTGGACGCCGTGCTTTGAAGCCGTGTTCGCAGGTGCCCTTTGGCCGCCGGCCCCGTCTTTCGGGCCCAAGCGCCTCTTCAGGCAATTCTCCCCGCCATCCTTCCCGCTCCAGCGTGCCCGTGACAACACAACAAGGCGCGGCCTGCCGTCGTTCCCGCCCTCGCGACTGACAACCGCGAGGCGCCGGCAGCAGAGCCGCCTGGAGTCGTTCATGAAACGCATGCTGTTCAATGCGACGCAGCAGGAGGAGCTGCGCGTCGCCATCGTCGATGGGCAGAAGCTCATCGACATCGACATCGAGACAGCCGGGCGCGAACAGCGCAAGGGCAATATCTACAAAGGTGTCGTGACCCGCATCGAGCCGTCGCTCGAAGCGTGCTTCGTTAACTACGGCGAAGACCGCCACGGCTTCCTGCCGTTCAAGGAAGTCGCCCGCCAGTACTTCAAGGAAGGCATCGACATGCGCTCCGCGCGCATCCAGGATGCCCTGCGCGAAGGCCAGGAGCTGATTGTTCAGGTCGAGAAGGAAGAGCGCGGCAACAAGGGCGCCGCCCTCACGACCTTCATCTCGCTCGCCGGCCGCTACCTCGTGCTGATGCCGAACAACCCGCGCGGCGGCGGCGTATCGCGCCGGATCGAAGGCGACGAGCGGCAGGAACTGCGCGAAACCATGGCGCAGCTTCAGATTCCCGACGGCATGAGCATGATCGCCCGCACCGCGGGCATCGGCCGCAGCGCCGAGGAACTGCAGTGGGACCTGAACTACCTGCTGCAGCTGTGGCGCGCGATCGAAGCGGCATCGCAAAGCGGCAATTCCGGCCAGCCGATGCTGATCTATCTGGAATCGAGCCTCGTGATCCGCGCGATCCGGGACTATTTCCAGCCCGATATCGGCGAAATCCTGATCGACACGACCGAGATCTACGATCAGGCCCGTGCGTTCATGGACATCGTGATGCCGGACAACGTGTCGAAGGTGAAGCGTTACCACGACGACGTGCCGCTCTTCTCGCGCTTCCAGATCGAGCACCAGATCGAGACCGCGTATTCGCGCACGGTGCCGCTGCCGTCGGGCGGCGCGATCGTGATCGACCACACCGAAGCGCTCGTCGCGATCGACGTCAACTCGGCGCGTGCGACCAAAGGCGCGGACATCGAGGAAACGGCGACCCGCACGAACCTCGAAGCGGCGGACGAAGTGGCCCGCCAGCTGCGCCTGCGCGACCTCGGCGGCCTGATCGTGATCGACTTCATCGACATGGAGTCGGCGAAGAGCCAGCGCGAAGTCGAGCAACGCCTGAAGGATGCGCTCAAGCACGACCGTGCGCGCGTGCAGATGGGCAAGATCTCCCGCTTCGGCCTGATGGAACTGTCGCGCCAGCGCCTGCGTCCGGCCCTGTCGGAAGGCAGCCACGTGACGTGCCCGCGCTGTAACGGCACCGGCCACATCCGCGATACCGAATCGTCCGCGCTGCAGGTCCTGCGGATCATTCAGGAAGAAGCGATGAAGGAAAACACCGCGGCGATCCACTGCCAGGTGCCGGTCGAGGTGACCGCCTTCCTGCTCAACGAAAAGCGTCAGGAAATCAACAAGATCGAGTCGCGCTTCAAGGTCGGCATCGTGCTGATCCCGAACAAGCACCTCGATACGCCGCACTACAAGCTCGAGCGCCTGCGCCATGACGACGCGCGCCTCGACGATCCGCGTGCGTCCTGGAAGATGGCGGAAGAAGCCGCCCGCGAACTGGAGTCGGAAACCGGCTACAGCAAGCGTGCGGCCGACGTGAAGCCGAAGCAGGAAGCCGCGGTCAAGGGCATCACGCCCGAGCGTCCGGCACCGAGCCCGGCACCGCAGCGCCCGGTCGAACCGGTTGCGGCGCCCGCACCGGTCGCCGCGGCGAGCGGCGGCTTCATCGGTTGGCTGAAGGGTCTGTTCGGCATGTCGCCGGCTCCGGCACCCGCGCCGGTCGCACCGGCACCGGCCAAGGAGCAGGCAGCCCGTCCGGCCCGCGAGCGGACCGAGAAGACCGAGCAGCGCGGCGGCGATCGCAACCGTAACCGTCGCGGCGGCGCCCAGCAGGCTCAGGGCGGTCGCGATCAGGCAGCGGCAGGCCGTGGCCAGTCGCAACGCCTGGAACGCGAAGGCAAGGAAGGGCGCGAGCCGCGTGAACCGCGCGAGGGTCGCGAACCGCGTGAAGGCCGCGAGCCGCGCGAAAGCCGTGAGGGTCGCGAAAGCCGCGAGGGCCGTGGCCCGCGCGAAGGCCGCGAACCGCGTGAGCCGCGTGAGAGCCGTGAACCGCGTGAACCGCGCGAGAACCGCGAACCGCGCGAGCGCACCGAGCAGCCGGAAGCCGTCGAGGCAGCCGGCCGCGGCGAGCGCCAGGAACGCGGCGAACGTCGCGAGCGCGGAGAGCGCCGCAAGCCGACGCAACACGCGGCGACGCTCGAAACCGTCACCCGTGGCGAGAACCATCCGGAAGCGGCAGCCGACCAGACTGCAGCCGTCGCCCTGCCGGGCGCCGATGTCGCAGCCGACGCTGAAGCCGGCGCACGTGACGGCGAGGAACGTCGTCGCCGCCGCCGCGGTCGCCGTGGCGGTCGTCGCGAGCGCGAGGACGAAGGCGCAGTCGTCGACCACGCCGAGCAAGGCGCGGACGGCGAAGCCGCCGTGCAGGCCGTGACGACGGAAACCCCGAGCGCGGTCGAGCCGGCTCATACGGCCGCACCGGTCGCGGTGGCAGCCGTCGCCGCAGCAGGCGCAGTCGTTGCCGAAGCGGCGGCACCGGTCGCAGCCGAGCCGCAACAGGCACCGGTTCGCGTCGAAGCGACGCCGGTCGCGCCGCTCGAGCCGCTCGAGCCGGCCGTCGTCGCACCGGCAGCCGAAGCGGCACCGGTCACGCCGGCCGCTGCTCCGGAAGCCGCCCCGGCTCCGGTCGCGGTTTCGCCGACCGATGCGTTCGAAGTGCCGGCCGCGCCGGCTGCCGTCGAAGCGCCGCAGTCCGCGCCCGTCGAGCAGGCTGCACCGGCACCGGTCGTCGCAGCCGAAGCGGCTCCGGCCGCCGTCGAACCGGCTCGCGTCGAAACTGCGCCGGTCGAAGCCGTTGCCGCGCCTGCTCCGGCGCCCGTGCAAACGGCCGCTGCACCAGCGTCGGCGAGCCTCGATGTCGTGCTGGAACAAGCCGGTCTCGTGTGGGTGAACACCGACGCCGACAAGTTCCGCGCTGCTCAGGAAGCCGCGTCGCGCCTGCCGCGCGCAGTCCGCGTTCCGCGCGAGCGCAAGGCGCTGCCGCCGGTCGACACGACCCCGATGCAGCAGGTCGAAACGTCGCAACATTAAGCGACGCATCGCCCGACCAGGAAAAGCCCGCCTCCGGCGGGCTTTTCCATTTCCGCGCTGCGGGTTTCCGCCCACCGGCCCGGCCAGCCGCTTGCGGCTAGAATAGAAGCTTGGCTCGCACTTCTTTCAACATGTCCCGACGCATCATTCCTCTCGCCGACGTCAGCGGGATGCCGGATATCTCCGGCGTCGCGCATACCCCCGACGGCGCCTTGGCCGACACGTTCGCCAGGCCGCTGCGCGACCTGCGCATCTCGGTGACGGACCGCTGCAACTTCCGTTGCGTGTACTGCATGCCGCGAGACGTGTTCGACAAGAACTACCCGTTCCTGCCGCACAGCGCGCTGCTCACGCACGAAGAAATCGAGCGCGTGGCGCGGCTGTTCGTCGCGCACGGCGTCGAAAAGATCCGGATCACCGGCGGCGAACCGCTGCTGCGCAAGAACCTCGAATTCCTGATCGAGCGCCTCGCGCGCCTGACGACCCATGACGGCCGCCCGCTCGACCTGACGCTGACCACCAATGGCTCGCTGCTCGCGCGCAAGGCGCGCGCACTGAAGGATGCCGGCCTCACGCGCGTGACGGTCAGCCTCGACGCGCTCGACGATACGTTGTTCAAGCGCATGAACGACGCCGACTTCGCGAGCGCCGACGTGCTCGACGGCATCTTCGCCGCGCAGGCCGCGGGCCTCGCGCCGGTCAAGGTCAACATGGTCGTGAAGCGCGGCACCAACGACAGCGAGATCCTGCCGATGGCCGAGCGCTTCCGCGACACCGGCGTGATCCTGCGTTTCATCGAATACATGGACGTCGGCACGTCGAACGGCTGGAACATGACCGAAGTGCTGCCGTCCGCGGACGTCGTCGCACGGATCGCCGAACAGTTCCCGCTCGTGCCGCTCGAGCCGCACACGGCGGCGGAAACCGCGCAGCGCTGGGGCTATGCCGACGGCAGCGGCGAAATCGGCGTGATCTCGAGCGTCACACAGGCATTTTGCGGCGACTGCACGCGCGCGCGGTTGTCGACCGAAGGCAAGCTGTACCTGTGCCTGTTCGCGTCGACCGGCCATGACCTGCGCGCCCTCGTGCGCGGCGGCGCCAGCGACGCCGAAATCGCGACCGCGATCGCCCGCATCTGGCAGGCCCGCACCGACCGCTATTCGCAGCTGCGCGGCAGCGCGGCCGCCGACGCGGCGCCCCACGATGCCGGCAAGCGCGTAGAAATGTCGTACATCGGCGGCTGACGCGCGCCCGCCGCCCCGATTTCCCGCGATGTCCGCTTCCACCTCGCCTTCCGTCACCGGCCTGCTGCTCGCGGGCGGCCGCGCGACGCGCATGGACGGCGCCGACAAGGGCCTGCAACTGCTCGACGGTACGCCGCTTGCGCTGCACGTGCTGCGCCGGCTCTCGCCACAGGTCGACGAGACGCTGATCAGCGCGAATCGCAACATCGATCGCTATGCCGAGCTCGGTGCGCCGTTCGACGCGCGCATCGTGCCGGACGAAATACCCGATTTCCCCGGCCCGCTCGCGGGTCTGCTCGCCGGCATGCGCGCGGCGCGCGCACCGCTCGTCGCGTGCTCGCCGTGCGATACGCCCTATTTGCCGACCGACCTCGTCGCACGGCTGCATGCGGCGCTCGATGCGCAGCAGGCCGACATCGCGATGGCGGTGACCGTCGACGCGCAACAGGCACGTTCGCCGCAGCCCACCTTCGCGCTGCTGCGCACGTCGCTTGCCGACGACCTCGCGGCCGGGCTCGCGGCCGGCGAGCGCAAGGTGCGTGCGTGGTACGCACGCCACAAGACGGTCGAAGTCGAGTTCTGCGACGAGCGTGCGTTTTACAATGCCAACTCCTGGCAGGAACTTGCCGCGCTTGCCCGTCGTTGACGGCCCCGGCATCCGCTCCCGCCCGCCGCATGCGCCTTCGCGCTCCGGCGCCCTCCGCGCGCCACCGGCCACGAACCCGATACGCCTTGCGGCGCAGTCAGACTCATGATCACGCAATCCTCGCCCGCCTCCCGAACCGCACCCGATTCCGCTGCCCCGTTGTCGCTCGCCGACGCGCAGGCGCTCGCGTGCCGGTTCGCGGTGCCGGTCGACGCGTGCGACACGGTGCCGCTGCATGACGCCCTCGACCGCGTGCTCGCGGCCGACGTGAATGCGCCGTTCGACATTCCCGCGTACGACAACTCGGCGATGGACGGCTATGCATTCGACGGCAGCGTGCACGCACTTGCATCGGCCGCCGACATCGCCTTGACGGTCGCCGGCACGGCGTTCGCCGGCCATCCGTTCGACGGAGCCGTGGCGCCCGGTGCGTGCATCCGCATCATGACCGGCGCGCCGATGCCGGCCGGATGCGACACGGTCATTCCGCAGGAACGCGTGCGCGTCGACGGCGACGTCATCCGCTTCGCCGCGCACGACGTCACGCGCGGCGCAAATTGCCGCCGGGCCGGCGAGGATCTCGCCCGCGGCGCCTGCGCGCTTGCCGCCGGGCGCATCCTGCGCCCGTCCGATCTGGGCTTGCTCGCATCGTTCGGGTTGCGCGAAGTCACGGTGCGCCGCCGCGTGCGCGTCGCCGTGTTCTCGACCGGCGACGAACTGCGCGAACCCGGCGAGCCGCTCGATCGCGGCACGCTGTACGACAGCAATCGCGGGATGCTGGTCGCGATGCTCGAACGGCTGCACATCGACGCGCTCGATCTCGGGATCGTCCGCGACGATCCGGCGGCGCTCGAACGCGCGCTGCGCGATGCCGCCGCTGCACAGGCCGACGCGGTGATCACGTCGGGCGGCGTGTCGGTCGGCGAAGCCGATTTCACGCGCGACGTGATGGCGCGGCTCGGCGACGTGACCTTCGCGAGCCTCGCGCTGCGGCCCGGCCGGCCGCTCGCGTGCGGCACGCTCGCGCCTGCGGCCGACGGCGCCGGCCACGTGCTGTTCTTCGGGCTGCCCGGCAATCCGGTCGCGTCCGCCGTGACGTTCTACGCGATCGTGCGCCCCGCGCTGCTGACGCTGGCCGGCGCGCATGCGCCACCGCCGGCGATGTACACGGCACGCAGCACGCAGGCGCTGAAAAAGCGCCCGGGCCGTACCGAATACCTGCGCGCCGTCGCGACGCGCGACGCCGACGGCCAGTGGCACGTCGCGCCGGCCGGTTCGCAGAGTTCCGCATCGCTGAGCGGCCTCGCGGCCGCCAACTGTTTCATCGTCCTGGGCCACGATTCCGCGGCAGTCGACGCGGGCGCCCCGGTCGACATCCTGCCGCTCGACGGCTTGATCTGAATTCCAATCGGTATATCTCTACGGGGGCAATCCGCACATGAAGAAACAAATCTCGTCGATCGCCGCGGGACAGACCGCGAAGGCGCTGATCCTCGTCTACCTGACGTTCAGCGTGCCGATCGTGCTGCTCGGCATCCTGGTCGCGTACATCCGCTACGGGATGGTCGAACTGAGCACGATCCTGAGCGCGCTGCTGCTGAACGCGATCCTCGGTTTCGTGCTGCTGTGGATCGCCTGCCACGCGTACAACTGGGTCGCGTCGCGCTTCGGCGGCATCGAGATCGTGCTGTCCGATCCGCCGGAGGAAGCGTGAGCGGCACGCCGCTGATCCGCTCGGCCGAAACGCGCGACGTCGGTGCGATTCTCGCGCTGATGCGCGAGCTGGCCGAGTTCGAGAAGCTCACGCACCTGTTCGTCGCGAGCGACGCCGATCTGGCCGACGCGCTGTTCGGCGAGTGCCCCGCCGCCGAAGCGCTGGTGGCCGAGCGCGACGGCGCGATCGTCGCGTATGCGCTGTTCTTTCACAACTATTCGACGTTCCTCGGCCGTCGCGGCCTGTATCTCGAGGATCTGTACGTGCAGCCGTCGCAGCGCGGCACGGGCCTCGGCACCGCGATGCTGCAGCACCTCGCGGCACTCGCAGTCGAGCGCCGCTGTGCTCGCTTCGAATGGTCGGTGCTCGACTGGAACCAGCCGGCGATCGACTTCTACGAAAAGATGGGTGCGACCGTGCTGCCGGAATGGCGCATCGTGCGCGTCACCGGGGATGCGCTGAACACGCTCGCCGCACGTTGAACGCGGGCCGGCCACGCCGGTCGGTGCTGCAAAGGAAAACGGGCGCCACGGCGCCCGTTTTTCGTTCCAGCCGGCTTCGGCTGAATACGCGATGCGTCATGCATCGTCCGCATCGGCGCCGTCGGCAGCGTCCGAGCCTAGCAGCCCGGCCGCCGTCTCGCCCGGCAACGCCTCGACCTGCTTCAGCTTGCGGTTCATCACGCGGGTGCGCTGCTCGGCGGCCTCGATCGAGCGCGTGACCGTTTCGAGTTGCGCCTTCGTGCGCGCGAGCACATCGCCGAATTTGCCGAATTCGGTCTTCACCGCACCGAGCACCTGCCACACTTCGCTCGAGCGCTGCTCGATCGCGAGCGTGCGGAAACCCATCTGCAGGCTGTTCAGCAACGCGGTCAGCGTGGTCGGGCCGGCCACCGTCACACGATAGTCGCGCTGCAGCAGGTCGGTCAGCCCCGGGCGGCGCAGGATCTCCGCATAGAGCCCCTCGGTCGGCAGGAACAGCAGCGCGAAATCGGTCGTATGCGGCGGTGCGACGTACTTCTCCGCAATCGTGCGCGCTTCCATCCGCACGCGTGCCTCGAGCGCACGGGCCGCGTCCTCGACCGCCACCGAATCGGCGCGCTCTTGCGCGTCGATCAACCGCTCGTAGTCCTCGCGCGGGAATTTCGCGTCGATCGGCAACCACACCGGCGGCGCGTCGCGCGTGCCGGCATCGCGCCCCGGCAGCCGGATCGCGAACTCGACGCGTTCGCTGCTCTTCGGCACCGTCGCGACGTTCTTCGCATACTGGTCGGGCGTGAGCATCTGCTCGAGCAAGGCCTCGAGCTGCACCTCGCCCCAGGTGCCACGCGTCTTCACGTTCGTCAGCACCTTCTTGAGGTCTCCCACGCCGGCCGCGAGCGTCTGCATCTCGCCGAGCCCGCGGTGGACCTGCTCGAGCCGGTCCGACACGAGCTTGAACGATTCGCCGAGCCGTTGTTCGAGCGTCGCATGCAGCTTCTCGTCGACGGTGCGGCGCATCTCCTCGAGCTTCGCCGCATTGTTCGTCTCGATTTCCTTCAGCCGCTGCTCGAGCGTCGCACGCACTTCGCCGATCCGGCGATCGTTGGCCTCGGTCAGTTGCGTGAGCTGCCGGTTCAGCGTGTCGCCGAACAGCCGCAGCGCGACCGTCTGCTCTTCGCGCGCCTGCTGCGCCTGACGCTGCACGCTCTCGCGCATCGCATCGAACTGCTGCGCGTTGCCGGCGACGAGCTTGCCCAACTGTTGCGCGAAACCCTCGATCTGATTGTTCTGCACGGTCGCGATGCTCGTGAGCTGTGTCGCGAGCGTCTGCTGAAGCTGCGAGAAACTGCCAGCCAGTTCGGTGCGCGAGCCGCGCGCGTTCTCGACGATCTCGCCACGCAGCTCGCGCTCGAGCCGCTCGACCGCGAGCGCCTGCGCGTGCGCGGCGTCCTCGATCTGGTCGCCGAGCACGGCCGCATCGTCGTGGCGGCCGCCGCCGCGCACGATCGCGACGATCGCCACCGCGAGCGCGACGGCCAGCACGATGACCGTCGCCAGCAACAACATCGTCGTCATGCGCGCAGCTTCCCGATCACGTCAGGGTTGATCGGGTTCGGCGGTTGCCCCGCGCGCGGCCCTTCGCCCAGCGCGGCGATCAGGTTGTCGGCCGCGAGGTTCGCCATCGCGCGGCGCGTCTTCTCGGTCGCGCTCGCGATGTGCGGCGTCAGCACGACGTTCGGCACCTCGAGCAGCGCCGGGTGCACGCTCGGTTCGCCTTCATAGACGTCGAGGCCTGCCGCGGCGATCGTCCTGTCGCGCAGTGCGGCGGCCAGCGCCGCGTCGTCGACGATGCCGCCGCGCGCGATGTTGGTCAGCGTCGCGGAGGGCTTCATCTTCGCGAGCTCGGCCGCGCCGATCGTGTGATGGTTCTCCTTCGTGTACGGCAGCACGAGCACGACGTGATCGGCGCGCGCCAGCAAGTCGTCCTTCGACACGTATTCGGCATTCAGCTCGGCCTCGATCTCGGGCGCGACCCGCGACCGGTTGTGATAGATCACCTGCATCCCGAAGCCGCGCGCGCGCCGTGCGAGTGCCTGACCGATGCGCCCCATCCCGATGACACCGAGCGTCGAGCCGTAAATGTCGCTGCCGAGGAAACCGTCGTACGCCCACTTCTGCCAGTGTCCGGCGCGCAACCAGTGCTCGGATTCGGCGATCCGCCGCGCGGCGGCCATCATCAACGCCCAGCCGAAATCCGCGGTCGATTCGTTCAGCACGTCGGGCGTGTTGGTGCCGAGCACGTTCGCGGCATTGAACGCGGCCATGTCGAAATTGTTGTAGCCGACCGCCATGTTCGACACGACGCGCAGGCGCGGCGCCGCCGCGAGCGCGGCCGCGCCGACCGGGTCGCCCGCCGTCAGCGCGCCGTCCTTGTCCGCGAGGCGCGCGGCGAGCGCGTCGGGGGCGAGCGCATCGCCATTGTTCCAGTCGACTTCGAAATACTGCTCGAGCCGTTCGATCACGTCCGGAAAGATCGGACGTGCGACCAGGATCTTCTGCATCGCCATCTCCGCATGCCGCGGCCGGCACGCGGCACATCGTGCACCGCCGGAGCCGTCCGCGCTTGGTTGAAAATCGTCAGCCTACGCCGGGAAGAAAATCCACGACGTCAGCAGGAATACGGGTACCAGGATCACGAGCGCCCAGCCGAGATACGCGAAGAAGCTCGGCATCTTCACGCCGCGCGATTCCGCGATCGCCTTCACCATGAAGTTCGGCGCATTCCCGATGTAGCTGTTCGCGCCCATGAACACCGCCCCCGCCGAAATCGCGGCGAGCGTCGTCGCGCCGGTCGTCATCAGCGCTTGCGCATCGCCGCCCGCGAGGTTGAAGAACACGAGGTAGGTCGGCGCGTTGTCGAGGAACGACGACAGCAAGCCGGTTGCCCAGAAATACATCGCGTCGATCGGCTTGCCGTCGGGCCCCGTGACGAGATGGACGATCTGGGCGAACGCGCCGTCCGCACCCGCGCGCAGGATCACGATCACCGGCGCGATCGTCACGAAGATCCCCGCGAACAGCTTCGCGACCTCCTCGATCGGCGCCCAGTTGAACGCGTTGCCTTCGCGCGCCGAGCGCGGTGTCAGCGCGAGCGACGCGAGCGCCACGACGACCAGTGCGACGTCGCGCACGAGATTCTGCAGCGCGACGTGCGTGCCCCACACGTCGAACGAGATGCCCGGCTTCCAGACGCCGCTCATCAGCACGAGGCCGATCACGGCCGCGAGCAACACGAAGTTGACCTTGCCGTCGATCGACAGCGCGCCGCTGTCGGGCGTCGGGTCGAGTGCGGCCGGCCGCTCCTCGCCGGCCTTCCGGTAGAAGTACGTATCGAGCACGAAGAAAAGCGTCAGCAGCACCGCGCAGATGAACAGCATCGGCAGTGCGAGATGCGTGGTCGTCCAGAAGAAGCTCACGCCGTTCAGGAAGCCGAGGAACAGCGGCGGATCGCCGAGCGGCGACAGCGACCCGCCCGCGTTCGCGACGAGGAAGATGAAGAAGATCACGACGTGCACGACGTGCTTGCGGTTATCGTTCGCGCGCAGCAGCGGCCGGATCAGCAGCATCGCGGCGCCCGTCGTGCCCATCACGCTGGCGAGCAGCGTGCCGAGCGCGAGGATCGCGGTGTTCAGCTTCGGCGTGCCGTGCAGGTTGCCGTTGACGCAAATGCCGCCGGCGACCGTATAGAGGGCCGTCAACAGCACGATGAACGGAATGTACTCTTCGAGCAGCGCGTGCACGAGCGTACCGAACGCCGTGCCCGCACCGAACGCGGCGGCGAACGGAACCAGGAACACGATCGCCCACGCCGCGGCGATCTTGCCGAAGTGGTGATGCCAGAACACCGGCGCGACGAGCGGGAACACCGCGATGGACAGCAGGATCCCGGCGAACGGGATGCCCCAGAGTGCGGACAGCGTGGCACCGTCGAGCGTGGCGGCCGATGCAAGCGCGGGAACGGCGCCAAGCGCGGCTCCCGACGCCATGCCCGCCCAGGCGGCATGTCGTTTCATGCAGAACTTCCTTGTGCGAGTGAGTCGAATGAGGATGGATCAGGCGCGCGCGTCATGCGCCGCGTACGACGATCGCGTGAACGCGGTACGGGCCGTGCGCGCCCAGCACGATGGTCTGCTCGATATCGCCCGTGCGCGACGGACCCGATACGAAATTGACCGCACGCGGCAATTCGCCGCGCTCCGCGCGAATCAGCGCGAATGCGTCTTCATGGCCCGCGACGATCCGCGACGCCGGCACGATCGCGATGTGCGTCTCCGGCAGCAGCCCGGCCGACGCATAGGTGTCGGGGCCGGACAGCAGCACCAGCGAACCCGTTTCGGCGGTTGCGCAGAAGCAGCCGGTGAGGCCGACGAGATCGCCGTCGCGCGGCTTTCGGCATTCGACCGACAGGCCCGCGCCGGCCCAGTCGAGCTCGGCCAGCGTGCGCCACGCGACGGCCTGCATCGGCAGGCCGTGAGCGGAAAGATAGCGGGCGGCGGCGGCCGGCGCGTCGGCCAGCGTCGCGACCTCGTCGACCGTCGTCGACAAGCGAGCCGCTTCGTCGACGAATGCGGCGACGAGGTCGGCCGGCATCGGCGGGCGCGGCCCCTCGGGATGGCGGGCGAGATAGTCGGCGACGCCGTCGCGCTCCGCTGCATCGGGTTCGGGCGCGCGTCCTTGCGCCGCGCGAATGCGTGCGAGGATCTGGCGACGGGCAGCGGAAGTGTCCATGAACGGTCCTCGTGACGTTGGCGTGCAATACCGTCGGATTATACCGGCCGCCCTCGCCGCGACGCACCTGGCCGCTTGGCCGACGCTTACTGCGACGCGTCCTCGTCGACCGGCTGCGCGATGCCGAACACCTGGCGCAGGTACGCGAGATACGCCTTGTCGTCGCACATGCTCTTGCCCGGCGAATCCGACAGCTTCGCGACCGGCTGTCCGTTGCAGCGGACCATCTTGATCACGATCTGCAGCGGCACGTAGCCGAGATCGTTCGTGAGATTGGTGCCGACGCCGAACGCGAGCTTGCAGCGGTTGCGGAACCGTTCGTACAGCTGCATGACCTTCGGGATGTCCAGCGCGTCCGAGAACACGAGCACCTTGGTACGCGGATCGCAGCGGTTCGCCTCGTAGTGGCGCAGCATGCGCTCGCCCCATTCGAACGGATCGCCCGAATCGTGGCGCGCGCCGTCGAACAGCTTGCAGAAGTACATGTCGAAGTCGTTCAGGAACGCGTCCATCCCGTAGACGTCCGACAGCGCGATCCCGAGGTCGCCGCGATACTCCTTCGCCCACATCTCGAAACCGTAGGTCTGCGAATCGCGCAGCCGCGGGCCGAGCGCCTGGCAGGCCTGCAGGTATTCGTGGGCCATCGTGCCGAGCGGCGTCAGGCCGTGCTTCATCGCGTAGAACACGTTGCTCGTGCCCGCGAACTGCGGCCCGAGCCCGTCGCGCAGCGTCAGCGCGACCTCCTCGTGCCACACCTTCGAGAAGCGCCGGCGCGTGCCGTAGTCGGCGATCTTGCAGTCGGCGAACTCGGGCTTCGCGCCGAGCAGCTTGATCTTCTCGCGCAGCCGTTCGCGGCCTTCGCGATAGTCGGGCTCGCGCTGCGTATTGCGGAAATAGACCTCGTTGACGATCGCGAGCGCCGGGATCTCGAACAGGATCGTGTGCAGCCACGGCCCCTCGATCACGATGTCGATCTCGCCGTTGCCCTTCGGCGAAGGCGTGATCGAGATGTATTTCTCGTTCAGGTGGAACAGCGCGAGGAAGTCGACGAAGTCGCTCTTGATGAAGCGCATGCGCCGCAGGTAGTCGAGTTCGTCGTCGGTGAAGCGCAGCGAACACAGGCCGCGCACCTCGTCGCGGATCTCGTCGATGTACGGGACGAGATCGACGCCGGGCGTGCGACACCGGAACCGGTACTCGACGTTTGCGGCAGGAAAGTGATGCAGGACGACCTGCATCATCGTGAATTTGTAGAGATCCGTGTCGAGCAGCGAAGTGATGATCATGATTACGGCACCGCCAATATCGTGACAGGGCCCCGGCGCACCGCGCGCCGCCCGGTCTGCCGGCCATGTTACCCGAATGCGGGCCCGACCATCGTGAAACCGCCTCCCCCTTCCCCGCGCGTCGTGCGGCCGGCCGCACGCACCGCGCCCACGGTCGGCCCCATAAACTAATCACGAAACGATATAAGCCGGAAAGCCGACCACGCCATGCGGGTTTTGCGCTTCAGTTACAATGCCGCTTTTGGCGCAAACGCCACCCCATATATACCGCCAAGCAGGAGCGTTTTAATGACTCACGTTGTGACCGAAGGCTGCATCAAGTGCAAATACACGGATTGCGTGGATGTGTGCCCGGTGGATTGCTTCCGTGAAGGTCCCAACTTTCTCGCCATCGATCCGGACGAGTGCATCGACTGCGCCGTGTGCGTCGCCGAGTGCCCGACCAATGCGATCTATGCCGAAGAAGACGTTCCGGGCGACCAGCAGCAGTTCACCGAGCTGAACGCCGAGCTGGCGAAGAACTGGCCGTCCATCACGAAGACGAAGCCGGCACCGGCCGACGCGGACGAGTGGAAGGACGTGCAGGAAAAGCTGCACCTGCTCGAACGCTGATCGCGCAGCGGCGCCGCAAAATATTTTGCACGTCGCCGCTCAAAAGTGTTGACAGGTTAGCGAACGCTCCATACAATCTCGTTTCTCTGCTGTTGTTGTTTGTTCCCCGATAGCTCAGTCGGTAGAGCGCCGGACTGTTAATCCGTAGGTCCCTGGTTCGAGCCCAGGTCGGGGAGCCAAAAACGCAAGAGCCCGTTGAAGGTGGACGGGTTTTTTGTTGGCCACCAAACAAGCACGCAGATGTACCGATTTATTCCCCGATAGCTCAGTCGGTAGAGCGCCGGACTGTTAATCCGTAGGTCCCTGGTTCGAGCCCAGGTCGGGGAGCCAGACAGCGAAAGGCCCGTCATTCGACGGGCCTTTTGTTTTTCCGGCGCCCGTCGGTCACCGCCGCGCATGCTAGAGTTTCTGTCCCGCATTCGCATCCGGTTCCATCGATGAAGCACCGCCTCCTTTCCGCTGCGCCGTTCGCCCTTCTGCTCTCCGCCCTTGCCGCCGCGCCGCTCGCGCACGCGGAGGAAGTCGGCAGCGTCAACACCCATTTCCGCGTGACGGGCTCCGACCGCGTGGTCGTCGAAGCGTATGACGATCCGCTCGTGACGGGCGTCACCTGCTACGTGTCGCGGGCGCGCACCGGCGGGATCAAGGGCACGCTCGGCGTCGCCGAGGATCCGAGCGAAGCGTCGATCGCGTGCCGGCAAGTCGGCCCGCTCAGCTTCAAGGAGCCGCTCAAGCAGCAGACCGACGTGTTCAGCGAGCGGATGTCGTTCATCTTCAAGACGCTGCACGTCGTGCGCGTGGTCGACAAGAAGCGCAACACGCTCGTCTACCTGACCTACAGCGACCGCATCGTCAGCGGCAGCCCGAAGAACGCCGTGACCGCGGTGCCGATGCCGGCCGGCACGACGATTCCGGTCAAGTAAGCCCGCGCCGGCCAGACGCTCGAGCGATACACTGTCGATTCGACCGCCCTCGCGCCCGACCATGTCCGCCTCCCGCCTTCTTCCGGACTCCGCACGTTACTGGCGCACGCCGCTGCTGCCGGACGCAGACCTGCTCACGGCGACCTATCGCGACCATACGTTCGCGCCGCACTGGCACGACGCGTACACGATTCCCGTGATCCTCGAGGGCGCGGAGCGCTACACCTGTCGCGGCAGCGGCCATGTCGCCGAAACGGGCACCGTGCCCGTGATCAATCCCGGCGAGGTGCACACGGGCTCGCGCGCGACCGACGAAGGCTGGTGCTATCGCGTGAGCTACGTGCCGGTCGACTACATTCGCGCGCTCGCGAGCGCGATCGCGGGGCGCCCGCAGGATGCGCCATGGTTCCCGTCCGACGTGATCCGCGACGCCGATCTCGCGGCACGGCTCGCGCTGGCCCACCGGATGATGGAGGCCGGCAGCGAGTGCATGCCGCCGTTCCATCCGCACGAGCAGCCGGCCGCCGATGCTCCGGCCGCCGCGGCACCGCGCGCCTACGATCCGCTCGCCGCCGAAACGGCGATGCTCGATGCGTTGTCGACACTGATCGCGCGCCATGCCGACGCGCGGCTGCAGCCGGCGGCGCTCGCGGCCGACGAGCCGCGCGTCGACGCGATGCGCGAGCGGCTCGCCGCCGATCTCACGTGCACGGTCACGCTCGACGACGTCGCGCAGGCCGCCGGGCTGTCGCCGTTCCACGCAGCACGCCTGTTCACCCGGACGATCGGGATGCCGCCGCATGCGTGGCGCAACCAGCTGCGGCTGCAGCGCGCGCTTGCGCCGTTGCGCGCGGGCGTGTCGATCGCCGACGTCGCCGCGGCCAGCGGCTTCGTCGACCAGAGTCACTTCTCCCGGCATTTCAAACGGATGTTCGGCGTGCCGCCCGGACGCTGGCAGGCGCGCTGACGCGCACACGCCCATCCTGCATTCGACGATACGCGGCAACCGGCACGCAGATTGCGCCGCCGGCGCCGCGTGCGCAAGAACGTACAAGCCGCCACGGGCAGCGCACCGCTATCCTGCATTGCATGGAGACGCGCCCTGTGAAACCTGCACCCACACCTTCATCCCCGCCCCGCCGCCCGCTCAACGAATGGCTCGACGGCGCACGCGACACGATCCCGATGATGATCGGCGCGGCGCCGTTCGGCGTGATCTTCGGCACGCTGGTCGGCGGCGGCCCGCTCGCCGCATGGCACGGCGCGCTGATGTCGCTCGCGGTGTTCGCGGGCTCAGCGCAATTCATCGCGCTCGGCCTGATCGCCGGCAGCGCGAGCTTCGTCGTCGTGCTCGCGACGACGCTGATCGTGAACCTGCGTCACCTGCTGTACAGCGCGACGCTCGCGCCGTATGTCGCGCACCTGCCGTTGCGCTGGCGCGCGACGCTCGGCGCGCTGATGACCGACGAGGTGTTCGCGGTCGCCTACGCGCACTACCGGCACTTCCCGCCCGGCGCGATCGGCCCCCACTACTTCTTCGGCTCGGGCCTCGCGATGTACCTGAACTGGCAGGTCTGGACGCTCGCGGGCATCGGTTTCGGCGCGGCCTTCCCGGGCCTCCAGTCGCTCGGCCTCGATTTCGCGATGGCGGCGACCTTCATCGCGATCGTCGTTCCGCAGCTCGGCACGCTGCGCTATTTCGCGGCCGCCGCGACGGCCGGCACGCTCGCGTACTTCTGGCAGGGCTGGCCGTACAAGCTCGGGCTGCTGGGCGCGGTCGCCGCCGGCGTCGCGGTCGGCGTCGCGCTGACGCTGCGGCACGAGCGTTCGCGCACCGCCTCACGCACGGAGACCGCATCGTGAGCTACGCGCTGCTGATCCTCGGGATGGCCGTGATCACCTATGCGATCCGGACGACGCTGTTCCTGTTCGGCGAGCGGCTGACCTTCCCGCCGCTCGTGCGGACCGCGCTCGGCTTCGTGCCCGTCACCGTGCTGACCGCGATCATCGTGCCGATGACCGTCTCGCCGCACGGCGGCACGGCCGAACTGACCTGGCGCAATCCGCAGCTCGTCGGCGCGCTCGCCGCCGTGCTCGTGTCGGCGACGACACGCCGGCCGCTCGTGACGATCGCGGTCGGGCTCGCGGTGTTCTTCTTCTGGCAAGGGATCGTGATGCCGCACTGGCTGCCGGCCTGAGCGAACGTCGCCGGCCGCGCTCAAGTTTTCGCCCGGCGCGCCGATATCGGGTAGGAAGACCCGCCATCGGCCTCGGCGCGAACCGGTCCGTCGACGCTGCGCCCGCACCGGTGCGCTGTGTCGGCCGCCGGCCCGCGCGGGCCGCCATCGAGACGATTCATGGGCCAGATCACCCTTTCCCTCAAGGACGACACGCTTGCGTCCCTGCGCAAGGACTACGACGCATTCGTGCGCGTGTCGCTGAAACTCGACCCGCAGTTCGCGACGCCGTCGTTCGAGGATTTCCTGCGCGCCAAGCTGCTCGACAACATGGTGCCGCTGACCGAGCATGCCGTGCAGCGGATGCTCGAGGGCGGCCAGTACGCGTGGGCGAAGCGCACGCTCGACAAGGAATTTCCGGACGTCGTCGCGATCCTGATGCGACAGGCCGGCGAATTCGGCTTCGGCTTCGCATCGCGCTCCGAATGGACCCCCGACGAGCTCGCGAAGGCGTGCCGCGACTGGGCCAAGGCGATCGTCGCCGAAGCACAGGGCGACGCGTCGCTCGTCGATCCGCTCGCCGCGCAGATCAAGAGCGCGGTACACGACATCCAGGCGCTCGAGGAAATGATGCAGACGCCCGCATGGCGGCTTGCGGAATCGCTGCGCCAGCGCGTCTACGAGGCGAAGCTCGCGTGCGAGATGAGCGTCGGCAGCGCCGCGCGCGACAAGCTCGGCGAACTGCGCGGCCTGCTGCGGCTCGGGCTCGCGCACGGTTCGTTCCAGAAACAGGAAGCGCAGCAGATCATGGAATACCTGCGGCTGCTGAAGCCCGAGATCTTCGTCGACGAGCCGTACGACGTTTTCGCGCGGCTTGCCGCGTGGCTGCGCGGCGTATTCACGCCGTCCGCCGCGCGACCGGCGCCCGGACCGGGCCAGGAACAGCACCGGCCATGACGGCCCGCGTCCACGCATGAAGAACGGCCCGGTTCGCGCGAAGCGAACCGGGCCGCCGATCGATCGCCGTCACGACGCGCCGTCCGGGGCGAACGTCGTGCGACGTCGGAGGGCCGCTTACTGCGCGGCGCCCGAGGCCGATGCGCCGCCCTGCACGCCGGCCGACGCGCCGCCTTCGACCGCCTCGTCGCCCACCTTCGACTTTGCCGTGCCGGCATGATGCTTGGCCGACTTCGCCGCATGCTTCGCGTGCTTCTTGGCCGAGTGGACCGACGACGCCGCCGTATCCTTCGCGCCGTCGGCTGCCGCACCGACCGCGTCGGTCGCGCCGCCGACCGCATTGCCCGACGCATTCGCGCCGGCATCACCCTGCATGCCCGCACCTGCGCCAGCCCCTGCTGCCGGCGCCTGCGCCTGCACGCCGGCACCTGCGGTGCCCTGTGCCGCGACACCCGTCTGCGCGAATGCGGCCGAAGTGGCGAACGCCGTCAGCGCGGCACCGATCAGCATCGAACGAATCTTGGACATGACAATCCTCCTCAAGAAGTTGTGGGCGCGGACCGCCTCGATGCGATCCGTCGCGTCCCCTGCCGCAACGCGCAGCAGGTACGACGAAAGACCCGCAGGCCGCACGTCCGGTTCTCGAATCTCTCAGACTGTTACCCACCGTTTCATTTGCTGACGAATCGCTCACAGTCCTTAACAACTGCGGCGCGCGGGCCTGCACGAGCGTCCGCACTCGCGCGCCGGCCGTCGGTGCCGTATGATGCGGGGCGATTCCTCCCGCGCATCGCGCGCTCCCTTCGTCATGCCCAATCTGGATTTCACGCTGACCGGCGAATACGTCGAGCTGCACAACCTTCTCAAGATCACCGGCCTCGCGGATAGCGGCGGCACCGCGAAGATGTTCGTCGCGTCCGGCGCGGTGAAAGTCGACGGCGTGGTCGAGCTGCGCAAGACCTGCAAGATCCGCGCGGGTCAGGTCGTGCTGTTCGGCGATACGCGGATCGCGGTTCACGACGCGTAGCGGTTCCCCCTGACCGCGACATGGCCATCGGCGCGCGCGTTCGACACCGTTCGAATAAAGCCGTAAGCTAGCCGTCTCTCAAAATAAATACAGACAGCGCGGGCCCGCACCCGCGCGAGCGCTCACTCCATGTCGCATTCCGGTCTTACGCGGACGGCCGCCGCGCCGCCGTCGCTGTCCAGTCATGCCGCCGATACCGCGCGCCTCGCCGCGCCGCTCGCGATCGCGCAACTCTCGCAGATGGCGATGAGCGTCACCGACACGGTGCTGCTCGGCTCGCTCGGCCCCGATTCGCTCGCGGCGGGCGGCCTCGGCGCCAACTTCTTCTTCGTCATCGTGACCGTGCTGCAGGGCGTGCTGTCGTCGATCAGCGTGAGCGTCGCGCATGCGCGCGGCGCGCAGGCGGAACATCGCGTGCCGCACATCTACTGGACCGGCTTCGTGCTGTCCGTGCTGCTCGCGATCCCGGCGATCGTCGCGCTGTCGCTGTCCGAACCGATCCTGCTGATGTTCCACGAGCCGCCGGCGCTCGCGCATCACGTCGGCGAGTACACCGGCATCTTGCGGTTCGCGGCGCTCGGCAGCCTGATCGGCGTCGGACTGATGCGTGCATTCCTGCCGGCGATCGGCGCCGCACGACGCCTGCTGTGGGTGTCGATCGGCGGCGTCGGCGTCAACGGCGTGCTGAACTACGGGCTGATCCACGGCGCATTCGGCTTGCCGCGGCTCGGTTTCCTCGGCTCGGCGGTCGCGACGACCATCACCATCTGGCTCACCGCGCTCGCGCTGATCTGGCTGCTGCACGGCCGCCAGCGGTTCCGTCATTTCGTGACCGCCGCCCGCCCGAAACTGCCCATGATGGGCGAGCTGATCGGCATCGGCTGGCCGGTGGCGATCACGTACGGGGTCGAATCGACGCTCTTCCTCGCCACGGGCCTCACCATCGGCGTGCTCGGCGCGACGTCGCTTGCCGCGCATCAGATCGCGCTGAACGTCGCGTCGGTCGCGTTCATGGTGCCGCTTGCGATCGGCCAGGCCGCCAACGTGCGGGTCGGCTACTGGGTCGGCGCCGGCCAGCCGGTCGCCGCGCGCCATGCGGGCTTCGTCGCGCTCGGGCTCGGCGTCGCGTTCATGTCGCTGTCGGGGCTCGTGCTGATCGTCGCGCCGCATGCGATCGTCGGCCTGTATCTGCAACTCGACGACCCGGCCAACGCGGCGACCGTGTCGCTGGCCGCGTCGCTCCTCGGCATCGCCGCGGTGTTCCAGATCGTCGACGGCATGCAGACCGTCGGGTCGGGTGCACTGCGCGGGCTGCGGGACACGCGCATCCCGATGCTCGCAGCGACCTTCGGCTACTGGGGCATCGGTTTCCCGACCGGTTACTGGCTGGCGTTCCATGCCGGCCTCGGCGCGCGCGGCCTGTGGTGGGGGCTCGCGGCCGGCCTCGCGAGCGTCGCCGTACTGATGGCCTGGCGCTTTCACCGGAAGACCGCGTCGCTCGTCGCGCCGACGCGGTGAACTCGGCACGACGCGAAATCGCGGCCGGCGCTATGCTTGTCGGCTGAAGACCCAAGGACGCCGCGCCAGCGGCGCGACTGCCTCACGATACGCCAGACGCCGCGCCACGCGCGGCCTTTCCCCTTCCCAAGAGGAGTGCATCATGAACGAAGCAGTTCGGATGGAACGCGACACGTTCGGCGAGATCGCCGTGCCGGCCAACCGGCTCTGGGGCGCGCAGACGGAACGCTCGCTGCAGAATTTCCGGATCTCGACGGAGAAGCAGTCGCCCGAGCTGATCCACGCGCTCGCGATCGTCAAGCGCGCCGCGGCCGCCGTGAACCAGTCGCTCGGCGTGCTGGCCGACGACAAGGCGCGCGCGATCATCGACGCGGCCGACGAGATCATCGCGGGCAAGCATCCGCGCGAATTCCCGCTCGCGGTCTGGCAGACGGGCTCCGGCACGCAGACCAACATGAACCTCAACGAGGTGATCGCGAACCGGGCGAGCGAGCTGCTCGGCGGCGAGCGCGGCGAAGCACGCAAGGTCCACCCGAACGACGACGTGAACCGCGGGCAGTCGTCGAACGACGTGTTCCCGACCGCGATGCATGTCGCGGCCGCCTACGCGATCGTCAACCACCTGCTGCCCGCGCTGCGCACGCTGCGCGCGACGCTCGACGCGAAGTCGAAGGCTTTCGCCGACATCGTGAAGATCGGCCGCACGCACCTGCAGGACGCGACGCCGCTCACGCTCGGGCAGGAGTTTTCCGGCTATGTCGCGCAGCTCGACCAGGGCGTCCGGCACGTCGAATCGGCGCTGCCGCACCTGTACGAACTCGCGCTCGGCGGCACCGCCGTCGGCACCGGGCTGAACGCGCATCCGGAGTTCGCGGTGCGCGTGGCCGACGAGATCGGCCGGCTGACGAAGCTGCCGTTCGTGACCGCACCGAGCAAGTTCGAGGTGATGGCGGCCGCCGATGCGCTGGTGTTCGCGCACGGCGCGCTGAAGACGGTCGCGGCCGGCCTGATGAAGATCGCCAACGACGTCCGCTGGCTCGCGAGCGGGCCGCGCTGCGGGCTCGGCGAACTGTCGATTCCGGAGAACGAACCGGGCAGCTCGATCATGCCGGGCAAGGTGAACCCGACGCAGTCGGAAGCCGTGACGATGCTGTGCTGCCAGGTGTTCGGCAACGACGTCGCGGTCAACGTCGGGGGCGCCAGCGGCAATTTCGAGCTGAACGTGTTCCGGCCGATGATCGCGCACAACGTGCTGCAGTCGGTGCGGCTGCTCGCCGACGGCGCGCAGAGCTTCAACGACCACTGCGCGGCGGGCATCGAGCCGAACCGCGCGCGCATCGACCTGCTGCTGAACGAATCGCTGATGCTCGTCACGGCGCTCAATCCGCACATCGGCTACGACAAGGCCGCGCAGATCGCGAAGAAAGCGCACAAGGAAGGCACGACGCTGAAGGCCGCCGCGCTCGCGCTCGGCTACCTGACCGAGGCGGAATTCGACGCGTGGGTGCGCCCCGAAGAGATGATCGGAGCGCGGTAATCGCGGGGAGGTGACGCGATGACGGGCGCGGCACGCATGCGCGGCGCCCGTTGTCGTCAGACGGTGCCCTTCGCCACTTCCTCGGGCTTCATCTCGACGATCTTGTCGAGCGCGGCGCGCACGTCGGCCGCATATTTGGCGAGCACCTTCTGCTCGTCGGTCTCGGGCACGAACGGCGGCACCGGCACCGGGTTGCCGTTCTCGTCGACCGCGACGAACACGACGAGGCAATCGGTCGTCTGGCGCAACACGCCGCCCTTCGGATCGCCGGCATGCACGGACACATGGATATGCATGCTGGTGCGCCCCGTCGCGACGACGCGCGCCTTCAGTTCGACCAGGTTGCCGACGAGGATCGGACGCTGGAAGCGAATGTTGCCGACGCTGACCGTCACGCAATAGCGGCTCGACCAGACCGCCGCACACGCATACGCGACCTCGTCGATCCACTTCATCAGCGCGCCGCCATGCACCTTGCCGCCGAAGTTCACGGACGACGGCTCGGCGAGGAAGCGGAATACGGTTTCGGTGCGGTCGAGGGCGGCCGGTACGGGGGACGGTTGGGACATCGTGGTAGCTCCAGGCGGCGGGGGCACTGCAATCGGCGCATTATACGTTGCACTGCGGCAACACGTCGCGGCACCCGCCGCGCACGCTGAGCCGGCGTCGGCGCCGGAAATCGGCGCCCGTCAGCGGCGCACCGTGATCCCCTGGTCGATCGTCCCGTACATTTCGAGGCTGCCGCCCCCCGCGCCGGCGCCGCCCTGCGCACAGGCCGCGCAGAGGAGCGCGGCCGCCAACAAGCAGAAAATCGTCTTCATCGCTGCATCGTGTCGCATCCGGCGGCCCACTGCCGCCGCGTCGGGTCATTCTACGCGCGCGCGGCCGACGCCCGCCGGTCGCGCACCGCCCCGCCGCATCCGACATTTCATCCGAACGCGAAACATCGAATGCGCGCAGCGCCTACACTGCAGTCATTCCGCCTGACGAGACACGACGATGACCGATCAAGACGACCACCACTTTCCAGGCCTGAGCCGGATCGGCGCACTGATCGCCGATCCCGGGCGCGCCGCGATGCTGTGGGTGCTGATGGACGGCAGCGCGCGGCCGGCCGGCGAACTGACGATGATCGCGGGGCTGTCGCCGTCCGCGGCGAGCGCGCACCTCGCGCGCCTGACCGAAGGTGGCCTGCTCGCGCTCGACGTGCGCGGCCGGCACCGCTACTACCGGCTCGCGTCGGCCGACATCGCGGCGTCGCTCGAGGCACTCGCGAACGTGGCACGCGCGGCCGCGCCGAACCGTCCGGTGCCGCCGCCGTCGCGCACGGTGCCGGCCGAACTGCGCTATGCGCGCACCTGCTACGACCACATGGCCGGCGAGCTCGCGGTCCGCATCTTCGACGGGCTCACCGCGCGCGGCTGGCTGCAGGCGGACGGCGACGCGATCGAGGCCACCGAGCTCGGCACGCAGGCGCTCGCGCGCTGGGGCATCGACGTCGCACAGCAGCGCACGCGCCGCCGCCGTTTCGCATGCGGCTGTCTCGACTGGAGCGAGCGCCGCCCGCATCTCGGCGGCGCGCTGGGCGCGGCACTCCTCGACAGCTTCTGCGCGCACGGCTGGATCGAGCGTGCCGCGCGGCCGCGCGTGCTGCGCGTCACCGTGCCCGGACAGCAGATTTTCGACGACTGGCTTACGTCCGCTTGACGCGCACATTGCGACCGGACGACAACGGCGCGCGATGGACAGGTTTTGTTACATCGCGTGCCATTCGACTTACAAAACACCGAGCACTGAAACAGGCCGAGCGGATATTGTGAACTCAACGGCACGAATCGACGCGCCGCGATAACGACGAAGACGCTCATCATGGCCTCCCTGTTCACGCTCAAGCGAACCGCTCGCTGCACGCTGCTCGCGTTCGCCACGCTGGCGACCCTGCCCTCCGCATTCGCGCAAGCGACACAGGCCGCGGCATATGCGGCCGCCGCCCGACAGCCGGGCGGCGATCCGCCGAGCCGCGTCGCCCGGCTCAACTACATGTCGGGTGCCGTGACGACGGAGCCCGCCGGCACCGATACCTGGTCGTACGCCGCCGTGAACCGGCCGCTGACGACCGGCGACCAGCTGTGGAACGATGCCGGCGCGCGCTCGGAGCTGCACATCGGCTCGACCGCGGTGCGTCTCGGCGAATCGACGAGCCTGTCGGTCCTGAACCTCGACGACAACACGACGCAGTTGAAGGTCGGGCTCGGCACCGTGTCGACGCACGTGCGCGATCTGCCGCCGGGCGGAACCTACGAAATCGATACGCCCAATCTCGCGCTCGGCGTCACGGGCCCGGGCGACTATCGCGTCGATGTCGCGCCGAATGGCGAGACGACGACGGTCACCGTCCGCAGCGGCAGCGCAACCGTCTACGGCAGCAACGGGCAGTATCCGCTGTCGCCCGGGCAGCAGGTCGTGTTCACCGGCACCGACCTGCAGGTCGCGCAGCAATCGGCCGCACCGGCCCCCGACGCGCTCGACCAGTGGGCCGCCGGCCGCGATGCGGCCGAGCAGCGCTCGGTGTCGGCCCGCTACGTATCGCGCGACATTCCCGGCTATCAGGACCTCGACGCGAACGGTACTTGGCGCGAAACGCCGAATTACGGCAACGTCTGGGTGCCGAACGACACGCCGGCCGACTGGGCGCCGTATCACGACGGTCACTGGATCTGGCAGGCGCCGTGGGGCTGGACGTGGGTCGACGATGCGCCGTGGGGCTTCGCGCCTTATCACTACGGCCGCTGGGCCTATGTCGACGACAGCTGGGCGTGGGTGCCCGGCCCGATGGTCGTCAGCCAGCCGCCCGTCTACGCGCCGGCGCTCGTCGCGTTCGTGGGTGGAGGCGGCGGTCCCGACTGGAGCGTCGCGCTGACGGTCGGCGGCGTCGCCGCGGCCGGCTGCGCGTGGTTCGCACTCGGCCCGGGCGAACCCTGGCATCCCGGCTGGGGCGGCTGGAGCCCGCATTACTACGATCGCGTGAACCGGAACATCGTGGTCAACAACGTGACGGTCAACAAGACCGTGAACGTGACGAACATCAACAACGTCACCAACATCACGAACATCAACAAGACGTACGTGAACTTCCGGGCGCCGCATGCGATCACGGCCGTGCCGGCATCCGCGTTCGTGCACGGTCAGCCGGTCGCGCACTTCTCGCAGCGCGTCGATCCGCAGCAATGGCGCAATGCGCACGTGATGCCGGGCACCCCCGGCATCGCGCCGGTACGCCAGAGCTTTACCGGCGGACTGCGCACGGCCAGCTACCGCCCGCCGGCGGCGATCGGACAGCACACGTTCGTCGCGACGCGCAATCCGGCGGTGCCGGCCGCGTATCGCGACCAGGCGGCCGCGCATCTTGCCCGGCAAGGCGGGCGCGTGCCGGGCGCGGGCGCGCCCGTCGCGAGGACGAACGTGCCGGCCGACTATACGGCTCGCCCGGTTCGCGTTCCGGGCAATCCGAAAGCCGGTGCATGGGCGATGCGCAACGTGCAGCTCGTGAATCCGCACGGTCCCGTCGTGCAACCGGCACACGCGCCGCGCGACGGGCAGCCCGCTCCGGCACAGGCAGAGGCACAGGCCGCACGGCCGGGTGCCCCGATGCCGATCATGCCGAATGGCGTGCGGCCGATGAACGGCGAAGCCCCCAATGCGCCGCGCGTCGCGAACGGCGCCACGCCGCAGGCGCCGGGCAATCCGGCTCCGCATCAGGCGCCCGGCGCCGGAAATGGCGTCCCGCACCCGCCGACGGCCGCCAACGCGCCGACCGGGCACGACAACACGCACGCTGCCGCGGCGCCCGCGCCCGCGTGGATGCAGCCGCACACGCCGATGGAGCGTCAGCGCCCGACGCCGCCGACGGCACTCCACGCAGCGGGACAGAATGCCCTGCCGCCCGTGCGCAGTGCGGCGGCGGTCCCGCATCCGGAAGCCGCGCACGGCACGCAACCCGATGCGCGGCAGGAAACGCCGCGCGCGTTACCGCAACCACGGATCGATACGACCGCGCAGATTCCGCAGCCACGTCCGCGTCCTGACTTCGCGGCACCGGCCCAGCATGCGCAGCCGCGGCCCGAGCGGGCGGCCCCGACGCCGCAACCGCGCCCCGAATACGCGCAACCGGCACCGCGGCGCGAGGTCGCGCCGCCGCGCGTGAACGAGTACCGCCCGCCCGCGCCGGCCGTGCACGACATGCCGCGGCCGCAGCCGCAGGCGCCGCGCATGGAGCCGCGGCCGGCGATGCCCGCGCCGCACATGGAACCGCGGCCGCAACCGGCGCCGCACGTCGAGGCGCCGCGCCCGAGCAATCCGCCGCCCGGCGGCCATGAGGAGCGGCACCGCCAATAACCGCCCGATGAAACGGAAAGGCCCGACCGGCGAATACCGGTCGGGCCTTCTTCATTCCATCTGTCGCGTATCGCGTAACCCGCGCCGCCGTCGAACGCCGGGGCTCAGACCGCCATCGGCGCGGTCAACGGCTCATGATGCCGGTAGCCGACGAGCGAGAAGTCGGACGGCTCGATCTGCTCGAGCCATTCGGGTGCATAGACGCCCGTCTTCGCGTAGTCCGGCACGCGCTCGGCGATCTCGAGCCGCGGGCTGTCGTACGGTTCGCGCGTGAGCTGCTGCTGCAGCATGTCGAGCTGGTTCTCGTAGATGTGCGCGTCACCGATGAAGTACGTGAACCAGCGCGGCGTGTAACCCGTCAGCCGGCCGACGAGCGACAGCAGCGCGGCCCCTTCCGTCAGGTTGAACGGCGTGCCGAGCCCGACGTCGTTGCTGCGGATGTACAGGCACAGCGAAATCTCGCGCTTCGTGACGTTCGGCAGGAACTGGTACAGCAGATGGCACGCGGGCAGCGCGATCTGGTCGAGTACGGCCGGATTCCACGCGTGAAACAGGATGCGGCGATCGGCCGGGTTCTCCATGATCGTGTCGAGACACTGGCGCAACTGGTCGATCGCCTTGTACAGCAGCACCTTCGGCGCACCGTCCTCATCGAAGCGCGTGACGATCCGGAAACCGCGGCGCGTCGCGTCGGCGATCTGCGCGTCGGCGCCCGCGTCGAGCACCTTGTAGCCGGGCCACTGGCGCCATTGCACGCCGTACACGTCACCCAGGTCGTCGACGCCCTGGCGGTACGGGTTCGCGAGCCACTGCGCATTGTCGTTCGCGTTCGCGTCCCACACCTTGCAGCCGAGCGCGCGGAAATCGGCCGCGCTGCGCGATGCCCGCAGGAAGCCGACCAGTTCGCCGATCGCGGACTTGAACGCGAGCTTCTTGGTCGTCACGGCCGGGAAACCTTGCTGCAGGTCGAACCGCAGCATCGCACCGGGCATGCTGATGGTGCGGATGCCCGTGCGGTTCTCCTGCCAGGTGCCGGTGTCGAGGATGGTGCGAACGAGGTCGAGGTACTGTTTCATGCGGGTTCCTTCGGCCGCGAGGGCGGCCGTCACCCGCCAATTTTAGCAAGCGTGACGCGGAACCTCCGGCAACGGCGCCGAAAACCCTCCCAGCGGGTCGCTGCGATCGCGCATGCCATGCGCGCACATCAGCCGGTACAACGTGACGCGCGACACGCCGAGTTCGCGCGCCGCATCGGCGAAACGGCCGCGGTGGCGCAGCAGCGCCTGCTCGATCGCCTGCCGTTCGGCCGCTTCCCGCGCCTCGGTGAGCGAGACGGGCGCCAGGATCGCGAATTCGTTGAGCTCGAGATCGGCCGCGGTAATCATCCGGCCCTCCGACATCACGATCGCGCGGCGCACGCGATTGATCAGCTCGCGCACGTTGCCCGGCCACGAATAACCGTACAGCGCGGCGATCGCGTCCGGCGAGAAACCGCGCAGACGGCGATGCGCATCGCCCTTGAAACGCTCGAGCATGTGGCGCGCCAGCAGCTCGATATCCTTGCCGCGCGCGCGCAACGGCGGCTCCTCGATCTTCAGCACGCACAGCCGATGGAACAGGTCCTCGCGGAACCGCCCGTCGCGCAGCGCCGCTTCCATGTCCACGTGCGTCGCGCAGATCACGCGCACGTCGACCGGCACCGACACATGCGCGCCGAGCCGCTCGATCTTGCCTTCCTGCAGGAATCGCAACAGGCTCGCCTGGCTCTCGAGCGGCAGGTCGCCGATCTCGTCGAGAAAGAGCGTGCCGCCGTTCGCGGCCTCGACACGGCCGATCTTGCGCTGATTCGCGCCCGTAAAAGCACCGCGCTCGTAGCCGAACAGTTCGGCCTGCAGCAGCGTCGACGGAATCGCACCGCAATTGATCGCGACGAACGGCGCCTGCGCGCGCGCCGAGCGCTCGTGGATCGCAACGGCCGTCAGTTCCTTGCCGGTACCCGATTCGCCGGAGATGAACACCGGTGCATCGGTCGTGGCGACGCGCCGGATCGTCCTGAAAAGGCCGAGCATCGCGTCGCAGGTGCCGACCATCTCGCCTTCGGCGCGCCCGGCGCCGACGGGCGACGCGACCGGGTCGGTCAGCGCGACCATGCCGTGCGCATGGCCGATGGTCTCGACGATGCGCGACGCCTCGTACGGCATCGTCACGTAGTCGAAGCAATAGTCGCGAATGAGATGTCGCAGCGTGGCGTCCTGCAACTGCCCACGCCGGGTCGCCGCGATCCAGCCGATTTGCTGGATGCTCAAGCACGTTTCGAGTTCGCGCAGATCCGCGGGCCGAAAACCCGGCGAGAAATCGAGCAGGCCGGCGGTTGCCACGCCGTGCTGCACGACACGCCGCACGTCGCGTGCGCTTTCCGCAAGATCGACGCGCCACCCGCATTCGTCGAAATGCCCGCGCAACGCGTCGTTCGGCTCGCGCGAGAAATAGATCACATGCCGCTGCTCGGCTCCCATATGCCCACCCCGTTCATCAACCGTCTAACGATTGCCGTACACGCCAAGTCACGTGCAAAAGGATCGAACCGGGTCAGCCGAAGCGGCTCGATTCGCCATGCCGATGCGCGGCGGCGACCAGCCTCGCATGATGGCGCTTGTCTCGCGTCCAGTTATTTTTTGGTCACGACGGCTTAGTTATAGGCGCTGAATGCGACAAACCAATTGCAGCGCAAAGGGGCGAGCGGCCGAATCGCTCAATGGTCGATGTTTATCAATCATCTGCACATAGCACACGCGCAGCGACGCGTACCTGCATCGACACACGCGCAGATTTTCATCCTTGAAGCGTTTTGATTGAATCCGCAGTATTCCCAAGCCCCGTCGTTTCACGCCTGAAACATTTCCCGGCGTTTTCGATTGCGATTCGTGACGCTCCCCCGCAAATCGCAGACGCGACAATGCTCTTCGCCCGATGGCATGCATTTCGCTGAATGTGCAACGGATCGGAGAAGGCGGCCATGCGAACACTTTTTTCACGGTCTTGCGTGCAGATGACGATAGCGTTTGCGCTCGCGTGCCCGTTCATGCCGGCACGCTCGGAAGAAGGCGCGCGGCCCGAACGCGCGATGCTGCTTGCCGATAACGCGCCGCGCATGCAACAGGACAACCGCATCGGTATCGTGCCGATCGCCGCACCCAAACCGCGTTCGTCGGGCAACACATGGGTGACGCTGTGGGACGAGCTCGCCCCGCCTGCTCCGCTGCCGATCCCGATTCCTGTTCCGCTTCCCGGCAACGCGCAACATGCGATGGAGGGAAACACCGGAAACCGCATGCATCGATAATCCGCTCACGACGCCACACGCCGCTCAATCGATGAGGATTACAGATCGAATGGGATGGGTCAGGCCGTTTCATGCGGCGTCGATATCTCGACGCGAACCGTTTTTTGTGTCCGTCCCCCGGCGGGCACTCTTTTTATTCTGGACATCACGGCGCAAAGGCCGCACCTCGTCGCCACCGCCGACGAGGCGCGGCGGACCGAAAACCGCCAATGCGCCCGCGCGACCGCATCGATGCGGTCGCGCGCCGCCATTCCGGTAGAATCGGCGCCATTCCGGTTCTCCTCTTCCCCGACCTTCATGACGACGTTGACCCTGATCGTCGCGCGCGCCCGCAACGGCATCATCGGCCGCGACAACCAGTTGCCCTGGAAACTTCCCGAGGACCTCGCGTTCTTCAAGCGCACGACGATGGGCGCGCCGATCGTGATGGGCCGCAAGACCCACGAGTCGATCGGTCGGCCGCTGCCGGGCCGCCGCAATATCGTCGTCACGCGCGACGCAACGCGCCGCTTCGACGGCTGCGACACCGTCACGTCCCTCGCCGATGCGCTCGCGCTCGCCGCGCGCGACGGCGTCGCCGAAGCATTCCTGATCGGCGGCGCACAGCTCTATGCGGAAGGCCTGGAGCTCGCCGACAAGCTGGTCGTCACCGAAATCGACGCGGACTTCGAGGGCGATGCGTCGTTCCCGGCGCCCGATCCCGCGCACTGGCACGAAGTGTCGCGCGACCCGCACCAGGCCGCCGCGCCGAACACGTTCGGCTATGCGTTCGTCGTCTACGCGCGCAAGCGCGGCTGACACGCGGCACACGACAAAAAGCCCGACCGGCGCACCCACGCCGGTCGGGCTTTCTTGTTTCCTGGCGGCCGACGCCGCGCCGTTTACTGCCCGGCGATCGTCATCTGCTCGATCAGCACCGAGCCCGTTTCCTTCGTCCCGCGCACGATCGAATCCGCACCGATCGCGACGATATGCCGGAACATCTCCTGCAACGTGCTCGCGACGGTGATTTCCTCGACCGGATACTGGATCACGCCGTTCTCGACCCAGAAGCCGGCCGCGCCGCGCGAATAATCGCCGGTCACGTAGTTCACGCCCTGCCCCATCAGCTCGGTCAACAGCAGGCCCGTGCCGAGCTTCTTCAGCATCGCGTCGAAATCGTCGCCCGGCTGCGTGTTCGAACTGCGCAGCGCGAGGTTGTGCGAGCCGCCCGCGTTGCCGGTCGTCTGCGTGCCGAGCTTGCGCGCCGAATAGGTCGACAGGAAGTAGCCTTCGACGACGCCGTCGCTGACGACGCTGCGCGCACGCGTGCGCACGCCTTCCTCGTCGAACGGCGCGCTGCCCATCGCGCGCGGCACGTGCGGATCCTCGACGACCTGCACATGCGGCGCGAACACCGGCTTGCCGAGGCTGTCGACGAGGAACGACGTCTTGCGGTACAGCGCGCCGCCGCTGACGGCCTGCACGAATGCGCCGAGCAGGCCGGCCGCGAGCGGCGCCTCGAACAGCACGGGCACCTTGCGGGTGTCGAGACGGCGCGCGCCCATCCGCGCCAGCGCACGCTCGGCCGCATAGCGCCCGACGGCTTCCGGCGCAGCGAGGTCGACCGCGCTGCGCTTCGACGAATACCAGTCGTCCCGCTGCATGTGGCGGCCGGTGCCCGCGATCGGCGCACACGCGATGTAGTGACGCGAGTACGGGTAGCCGGCGAGGAAGCCGCGCGACGTCGCGAGCACGAACTGCGAATGCTGTGCCGACACGCTCGCGCCTTCCGAGTTGCGGATCTGCGGGCTGACCGCGAACGCGGCGTCTTCCGCGCGGCGGGCAAGCTCGACGGCCTCGTCGGCCGTCAGCGCCCACGGGTGGTAGAGATCGAGGTCGCGCGGATCGGTTTCGAGCAGCTCGGCCTCGGCGAGGCCGGCCGCGTCGTCCTCGGCCGTGAAGCGCGCGATGTTGTACGCGGCGGCGACGGTGTCCTTGATCGCGGCCGGCGAGAAATCCGACGTGCTCGCGTTGCCGCGCTTCTTGCCGATGAACACCGTCACGCCGACCATCTTGTCGCGGTTGTGTTCGATCGTCTCGACCTCGCCGCGGCGCACCGACACCGACAGGCCGTCGCCTTCGGAGATTTCGGTCGCGGCGTCCGTCGCGCCGAGCGCCTTCGCATGGCGAAGGATGTCCGAGGCAATTTCTTTGAGCTGGTCCTGCGTGTGCGGGAAATAGCGCGCTTGTACGTCGAGATTGGCTGCCATCGTCGTGATATCCGGTGGCGGGCGAGCCGCCCGCATGTTCAAAATGTTGCGTATCCCGCGATCATAGCAAGGTCCGGGGCCACATACCGACAAGCTTGGGGTGTGCGCGCCGCGATACAATGCCGCCCATGACACGCAAAACCCGAATCCAGCCGATCGAGCACGCCGACGACGACACCGGCAATGGCTACGATCGCCCCAGCAAATCCCAGTTGAAACGCGAGATGCACGCGCTGCAGGAGCTCGGCCAGGCCCTGGTCGACCTGCCGAAGGACGCGCTCAAGCGCATGCCGATGCCCGAGGACCTCGCCGACGCCGTGCGCGAGGCGCGCCGGATCACCGACCACGAAGGCAAACGCCGCCAGCTCCAATACGTCGGCCGCGTGATGCGCTCGCTGACCGACGAGGAAACGGCCGCGCTGCGCACCGCGCTGGACGCCCAGCGAGGCGTGAACAAGGCCGCGACCGCCCGCCTGCACTGGATCGAGCGCACGCGCGAGCAGCTGCTCGCCAGCGACGACGCGCTGACCGAATTCCTCCGCCTGCACCCCGAAGCCGACATCCAGGAAGGCCGCACGCTGATCCGCAACGCACGCAAGGAAGCGCAGCAAGGCAAGCCGCCGCGCTATTTCCGCGAGCTGTTCCAGTGGATCAAGACCGCGAGCGGTACGGACGAGGCCGACGCAGACGAAGCGCCGGACGAAGCCGGAGACGACCATGACGACGAAGCGTAACCACCCGGACGAGCTCGTGGTCGGCCTCGTGTCGATCAGCGACCGCGCCAGCACGGGCGTTTATGAGGACAAGGGCATTCCGGCGTTGCAGGAATGGCTCGCCAGCGCATTGCGCTCGCCGTGGCGCGCCGAAACCCGGCTGATCCAGGACGACGCGCCGACGATCTCCGCCACGCTGGCAGAACTCGTCGACGTCGCGGGGTGCGATCTGGTGCTGACGACCGGCGGCACCGGCCCCGCGCGGCGCGACGTGACGCCGGAAGCCACGCTGGCCGTTGCGACGAAGGAAATGCCGGGATTCGGCGAACAGATGCGGCAGATCAGCCTGAATTTCGTGCCGACCGCGATCCTGTCGCGGCAGGTCGCGGTGATCCGCGAGACGGCCGACCACGCGGCGCTGATCATCAACCTGCCCGGCCAGCCGAAGTCGATCCGGGAAACGCTCGAAGGGCTGCGCGACGCCGACGGCAAGTCGACCGTGCCCGGCATCTTCGCGGCCGTACCCTACTGCATCGACCTGATCGGCGGCCCGTACATCGAGACCGACGCCGCGGTGGTCGCGGCGTTCCGGCCGAAGAGCGCGCAACGCGCGCCGCGCTGAGCGCGTGCCGGCCCGCTCAGGCGGCCGGCGCGGACTCGCCTGCCGGCGCCGACGCGGCCGGAATCAGGAAATGCTCGCGGTAATACTTCAGTTCGTCGATCGACTCGTGGATGTCCGCGAGCGCCGTGTGCATCGCGCGCTTCTGGAAGCCCTTGTAGATCGCGGGCTGCCAGCGGCGGCACAGCTCCTTGAGCGTGCTGACATCCAGGTTGCGGTAGTGGAAGAACCGCTCGAATTCCGGCATCCAGCGCGCCATGAAACGGCGATCCTGGCAGATCGAATTGCCGCACATCGGCGACTTGCCGGGCAATACATACTGCGCGAGGAACGCCTGCAGCTGCGCGGCAGCCTCCGCCTCGGTCACGGTCGACGCGCGCACGCGCTCGATCAGGCCCGAGCGGCCGTGCGTCGACTTGTTCCAGTCGTCCATCTTCGCGAGCGTTTCGTCGCTCTGGTGGATCGCGAACACGGGGCCTTCCACCGCGATGTCGAGCGTGGAATTGGTCACGACGACCGCGATTTCGATGATGCGGTCGTTATCCGGGTCGAGGCCCGTCATCTCCATGTCGAGCCAGACGAGGTTCAACTCGTTGCGCACGAGCGCGGGCTGGCTGGCGGAAGCGGCGGTATCGGTCATGAGTCATCCTGGAAAATGGCGGACGGCGCGCAGCGCCGCCCGGGCGGCCGGCATCGCGTGAGCGGGCCCGGTCCGCAAGAACATATAATTCTCGCATAGAACCCTTTGGCGCCTTCGATGTCACCCTTTTCGTTCACCCTGCTGTTCGCGATCGCCGTGCTCGCGATGGTCGTCACCAAGCTGTGGCTCGCGTCGCGGCAGATCCGCTTCGTCGCCGCACATCGCAACGACGTGCCCGCGCAGTTCAGCGCCACCATCCCGCTGACCGCCCACCAGCGCGCCGCCGACTACACGGTCGAGCGCACCCGGCTGGCGATGTTTGAAATCGTCGTCAGCGCGGCCGTGCTGGTCGGCCTTACCCTGCTCGGCGGCGTCGGCGCCCTCGACACGCTGCTGACGGGCTGGTTCGGCCGCGGCTACGGTCAGCAGGTCGCGCTCGTCGCCGTCGTGCTCGCGATCATGGGCGCGATCGACGTGCCGTTCGAGTATTACCGCCAGTTCGGGATCGAACAACGGTTCGGCTTCAACCGCATGACCAAGCGCCTGTTCTTCACCGACATGCTGAAGAACACGCTGCTCGGCGCCGTGCTCGGCCTGCCGCTGCTGTTCGTCGTGCTGTGGCTGATGAACCAGGCCGGCAGCCTGTGGTGGCTGTGGACCTGGATCGTCTGGGTCGCATTCCAGATGCTCGTGCTGCTGATCTACCCGACCTTCATCGCGCCGATCTTCAACAAGTTCGAACCGCTGAAGGACGAAGCGCTGCGCACGCGCATCGAGTCGCTGATGAAGCGGTGCGGCTTCGCGGCGAAGGGCCTGTTCGTGATGGACGGCAGCCGCCGTTCCGCGCACGGCAACGCGTACTTCACGGGCTTCGGTGCGTCGAAGCGGATCGTATTCTTCGACACGCTGCTCGCGCGGCTGTCCGGCCAGGAAATCGAGGCCGTGCTCGCGCACGAACTCGGCCACTTCAAGCGCCGCCACGTAATGAAGCGGATGCTCGTGTCGTTCGTGCTGAGCCTCGTGCTGCTCGCGCTGCTCGGCTGGCTCGCGCAGCGCACGTGGTTCTATACGGGGCTCGGCGTCACGCCGTCGCTCGACACGAGCAACGCGGGCGCCGCGCTCGTGCTGTTCTTCCTCGCGATCCCCGTGTTCCTGTTCTTCGCGACGCCGTTCAGCAGCCTCACGTCGCGCAAGCATGAATTCGAGGCCGACGCGTTCGCGGCGAGCCAGACCGACGCGCAGGATCTCGTCAGCGCGCTCGTGAAGCTTTACGAGGACAACGCGTCGACCCTCACGCCGGACCCCGTCTACACGGCCTTCTACTACTCGCATCCGCCGGCGTCGCAGCGGATCGACCGCCTGATGCAGCACGCATGAGCCGGCCGACCTCCCGCAAGCCGGCTCCGCGCGCATCGGGCGCGCCGCGTGTCGAAGGCCGCGTGATCGCGGCGCACGGCCGCCACTATATCGTCGCGCCCGACGACGGCGGCCCGATGCTGCAGTGCTTCCCGCGCGGCAAGAAAAGCGAGATCGCGGTCGGCGACCGCGTCGTGTACGAACAGGCGTCGGCCGACCAGGGCGTGATCGTCGAGATCGGCGAGCGGCGCAACCTGCTGTACCGTTCCGACCAGTTCAAGTCGAAGCTCTTCGCGGCCAACCTCGATCAGCTGCTGATCGTGCTCGCGACCGAGCCCTATTTCAGCGAGGATCTCCTCGGCCGCGCGCTGATCGCGGCCGAAGCGAATGAACTGAAGCCGCTCGTCGTGCTGAACAAGATCGACGTCGAGGCCGCGCTGCCGGTCGCCCGCGAGCGCCTCGCGCCCTACCGCGCGCTCGGCTACGACGTGCTCGAACTGTCGGTGAAGGGCGCGCCCGACGATGCGCGCGCGCAACTGATGCCGCATCTGGCCGGGCATTCGACGATCCTGCTCGGCCAGTCCGGAATGGGCAAGTCGACGCTCGTGAACCTGCTCGTGCCCGATGCCGAAGCCGCGACCCGGGAAATCTCGGCCGCGCTCAACAGCGGCCGTCACACGACGACATTCACGCGCCTCTACCCGCTCGAAGGCGGCGGCGCGCTGATCGATTCGCCGGGTTTCCAGGAATTCGGCCTCTACCACCTGACGGAAGGCCGCCTCGAGCGCGCGTTCCCGGAATTCCGCCCGCTGCTCGCGGACTGCCGTTTCTATAATTGCCATCATCTGCACGAGCCGGGCTGCGCGATTCTCGAAGCCGTCTCCGACGGCCGCATCTCACCGTCGCGGCATGCGCTTTACGCACAGCTCGTGCACGAGGCAAGCCAGATCGTCCGCTGAGCGCACGGCGGGCAGAAGGCGGCCGGGGCGCCGGCCCGGCCTTCACCGACAGGAGCCGCGATGCGTTTCAAGGCCCCCAATCTCGCCACCGCGCAGCATTGGGCGAATGTGCTGCAGGCGGCCGGCATCGGTTGCGAACTGCACAACTGCTACGCGACCGGCGCGCTCGGCGGCTTGCCCGCCGACGCTTGCGCCCCCGAGCTGTGGCTCGACGACGAGCGCGACGATGCGCTCGCTCGGCGGCTCCTCGATGCGGCGTCGCATGGCCCGTCGGCCGGCGCCGCTCCGTGGCGCTGCCGTCGATGCGGCGAGGCGCTGGAGGCTCAGTTCACCGCCTGCTGGCAGTGCGGCGCCGTACGCGATCCGCTCGACGACTGAGCGGACTGACCTGGCGCATGGCAAAAAGGCCGGCATGAAGCCGGCCTTTTCGTTTCATCGCGCACGTGCGCTGCGGCGTCACGACACCCAGACGGCCAGCGTCAGCATCAACAGCAGGATCATCCACAGGATCACGGCGCGCCAAACCAGGCCGACCGCGGACTGCAGCGTGCGCGGCGTGCAATCATCGCCGACCGTCAACGGGCCGCTGTCGCCGACCGCCAACGCGTCTAGACTCGACGGTTCCGCGAGCGGCCCCGCGAGGCGCGCGCCGAGCGCGCCGCTGCCGGCCGCGAGCAGCACGCCGTCGTTCGGGTCGGGCCACTGGCGCGTGTGATTGCGCCACGCGTAGATCGCATCCTCGAAGTTGCCGACGATCGCGAAGCCGAGCGCGGTCAGTCTCGACGGAATCCAGTCGATCACGAAGAACGCGCGCTGCGCGAACGTCGAGAACGCGGCGGTGCGATCGTCGCCCGGCGTCGACCAGCTGCGCGCGAGATATTCGGAGATGCGGTACAGCACGGCACCGGCCGGACCGATGGGCAGCACGTACCAGAAGAACACGCCGAACACGTGGCGATGCGACGCAACGACCGCATGAATCAGCGTATGGCGGACGATTTCGCCGACCGGCATGTCGACCGTGTCGAGGCCCGTCCACTCGTGCAGGATTTCTCGCGCGCGCGGCACGTCGTCGTTGTTGAGCGCGAGATGGATATCGGTGAAATAGTGGCTGAACTGGCGGAAGCCGAGCGTGAAGTACACGACGACGACGTTCCAGATGAACGCGAGCACGAAGCTCACCTTGAACAGCAGAAAGTAGATCAGCGCGACGATCAGCACCCACGGCAGCACGACTGCAAGCCATGCGAGCACACCATGCTTTTGCTTGCCGGCGTCGAGGCCATGCGCGACGGTTTCCGCATGAAACTGGAACAGGGCGAACACCGGATTGCTCGGCGACAACGCGCGGACCTGTTCGATGATGAGGGCGAGAAGAACCGAAAAGAAAGTCATGCGTGGCGCCGTCTTCGGAGTTATGTCATTTTTTGCATAACGATAGCACAGCGTAAGCGGCGCATGGCTGCCGACGCGACGGGCCGGCGGCCGGCCGCGTGCGCGGGTTCGGGCCGGATGCTATCCGGCTGCCAAGAAGCGGTACAGATTGCGCAACATGCCGGCAGTTGCGCCCCAGATGAAGTAATGCCCGGCCGATTCGCCGTTCGGATAGGGCATCGCAAAAAAACGACGCTCGCCGCCTTCCCAGCGGAACACGCGCACCTGGTGGTTCGCCGGACTCATCAGGAACGCGAGCGGTACCTCGAAAATCTCGGCAACCTCGAACGTGTCGGCCTGCACGGTAAACGGCGGATGCACGAGCCCCACGATGGGCGTCACGCAGAAGCCGGTCCCCGTCAGGTAGTCGGGCAGCGCACCGAGCACCTCCACCGGTTCGGCGGCCAGTCCGATTTCTTCCTTCGCCTCGCGCAACGCGGTCGCCGTCGCATCGCGATCGAACGGCTCGCGACGGCCACCGGGGAAGCTGATCTGCCCGGCGTGGTCGTTCAGGTGGTCGGCGCGCTGGGTCAGCAGCACGGTGAGGCCGCCCTCGCGAACGACGAGCGGAATCAGGACGGCGGCGCTGCGCGGATCGACGCCCTCCTGCAGCCGTGCCTCTCCGGGCTCGACGCTCCATTCGAGCGTGCGCGCGAAACGCTCGCGCAGCCCGGGCGGGGTCATCAAGCGGGTTTCGATGGACGGCAAGCCGGCGCCAGTGCCTTCGACCGGCAGCACTTCGGGATCAATGATGGGGCGGCGATTCAATGGGGATCTCGAGTTCGTGACGTATCGAGCATATTGTCGCGCCAGAATGAAAAAAGCACCCGGGAGGGTGCTTTTTCCTTACAGCTCTTACTCTTGGGAAGCTGCTGCGGCGCGATCCTTCGACACCAGCTTTTCCTTGATTCGAGCCGACTTGCCCGAACGCTCGCGCAGGTAGTACAGCTTCGCGCGACGCACATCACCGCGACGCTTCACGACGATGCTCGCCAGCAGCGGCGAGTAGGTCTGGAACGTACGCTCGACGCCTTCGCCCGACGAAATCTTGCGGACGATGAAGTTCGAGTTCAGACCACGGTTGCGAATCGCGATCACGACGCCTTCGTACGCCTGAACGCGCTTGCGGTTACCTTCAACCACGTTCACGTTCACGATCACCGTGTCGCCCGGGGCGAATTCGGGGATCGTCTTGCCGGCGAGCGCGCGCTCGATCTCTTCCTGCTCAAGTTTTGCGATCAGATTCATCACTGACTCCTAAAGCCATCTTGTCGGCGTTTGCACCCGCCTGCTTCCAGGCTTGGCCCCGATAGAGGATGGATTCACATCAGGCACCGCGCACGCATGCACGGCACCGCCATTTCCCGCCCGCGCCGCCGCCTCAGGAGGCGTTCTTCGCTTCGCGTGCGAGGTTCGCAAGCCATGCCTCGTCGGCACGGCTCAACAACTTCTCGCGGCGCGCCCGGACGATCAGGTCCGGCCGCTTCCGCAACGTATTCCTCAATGCTTCCTGGCGCCGCCACCGCTCGATCTCGGCATGATGGCCGCCGAGCAGCACGTCCGGCACGCGCATCCCCTCGTATTCCTCGGGGCGCGTGTAATGCGGACAATCGAGCAGCCCGTCGGCGAAGCTGTCCTGCACAGCCGACTGCGCGTCGTTCAGCACGCCAGGCAGCAGGCGCACGACGGCATCCATCATCGCCATCGCCGGCAGTTCGCCGCCGGACAGAACGAAATCGCCGAGGCTGATTTCCTCGTCGACGCACCGGTCGAGCAAACGCTGATCGATCGCCTCGTAGCGGCCGCACAGCACGATGACACCAGGCTCCTGCGCCATTCGCACCGCACGTTCGTGCGTGAACGGTGCACCTTGCGGCGACATCATCACCACACGCGTGCTCGCGACGCCCTGCTCCGCCTGCGCTGCTTTCGCAGCGCCGATCGCGGCCTCGAGCGGCCTGGCCAGCATCACCATGCCCGGACCGCCGCCGTACGGACGATCGTCGACCGTGCGGTAGTTGTCCGTCGTGAAATCACGCGGATTCCAGGTGCGCAATCCGAAGCGCCCCTGCTTCACGGCCCGGCTGGTGATTCCCCAGTCGGTCAGTGCGCGGAACATTTCGGGAAAGAGCGTGACGACGTCGAACTGCACCGCGCTCTCCGTAACCTGGTTCATTAGTAATCGGCTTCCCAGTCGACGACGATGCGACGTGCCGCCTGATCCACCGTTTTGACGTAGACGCCGACGAACGGAATCAGCCGTTCGTCGGTGGTCGGCCGACCATCCTTGCCGACTGCCGGATACTCGACGCGCATGATCGAATGCACGCCGTTGTCGATCATCCCGCTTACCGTCCCGAGCGCCACCGATTGCTCGTTGACGACCTCGAGGCCGATCAGGTCGACCCAATAGAATTCGTCCGCGGCCAATGCCGGAAAATCTTCCCGGCGCACGAACACGCGAAAGCCGCGCAAAGCCATTGCGGCATCGCGGTCGCTGACACCCGCGGTATGCGCGACGACTGTGTCGCCGTGCGTCTTCGACTGCAGGATGCGGGCAGACAAGCGCTCCCCACCCCGTTCCAGCCACCAGCGGCGCGCCTTGAGCAGCGCATCGCCGCCGCGACCGGCGTCTGCATGCGTCGCCACCTTGACCCAGCCTTTCAGGCCATAGGCGTCGACGACCGCCCCGACCTCGACAGCATCGTCGGGCCAGGCTTGTACTGCCTCGAGACTGCCCTGCTCGGCAGCCGTACCGGCGCTCGCGACAGTGTCGCGCTCGACCGGCTTGCGGACGAATGCGCCAAATGACGCTCGCCCGCGCTTTGCGTTACCGGAATCGTGACCGGACATCAATGCTCCTTGCAGCCGGCACGACCGGCACACCGCGCCATGTTAGGCAGCCGGTTGCGCCTTTTGCGCTTCCTTCACGAGACGCTGGACGGTCGGCGACAGTTGCGCGCCAACGCCTTGCCAGTACGTCAGGCGGTCCTGAGCGATACGCAGCGACTCGCCCTTCGTGGCGACCGGGTTGTAGAAGCCGACGCGCTCGATGAAGCGGCCGTCACGACGGTTGCGCGAATCGGTAGCGACGATGTTGTAGAACGGGCGCTTCTTCGAGCCGCCGCGAGCCAGACGGATGATAACCATATGAAATCCTTCGGGAAAACCGGGTTCGAAACTACTGAAACGTGCGATTATAGCCGGAAACCAAAGCCACAACAAACACTTACGCGCAAAAATTCCACGGACGCCCTGCACGCCGGGCATACAATCGTCGTGTCCACGACGCTTACCGCCGCCATGCCGCCATCTTGCGTCACCCTGGCGCGCCGCGCGCAGCACCGCCTCGCGGGCTTGCTGACCGGCCTCCTCACCTGCCTCGCAGCCACCGCGGCTTACGCCGCAACGCCGGCGGACAAACTCGTCGTGCCACCCGGCTTCCACGTCGACGTGCTGACCGACGCCGTGCCGACCGCCCGCGAAATGGCGTGGTCGCCGCGCGGAATCCTGTATGTCGGCTCGCGGGAAGGCCGTGTGCATGCACTTGTGATGCAGGAGGGCCGGATCACGGCCCGCTACGTGATCGCATCGGGGCTCGACATGCCCGTCGGCGTCGCGTATCGCGACGGCGCGCTCTATATCTCCGCCGTGTCGCGTATTCTGCGCCTCGATCACATCGACGACCGGCTCGCCAGGCCTCCGGCGCCGGCTGTCGTGACGGATACGCTGCCGACCGATCATCATCACGGCTGGAAATTCATCGCATTCGGCCCCGACGGCAAGCTCTACGTGCCGACCGGCGCCCCATGCAACGTGTGCCTCGCCGATCGCGGTCGATACGCGATCATCGCACGCATGAACGCGGACGGCAGCGGCCGGGAAGTGTTCGCCCGCGGCGTGCGCAATACCGTCGGCTTTGCCTGGCACCCCGAGTCGCGCGAGCTGTGGTTCACCGACAACGGGCGCGACTTGATGGGCGACGACGTGCCCGACGACAAGCTGAATCGAGCGCCGCGCGCAGGCCTCGATTTCGGCTTTCCATATTGCCACGGCGGCGACACGCCCGACCCTGAATTCGGGAGCGCCGACGTGTGCCGCCGCTACGCGCCGCCCGTGCTGAAACTCGGCGCGCACGTCGCGGCACTCGGCATGCGCTTCTATACCGGGACAATGTTTCCGGCGTCATATCGCAACAACATCTTCATTGCCGAGCATGGTTCGTGGAATCGCAGCACGAAGGTCGGCTATCGCGTAATGCGCGCGGTCGTGTCGGCCGACGGCAGCCACGCAAGCCAGACACCGTTCATCACGGGCTGGCTGCGCGCGGACGGCACCGTGTGGGGGCGCCCGGCCGACGTCCTGCCGCTGCCGGACGGCTCGCTGCTCGTCAGCGACGACTACGCAGGCGCCATCTACCGCATCACCTATGCGGCACCTTGACGCAGGCAAGGGGTGACCGGGTCCGACCGGGCATCGTAGAATGCGTGCCGGGCCGAGCGCCCCGCGCCGGCCCGCCGGCCGCCCATGCCAACGATAATCCGCCGCCATCCATGTCCAGCAGCACCGCATCGTCCCGCCGCTTCCGCTCCAAGACGCTCACCGCCGCCCTCGCGTTCCTGCTCGGTTCGCTCGGCGCGCACCGCTTCTACCTGTACGGCTTTCGCGACGTGTACGGCTGGGCGCACCTGCTCGCGACAATCGTCGGGATCCCGGGTTTCCTGCTGCTCGCCGCGACCCAGCGCAGTGCCAACCTCGGCTGGTGGCTCGCCGTGCCGGGTGCGATCTCGCTTCTGGCTGCGTTCCTCGCCGCGCTCGTCTACGGCCTGCGCCCCGACGAGAAGTGGGACGCGCAATTCAATGCCGACACAGGCAAGCACAGCCAGTCAGGCTGGACGGTGATCTTCATCGTGATCTTTTCGCTGCTGATCGGTGCGTTCCTGCTGATGACCGCCCTCGCGCTGTCGTTCCAGACGTACTTCGAATCGCAAGTCGAAGCGGCAAAGCAAATCTCGCAGTAAGCGCCAACACGCGTCGGCCGGATCAGAACAGGCTCAGTTGCACGTCGTCACGCGACTTCGTGCCGGTCGCGCCCGCCACCGGGCGCTGCGCCGCCGCCCCGGTCGCCGGCGCACCGCGAAACTGCGACAGATCCAGAATGCCGTTCGCACGCTCGTTCAACCCTAGCCGCTTCACGGCCTGACGGAACCGCTGCCGCAACAGGTCGGCCCAGATTCCCTCGCCCTTCATCCGCTTCGCGAAATCCGAGTCGTAGTCCTTCCCGCCGCGCATGTCGCGCACGCGGTTCATCACGCGCTCCGCGCGATCGGGGAAATGCGCGGAGAGCCAGTTCTTGAACAGCGGCGCGACCTCCCACGGCAGCCGCAGGATGATGTAACTCGCGTGCGTCGCGCCGGCTTCAGCACAAGCTTCCAGCACACGCTCCATGTCCGGCTCGGTGACGAACGGAATCATCGGTGCAATGCTGACGCCCACCGGCACGCCCGCATCACGCAGCGCGCGGATCGTGCGCAGCCGGCGCGCCGGCGTCGCCGCACGCGGCTCGAGCGTGCGCGCGAGATCGGCATCGAGCGTCGTGATCGTGACCGCGGCCATCACCTGCCCGCGCTTGGCCATCGGGGCCAGCAGATCCAGATCGCGCTCGATCAGGGACGATTTCGTGATCGCAGCGAACGGCAGCCCGTGATCGTGCATCACCTGGATCACGCTGCGCGTGATGCGCAGATCGCGCTCGACCGGCTGGTATGCATCGGTGTTGACGCCGAGCGCGATCGGCTCCGGCACGTAGCGCTTGCGCGAAATCTCGCGCTCGAGCAATTCGGCCGCGTTGACCTTCGCATAGATGCGGCTCTCGAAATCGAGCCCCGGCGACAGACCGAGGTAACTATGGGTCGGCCGTGCAAAGCAGTAGATGCAGCCATGCTCGCAGCCGCGATACGGATTGAGCGACACGCTGAACGGTATGTCCGGCGACTGGTTGTGCGTCAGGATGCTCTTTGCGCGCTCCTCAAACACCTGCGTGCGCAGCGGCGCGGGCAGATCGGCGTCGTCCGATTCGTGTGTCCAGCCGTCGTCGACCGCTTCGCGCAGCGCCGTTTCGTATCGCCCCTGGAGGTTGTCGACCGCACCGCGCCCCTTGCGGGGCGCCGGCGGTGCTATCGGAAATTCGTTGTCGGACCGACCGTCCATACGCTCACCCATTCGCCTGCACCCAATACTGTACATTTATACAGTATTAGGTGCAGCATGCCAAGGGCGGGATTGAGGGACGGGCTGCAGGCAGCAGCCACGGTCATTCGCCGACCGAGATCGTCAGCGTCTCCTTGATTTCTTCCATCACGACATAGCTTTTCGACTGCACCGCGCCGGGCAGCTGCAGCAGGATGTCGCCCAGCAGCTTGCGATAGTCGGCCATTTCACCGATGCGCGCCTTGATCAGGTAATCGAAGTCGCCGGACACGAGATGGCACTCGAGCACCTCGTCGATCTTCATCACTTCGCGCCGGAACTGCTCGAACATGTTGCCGCCCTTGTGGCCGAGCGTGATCTCGACGAATACCAGCAACGCGGCACCGAGCTGCCCCGGATCGACGCGTGCGTGATAGCCGGTGATGACGCCGTCGCGCTCCATGCGCCGCACGCGCTCGATACACGGCGTGACGGTCAGCCCGACCTGCTCCGCGAGGTCCTTCATCGCCATCCGGCCGTCGTCCTGGAGCAGTTTGAGGATGCGCCGGTCGAGCTTGTCGAGCGAGCGTACTGGCTGGCGTTGCGTTCTCATTTGTTTATGCTGAAAACCTGAAAAATACGATAACAAAACCTGCACATTCGACAATACCATAGCGCAAAAAACTAGATCAGCTAGAGGTTACACGGAGACGCACGTGCGCCCGGCCTCGACCTGATCCTTCCATCTGGAGCAGCTATGCGAGTCGTCATTCTGGGCAGCGGTGTGGTGGGCGTGGCAAGCGCGTATTACCTCGCGCGCGCCGGTCATGAAGTCACGGTGATCGACCGGGAAGCCGGCCCGGCGCTCGAGACGAGCTTCGCGAACGCAGGTCAGATCTCGCCCGGCTATGCTGCGCCGTGGGCCGCGCCCGGCGTGCCGCTGAAGGCCGTCAAGTGGATGTTCGAGAAGCACGCGCCGCTCGCGATCCGCCTCGACGGCACGCGCTTCCAGCTACAGTGGATGTGGCAGATGCTGCGCAACTGCACGGCCGAGCGCTATGCAGTCAACAAGGGCCGCATGGTCCGCCTCGCCGAATACAGCCGCGATTGCCTGCAGGCGCTGCGCGCCGACACGGGCATCCAGTACGAAGGCCGCACGGGCGGCACGCTGCAACTGTTCCGCACGCAGCAGCAACTCGACGGCGCGGCGAAGGATATCGCGGTGCTGCAGGAAGCGAACGTGCCGTTCGAACTGCTGTCGCCGGACGAGCTCAAGAATGCCGAACCGGCGCTCGCCGCCGTGTCGCACAAGCTGACGGGCGGCCTGCGCCTGCCGGGCGACGAAACGGGCGACTGCCAGTTGTTCACGACGCGCCTCGCGGCGCTCGCGGAATCGCTCGGCGTGAAGTTCCGCTACAACACGCCGATCGACGCGCTGGCGATCGCGGGCGGCAGGATCGCCGGCGTGCAGTGCGGCAGCGAGACGGTGCGCGCGGATGCATACGTCGTCGCGCTCGGGTCGTACTCCACGAACTTCATCTCGAACCTGATGAAGATCCCCGTCTATCCGCTGAAGGGCTATTCGATCACCGCGCCGATCGTCGACGAGACGGCCGCGCCCGTGTCGACGGTGCTGGACGAAACCTACAAGATCGCGATCACGCGTTTCGACCAGCGCATCCGCGTCGGCGGCATGGCGGAGATCGTCGGCTTCGACAAGAACCTGCGTGCCGCGCGTCGCGAGACGCTCGAAATGTGCGTGAACGACCTGTTCCCGGGCGGCGGCGACACGTCGAAGGCAACGTTCTGGACAGGCCTGCGCCCGATGACGCCGGACGGCACGCCGATCGTCGGCCGCACGCCGGTCTCGAACCTGTTTCTGAACACCGGCCACGGCACGCTCGGCTGGACGATGTCGTGCGGGTCGGGCCAACTGCTCGCCGATCTGATCTCGGGCAAGAAACCGGCAATCCAGGCCGACGACCTGTCGGTGCATCGCTACCTGAAGGACGTGGCCGGCCAGACGCGCCCGGCATACGCATAAGTCGGACCGGTCCGCCGCGACGCAGGCCGGCGCGCATCAACGAAAAAGGCGCCCTCGGGGCGCCTTTTTCGTTACAGCGAATGCGTTGCTGGCTCGAAACAGAGCCTCGGCCATCGCACAAAAAAGGGGCGCTCATCGCGCCCCTCGTCTTGCGTACTTGCCGCCGAAGCGTCAAGTCACGCCGTGTCAGCCCAGTTCGTTCACGAGTTCCGGCACGAGCGCGAACAGATCGCCGACGAGGCCGTAGTCGGCCACGCTGAAGATCGGCGCTTCGGGATCCTTGTTGATCGCGACGATCACCTTCGAATCCTTCATGCCGGCCAGATGCTGGATCGCACCCGAGATGCCGACCGCGATGTACAGCTGCGGCGCGACGATCTTGCCGGTCTGACCGACCTGGTAGTCGTTCGGCACGTAGCCGGCGTCGACTGCCGCGCGCGATGCGCCCAGTGCTGCCGACAGCTTGTCCGCCAGCGGCTCCAGCACCTTCGTGTAGTTTTCGCCGCTGCCCAGACCGCGACCGCCCGACACGATGATGCTCGCCGACGTCAGCTCCGGACGATCCAGCTTCGTCACTTCACGGCTCACGAACTGCGATTTGCCCGCATCGGCCGCCGCTTCGATCTTCTCGACCGCCGCGTTGCCGCCTTCCGCTGCAACCGGATCGAAACCCGTTGCACGCACCGTGATCACCTTGATCGGATCGCTCGACTGCACCGTCGCGATCGCGTTGCCCGCGTAGATCGGACGCTCGAACGTGTCGGCCGAATCGACCGCCGTGATGTCCGAAATCTGCGCGACGTCCAGCTTCGCGGCGATGCGCGGTGCGATGTTCTTGCCGTAGGCGGTTGCCGGCGCGAGGATGTGCGAGTAATCCTTCGCGATGTTCAGCGCGGTCGCTTCGACGTTTTCCGCCAGGCCCGCTTCGAGCTGCGGCGCGTCGGCCAGCAGCACCTTCGACACGCCTGCGATCTTCGCTGCCGCGTCGGCCGCGCCCTGCGCGTTGTGCCCCGCGACCAGCACGTGAATGTCACCGCCGATCTTCGCTGCCGCCGCCACCGTGTTCAGCGTCGCGGCCTTGATCGACGCGTTGTCGTGTTCTGCAATCACCAGAATCGTCATTTCTTTCCGCTCCCTCTTACAACACCTTGGCTTCGGTCTTCAGCTTCTCGACCAGCGTCTTCACGTCCGGCACCTTCACGCCGGCCGCGCGCTTCGGCG
>NZ_LOSX01000041.1:0-1859 GCF_001521985.1 Burkholderia sp. RF4-BP95 | reverse complement strand
CCGACCAGGATCGCGGACGGGTCCGACTTCCTGCCTTGGCCCATCGACGGATCGCACGCACCAAACATCAACCAGGATTGCAGGCGCTGCACCCAGAACGTGATGTGGCCGAACACCTTGTCGTCTTCGGTGCGCGGATCACCCTGCATTTCAGTCGCGAATGCGCGCGGCGACTTCGCGCGCTGCCGCATCAGATAGAACAGCGTGCGCACGGACGGCCAGGACGTGACGGCGCCAGCGTCCATCTCTGCCTGGTGCTCCAGGTAGAACCGGTACGACGGCAGCTCGGTGTCGGCGATCGCCTCGCCGCGCTGCGCGGCCGCCTCGATCGCCGGCTTGTCGTCGTTGAGCATCAGCGCTTCGCACCGCTGCCACAGGTCCATGTTCGACGGCATCTGCGCGATCGCGCGGAAGTGATGGACGACGTGACCGATTGTGCGCTTCGCGCGCGAGATCGGATCATCCTTGTCGAGCACCGTGCCGACGCCGATGTACTTCACACTGCCGTCCGGTGGGCCGAGGTAGTCGATGGCCTTTTCCAACCACGTCCAGCGATTCTGGCGTTCGGTTGGACTCTTCGCCTCGGCATCGGTGATCAGGTCATCGCCCATCAGCACCTTTGGGCGGCTCGCTCCGTGGAACGTGCCGCGAATCGCCTGCTCGGCACCGAATGGTTCGACCTTGACGCCGTTCTTCGTGACGAATTCGCCCACCTTCCACGTCGGCCCCTTGCCGCACACCTCGGGGAAGTCGAGTTGAAGCGCCGCGTTAGCGGTCAGCTCCGTTTTAACCACTTCGAGCAGCTTGGTAGGCAGCGACGTTTCGGCACCAAGCAGGATGATGTAGTCGAGGAACTCCGGGAGCGCGTCCGTCCATCCGACCTCGCGCCGGATGTCCTCGCGCTGCAACAGCCCTTGAACGACGACATAAACCGGGCCGATCTTCGTACACATCGACGACTTCGCCTCGCCGCGCGGCGCGACCCACCATTCACGCGTGCCGCCGGCCTGGCGCAGCAGCTTCGGGAACCGCCCGCAGAAGTGCGCCTGGAACAGCGACGGCGTCCCGCGAATGTGATGCGGGAAGTACGTGTACGCGAAGAACTGGTAATCGCCGTCGACGAGCACACGTCGACGGCGTTCCAAGCGCGCGGGCGGCGACGGATCGAGGCCCGTTGCGTGGGACTCGATGTCGCGCCGCAACTCCGCTTGCAGCTCCGCGATTTCCTTGTGGAAATCCTTCTCGGTGAACTTCTGGACCATCTCACTCCGCCTTCGCGTCGACAAGCGCCTGATGGACCTTGTACACGTCGACGCCGTCATACAGGTTGTGCGTCACGTAGGCCACGGTGCCAGTGACCATCTCGACAACGAGGCGAGTATCCCGTTCGCGGTATTCGATATGGGCGCTCACGACGTGAACGGGATTCACCGCGTTGTCGCGGGTTAGTCTGACCAGCATGTCGTTACCTCAACCGTAAACGGTGGCCAGCTCTTCGCCGAACGGGCCGAGGACGTCAGCGAACGCACCGACGTGCTCCGGATATCGATCCTTGATGAACGTGGCCAGACGCTGCACGACGCCCATCGCGATCGCCAGTTCGTTCGTCTCAGGCAGGATGCGCTTCGACGCGTTGATCGTCTTGTTGTACGCGTCGGCGAGGCTGGCCAGCATCGCGACTTTGTCGGCCGGCTTCATCTCGGTATCGGCATCGAGCTGATCCATCGTCGCCTGATACTGCGTGATCATGCCGGCAAGCATCTGGCGGGCCGCACCTTCGACCCCGCCACCGGCCATCAACTGTGCAGCCTGGGCTTTATCCCAATCGTCGCCGGCAGCGCGCGCATCATCCTTCCATC
>NZ_LOSX01000040.1:0-552 GCF_001521985.1 Burkholderia sp. RF4-BP95 | reverse complement strand
GTGACGCAAGCGCAGGAAACGCTGCGCACGGCGCTGGCGATCGGTGCCGATCGCGCGATCCTGGTCGAGTCGAACGATAGCGTCGAGCCGCTGGCCGTCGCGAAGATCCTGAAGGCGCTGGTCGACAAGGAACAGCCGCAACTCGTGATTCTCGGCAAGCAGGCGATCGACGACGATTCGAACCAGACGGGGCAGATGCTGGCCGCGTTGGCAGGCCTGCCGCAAGCGACGTTCGCGTCGAAGGTCACGATCGCCGATGGCCGTGCCACGGTCGCACGTGAAGTCGACGGCGGCGCGGAAACGCTGTCGCTGACGCTGCCGGCAGTCGTGACGACCGACCTGCGCCTGAACGAGCCGCGCTACGTGACGCTGCCGAACATCATGAAGGCGAAGAAGAAGCCGCTGGAAACGGTGAAGCCGGAAGACCTGGGCGTGGACGTCGCGCCGCGTCTGAAGACGCTGAAGGTGGCCGAGCCGCCGAAGCGCGCGGCCGGCGTGAAGGTGCCGGACGTGAAGACGCTGGTCGAGAAGCTGAAGACCGAAGCCAAGGTG